>JBHJOS010000082.1:0-3479 GCA_050329415.1 Kineosporiaceae bacterium
GAGACGGCGCCGACACCGACCCAGGTCCCGTCGACCACCCCCGCTCCGAACCCGGTGTACGTCGCACCGACGCCGGAACCCGGCACCCGCGGTGAGACCCCGCCGCCGCCCCCTCCTGCCCGCGACGGTGGCAACTGGTTCTGGAACGCCGCCACCGGCGCCTGGAACTGGCTGCAGGAGCAGAACGCGGCAGCCAACCAGCGGATGGCCGACACCCCGCAGGAGACGGTCCGGATCGAGCGGAACCAGTGGTTCTGGCCGACCGCCTACGAGGTCCGCTTCCCCGACGGCCGTCAGGGCGTCTACGACGCCGGCAGCGGTGACCGGATCAGTGGCTCGGGGCCGGCCAACGTGCCGCCCATCACCCTCACCACCACTCCCCAGGGCGGACTCCGGATCGGTCCGTTCGTAATGCCGGCCGGACCGGGCGGAGTTCCCGTCCGAGTGCCCGTCATCCCGTAAGGACAGCTGACCACCCCCAGGAGTGACGGCCCCCGGACCCGGAATCGGGACCGGGGGCCGTCCGCAAGTCCGCGTGTCCGCGTGCTCACCTCGACCGGACGGATCAGTGGGGCTCTCCCCGGGCCGAGGCGCCGCCCGCCGCGCCGCTGACCTGCCGCAGCGGCCCCCCCGGCCCTCGGTGATCGTCAGTGTCACGGACAACCGTGCGCCGACGGGACGAGATCGCGACGGTGAGCCCGGCCAGGCCCGCAGCCCCGGCTCCCACCGCCGCCGACACCGGCAGTCCGCCGCCCAGCAATGGCCCGACCTCCTGTGCGAGCACGAAGGCGCCCATGCCGACCACGAACCATCCGAAGGTCCGGCGCAACGTGTCCGCGGGGATCCGCCCGGTGAGGGCGCCACCCGCCACCGACCCCACGACCGCGGCCGCCGACACCGCGGCCGCGAGGCCCCAGTCCACCTGGACGCTCGCCAGGTAGCCGGCGAGGCCGGCGAACGACTTGAGGGCGATGACGAGCAGCGAGGTCCCGACGGCGGCCCCCATCGGCAGTCCCCCGAGCAGCACGAGCGCTGGGACCACGAGGAAGCCGCCGCCGGCGCCCACCATGCCGGTGACCAGTCCGACGACGGCGCCCTCGGCCAGCACCATCCCCAGCCGGGCGCCCCCCTCCCGGGGCGTGACCGCGCGTCGGCCCCTGATCATGGCGACCGCCGTGGCCAGCATCATGACGGCGAAACCGACCAGCAGCACGGTGCCCGGCACGAACTCTGCGATCCGCCCGCCGGCGTAGGCGCCGGCCATCGCGGCCGCGCCGAAGACCAGCCCCGTCCGCCAGCGGATCCTCCGGGCGAGGGCGTGCGGCACCAGCGCGGCGAGGCTCGTGACCCCCACGACGAGCAGCGACGTGGCGATGGCCTCCTTCGTGCCGAGCCCGGCGACGTAGACCAGCAGCGGGACGGCGAGAATCGAACCCCCGCCGCCGAGCAGGCCCAGCGTGAGCCCGACGGCGAGCGCGAGGACGAGCACCAGCCACAGCACGCTCAGGCCCCGCGAGCCGGGGGAGCGCCGGTCGCCGTCAGCCGGCCGACCACGTCCCCGATGTCGCAGGCGGCGGTGCGGTTGTACGGCAGGCGCAGCAGCAGCTGCCCCATGAGGCAGGAGTTCGACAGTGCGGCGAAGGCCAGGCCGGCGCCGATCACCCCGGCGAGCACCTGGGCGTAGGGCACGACCAGGGATGCCAGGACCGACACCAGGACGATGCCGCCCGCGACCAGGCGCACCTGCCGTTCGATGTCCCAGCGGGGCCGACCGCGGCGCACGGCGCCGCCGGCCTGCTCCCAGGCCAGGACGCCGCCGTCGAGCAGCCGCAAGCCGGGCACCCCGGTCCCGGCGAGGGCGCGCCCGGCCTGGCCGGCGCGGAAGCCGGAGCGGCAGACCAGCACGACATCGCTGCCGAGGTGCTGGGACAGCTCCTCACGGTGCTCGGTGAGGGTATCGAGGGGCACGTTGTACGAGCCCGGGATGTGGACGGTCTCGAACTCCGCGGGGGTGCGGACGTCGAGGACCCGGACGGTCCCGGCGGCCAGCGCGGCCTGCAGCTCCGCTGTGCCGAGGGTCGGGGGCGAGGCGGGGGTCGGGCTCATGCCGCCCCCTCGATCGCCAGGCCGGCGGCCGCCGCCTTGTCGTACTCGTCGTCCACCAGCACGACCTGCCGCCCGGCGCCCTGGAGCAGCGCGGCCGCGACGGAGGCCCGGTAGCCCGCCGCGCAGTGCACCCACACCGGGGTGCCGCCGGGGACCTCGCCCGCCCGGGGCACCAGGTCGTGGAGCGGGATGTGCTGGGACCCCGCGATGTGGCCGAGGGCGCGCTCGTCGTCCCGTCGCACGTCGAGGACGTGCGGGCCGGGTCCCGTGGCGCGCTCCTCGGCGAGGGCGCGGAAGTCGGCGACCGGGAACGAGGCCAGGGGCCGTCCGCCCGCCCAGTCCTCGACCTTCCCGGTGGCGGCCGCTGCCGGCCGGTCGATGCCGATCCGGGCGAGGTCGCGCTGAGCCTCGGCCACGATCTCGGGGGTCTCGGCGAGCAGTGTCACCGGGGTGTCCCAGGGGATGAGCCACCCGAGGTAGGTGACGAACGCGCCGTCGGCGCCGAAGCTCAACGACCCCGGCAGGTGCCCGGCGGCGAACACGGTGCGTCGCCGGAGGTCGATGACCCACTCGCCGGCCTCGATCCGGCGTCGCAGGTCCGCCGGGTCCGCCACGGCAGGTGGGCTGAGATCCACGTCCGCGGGGCCTGACACGTTGCGGGGGGCCATGTGGACGTAGTACGCGGGGTAGGCGGTGAGCGAGGCGAGCGTGCGCTCGACCCACTCGTCGATGTCCTGGGTGAGGGCGGGGTTGACGGTGCGCTGGCTGCCGATGGTGGCCGAGTCGCCGGACGTCGGGGTGGCCGAGCAGAAGCTGCCGAACCCGTGCGTGGGGTGGACCGAGGTGGCGTCCGGCAGCTCGGCGACCAGCCGGTGGGCCGAGGCGTGCTGGTGGCGGGCGAGGGTCTCGGCGTGCTCCGGGCCGAGGAGGTCCGGGCGGCCGGTCGAGCCGTACAGCAGCGACCCGCCGGTGAAGACGACGGGGGGTTCGTCGGAGCCGGGCGAGTCGACCGCGTACGACAGGTGCGTGTACGTGTGCCCCGGGGTGGCGAGGACCCGGACCCGCAGTCCGCCGGTGACGATGACGTCGCCGTCGCGGACCGGGGTGCGCTGGTAGGACACCTCGTCGTCGGCGTTGACGCAGTAGGCGGCGCCCGTCGCCCGGGCCAGTGCCCAGCCGCCGGTGACGTAATCGTTGTGGATGTGGGTCTCGAGGACGTGGGTGATCGTGAGGCCGCGTTCGCGGACGACGTCCAGGACGCGGTCGTGGTCCCGCTGCGGGTCGACGACCACGGCGACGGTTCCGTCGCTGACGACGTAGCTGCGGTCCCCGAGGGAGGGGGTGTCGATGGTGACGACAAGAGGCATGAGAGG
>JBHJOS010000047.1:0-4841 GCA_050329415.1 Kineosporiaceae bacterium
GTGGCCCGGCTCAACAGGGTCGGGAACAGCACGGACGATCCCATCGCGGCGAGGGCGAGCGCGGCGAGGGCGAGCGGCACGCTCGTCGAGAGGCTGAGCAGCACCGTGCCGGAGAGCGCCACGCACGCGCCCCCGACGAGCAGCACGCCAGGGGGGACGCCGGTGACGACGCCGGCGGCGAAGCGCGTGACCGCCATGACGGCAGCGAAGGTGGCGGGCGCGAACGCAGTGAGAGCGGGAGTGGTGCCCAGCTCATCGGTGAGAAAGATCGCGCTCCAGCTCTGGTGGGCGTTCTCGAGCGCGAAGCCGAGGGCCCCGACGAGCCCGACCATGACGAACGGCAGCATCGGCGGCAGGCCGTCGCGGCGACGGCCACCTCGGCGGGACGTGGCGGGACCGGGTGCGTCGCCCAGAACGAGCACGGCGGCACCGAGCGCCACGAGGAACGCTGCCGACACAGCGAACACCGCGACGACGTCGGCCCCCGCGGCGCGCAGGGCTCCCGTCCCCAGGGCGCCCACGACAACGAAGGCTGAGAACGTCGCGTGCGAGAGCGTGATGACCCGGCGTCCGGAGCGCCGCTCTGCGAGGCCGGCGAGGGTGTTCGCCGCGACGTCGGCGGCTCCGGACGTGGCGCCGACGAGGGCCATTCCGGCAGCCAGGGTCGGGAGGTCGACAGCCAGGACGGCGGTGGCGACGCCGGCGACCGCCAGGGCGATGAGCAGCGCCCCGGCCAGTCGAGCGCCGAGGCGGTCGACCCCGCGCCCGGTGAGGAGCATGGCCGGCAGTGCCCCCAGTCCCACGAACAGCAGAGCCGTGCCCAGGGCCGCCTCGTCGAGGGCGGCGGACGTTCGCAGGGCGGGGAGAGCGGCTCCCCAGGTCCCCCAGAACAGGCCGAACGCGGCGAAGGCGAGGTGGGCCGCCAGGCCGAATCTGCTCTGTGTATCGATACGCACGGTGTAACGATACGCATAGACTGCGAGGGTGCGAGCGACCCGGGTGACGATGCGAGACGTCGCCGAGCACGCCGGCGTCGCGGTGATGACCGTCAGCTACACCTTCCGGCGTCCGGAGCGCGTCGCGGCACCCACCCGGGCGCGAGTCCTCGAGGCCGCCGAGCACCTCGGCTATCGAGGGCCCGACCCCGTCGCCCGCTCCCTGCGCAGCGGATCCACGGGGAACCTCGGGGTGGTGCTCGGCGAGCACCTCACCTACGCCTTCGAGGATCCGCAGGCGACCCGGTTCCTCGCCGGCGTCTCGCGGGTCTGCGTCGAGAACCGTCTGGGGCTCGTGATCATCCCCGGCACGGGTGAGCCGACGGACGCCGATCGGGTGCGGGAGGCTGCGGTGGACGGGTTCGTCCTCTGGACGACCGTTGACGACGATCCGGTCCTCGAGGTGGTGGCCGGGCTCGGCAGGCCCGCCGCCATCCAGGGAGGACCGGCGGCTCACGGTCTGCGGGTCGTCACGGCCGACGACCGGGCGGCCGCCCGGTCGGTCGCGGACCACATGCTGGCCGGGGCGCGCTCACCACTGATCCTCTCCCACCCGCTCGACCGCGACCGGTGGTCCGGTCTCATCCGAGGTCCCGACCCGCAGGTCCCCTTCCCCGTCACCCGGGCTCGGCTGAACGGGTACCGGGATGCGTTCCTGGCGGCCGGCCGTGAATGGGCGGACACCCCCGTGGCCGTGGCTTCCCGGAACACCCGGGAGGACGGGCGGAGGGCCGTGACGGCCGTGCTGGACCGGGTGAGCCCGGACACCGTCATCGCGATGAGTGATCAGCTCGCGGCCGGCGCTCTCGACGCCCTCGGGGAGTCCGTGAGCGTCAGCGGATGGGACGACAGCGAGCTCGCTGCGGATCTCGGCTTCGCGAGCGTGCGCCAGTCGCTTGTCGACCAGGGTGTCACCTGTGCGGGCGTGGCCGCGGGCCTCACGACGACTGTCGAACCGGCCCCGTGGCAGCTCGTCGTGTCCCGGCGTCAGGGCCCGAGCCGTCCCCGCGGTGGCGGGAGCCCGGGTGTCGGGGAGCCGCGGTGACCGGTCTCGGCATTCACGCGTGCCCGAGCACCCGGTCCACGGCCAGCCGGACGACGACCCGGTGGGGGTTCTCGCGCGGCGGGCGGTAGCGCTCGGCGTACCGGCGGACGGCCTCGGCCACGTCGGCGGGGTCCCGGCTGACCGAGACCGTGCCCTCCATCGTCAGCCAGCGCCGCCCGTCGACCTGGCACACCGCGGCCCGCCCGCCCCGGTCGGCGTTGCGGACCTTGACCGAGCCGTCGCTCGTGATGACCCGCACGAGCGCGGTGCCCGGATCCCAGGTGAACCCCACCGCCACGACGTGCGGCGACCCGTCCGCCCGCAGGGTCGTCAGCGTGGCGAGATGGCGCTCCACGAGGAAGTCCGTCATGCCCGGGGGGAGGGCGGCGGGGTCGAGGGCCATGTGGACAACCTCCGTGACGCTGTCGCAGACTCTTATGCTGTGGGCATGGTGCGCACCACCATCGTGGCGGACGAGATGGTCCTCGACCAGTTGCGGGAGATCGCTCGACGAGATCACGTCCCCCTCGCCTCGGTGATCCGGGAGGGCCTGGAGATGCGGGCCCGCCTCGACCGTCGTCGCCGGTTCATCGGCGCCGTGACGTCGGGTCCGCCGACGGCGATCGCCGACGAAACCGCGGACCTGGCTCCGCAGCCGGCCCCATGGCGCTGATCGTCGACACCGGACCGCTCTTCGCCGCGCTGTACACCCGCGACCGGGACCACGAGGCCTGCGCCGAGCTGCTGACCGGGGCCGACGACCTCCTCGTCCCCACGCCGGTGCTCGTCGAGTCGGAGTGGCTGGTGACCTCCCGCCTCGGCCCAGCGGCCTTCGACGTCGTCTACGACGACCTCCTGTCGGGCGGTCTCAAGCCCGTGGACCTGTCCCGTCCCCAGTGGCGGCGCGTCCGCGAGCTCTGCCGCCAGTACGCCGACCTGCCCCTGGGCCTGGTCGACGCCAGTGTCGTGGCCGTCGCCGAGGCTCTGGGCTCCGACGTCGTGGCCACCCTCGACCGGCGCCACTTCGCCGTCGTCCGCCCGGCCCACGTCGAGGCGCTCACCCTCGTCCCGTGATCCTGCCCTGCAGTGTTCCGGCCGTCACTACATGATCGAACTCATGCCAGGGCAGCTTCATCACGCCATGAGCCTGCCGTGGCACGAGTTCGATCACGACCGACCGCGGCGGTCCGGGGCTCAGTGGCCGGTCAGGCGGGCGAGGACGGCGCCGAGGGCGGAGGGGCGGCGGGTCCGGTGCTCCTCGGCGTCGGCGGCGGCGGCCAGGCGCAGGCCGGCGTTGACGCCCAGCCAGCGCAGCGGCTCGGGTTCCCAGGACGGCGACCGGTGCCCGACCCAGGGCAGGCGGACCAGGTCGGTGTCGTGCCCGAGGACGAGGTCCGCCAGGGTCCGCCCGGCGAGGTTCGACGTGCCGACGCCGTCCCCGACGTAGCCGCCGGCCCAGGCCAGTCCGGTCCCGCGGTCCAGGCCGACGCCGGCGTGCCAGTCGCGGGGCACGCCCAGCGGGCCGCCCCAGGCGTGGGTCACCCGGAAGCCGGCGACCTGCGGGAGCAGGTCGACCAGCGTGGCGTGCAGTGCCGAGAACACCGACGGGTCCCGGTCGAAGCCCGGGCGGATCCCGGAGCCGACGTGATAGGGCGCCCCCCGGCCGCCGAACGCGATCCGGTCGTCGACGGTGCGCTGGCCGTAGACGATGAGGTGACGGTGGTCGTTGAAGGTCTCGCCCCGGGCCAGCCCGATCGCGGACCACACGTCCGGGGGCAGCGGCTCCGTCGCGATCATGAGCGAGTACACGGGGGCGACGGCCCGCCGGCTGCCCGGCAGCCGCGACGTCCACGCCTCGGTGGCGCGCACCACGGTCGGCGCCCGCACCACGCCCCGGTCCGTCACCACCTCGCCGGAGCGCAGCGCCGTGGCACGGGTGCCCTCGACGATCGACCCGCCCCGGGCCTCGACGGCCCGCGCCAGTCCCCGCACCAGCGCGGCGGGCTGGATCCGGGCGCAGTGGGGGGTGTACGTGGCGCCGAGGACGCGCGCCGCCGCCAGCCGGGACCACGCCGCGTCCCCGTCGAGCAGCTCGACCCCGTCGACGCCGTCGTGCTCCCGCGTGTCCGTCTCGGCCTCCGCGCGGGCGCGGCGCAGCTGGACGGGCGTGCGGGCCAGGCCGACCGTGCCGCCCTTGACGAAGCCGCAGTCGACGCCCTCGGCGGCGGCGACGCGGCCGATCTCGTCGACCGTGTCGTTCATCGCCCGGCGCAGCGCGAACGCCCGCTCCCGGCCGTAGCGCCGGACCAGCCCGCCCGTCGACACCGGGAACAGCGCCGAGGCCCACCCGCCGTTGCGCCCGCTGGCGCCGAAGCCCGCGATCTCGGCCTCGACGACGACCACCCGCAGCTGCGGCCGGGCCCGCAGCAGGTAGTAGGCGGTCCACAGCCCGGTGAACCCGCCGCCGACGACGGCCACGTCGGCGGTGGTGTCCCCGGCCAGGGCGGGACGCGGGGCGAGGTCGTCGCCCGCGCCGGTGACCTGGTCGTGCCACAGCGACAGCCGGCGCCGCGGTGACCGCGCCCCCGGGTCGGCTGCCGCAGCCCCGGGGCCGGGAACCGGGGCGCCGGCTGTCACAGCCGGGTCCACGCCTCGGTGAGCACGTGCCGGAGGATCTGCTCGATCTCGTCGAACTCGGCCTGGCCGATCGTCAGCGGCGGCGCGAGCTGCACCACCGGATCGCCCCGGTCGTCGGCGCGGCAGTACAGCCCGTTCTCGAACAGGGCCTTGGACAGGAAGCC
>JBHJOS010000094.1:0-28411 GCA_050329415.1 Kineosporiaceae bacterium
CCACGCTGCCACAGTCACGGGTCCTCTGGCGCCGTCGACTCCCGCCCCCTACCGTGCCACCACGAGGGGGACGTACCGGCACGCTCCACCCACCGGACGGACGGAACGACTGCGTGACAGCTCCCGAGATCGCCCCCACCCTCGTCGCCCCGCCCGACGAGCTGGTCGTCCTGCTGGACGACGACCTCAAGCCGTGCGGCACGGCACTCAAGCGGGCCGTCCACCACCGGGCGACGCCGCTGCACCTCGCCTTCTCGTGCTGGGTCCTCGACGAGACGGCCAGCAGCGTCCTGCTCACCCGTCGCGCCGCGGTCAAGCACACCTTCCCCGGCCTGTGGACCAACGCCTTCTGCGGCCACCCCGGCCCCGGGGAGCCCTTCCCGGCGGCCATCGCCCGCCGCGCCGCCGACGAGCTGGGTGTCACTGTCGGCGACGTCACCTCGGTCCTGCCGGACTTCCGCTACGTCGCCACCATGCCGGACGGGACCATGGAGAACGAGTTCTGCCCGGTCTTCACCGCCCGGCTCACCAGCGAGCCGGCGCCGAATCCGGACGAGGTGGACGACCTGCGGTGGGTGGCACTGGAGGACCTCCCGGCGCTGCTCGTCGCCGCCCCCGAGCACCACAGCCCGTGGATGCGGGAGCAGTGGTCCCGAGGCGGACTCGCCCACCGGCTCGCCACGGGGTGAGCACCGCCGGGCGGCGGCCCGGGTACGACTCCGGTGGCGGTGCGCCGGGAGCGGCTGCCTCTCACCCCGGGCGGCCGGGGGCGGACGCGCCCTCGGGGGGCAGCAGGCTGTAGACGCCCTCCTCCTCCTGAGCGTTGTGCAGGCGCAGGACGGCGTGCAGGCCGTACAACTCACCCCGCAGGCGCGGGACGTCCGTCCCCGCCTCGGTGAGCCGGCGCAGCCGCCCCACCCGGTGCCGGATCTCGGCGTGGGTCCGGCTCAGGGCCGCCAGCGGGTCCCGCGCCCCGTACACCCGTTCCACCAGGGGGACCAGATCGCGCTCCTCCGCCGCCTCGTGCGGCAGGAGCTCGCTCTCCAGCGCCGTGACCAGGTCCGCGACGCGCCCGAGATCCCCCGGGCCCGCGTCGAGGCCGTCGGCGACCTGGCGGATCTCGTCCACCAGGCCCCGCAGGCGGTGATGCTCGGCGGCCATCCGGGCCGCGGCGGCGACGTCCCGCCCGGGCACTCGGACGTGCTCGCCGCGGCCGGGCAGCAGAGCGCGGAGGGCGACCAGGATGGCGAGGACGTCGATGCCCTCCTGGAGCAGGGCGCCCGCGGTCGGCGGCAGCCGGCCCGCCGCTGCCAGGCCCATCGCGAGCAGCGACAGCCCCATTCCCACCGCGACGGCCTCGACGGCGATCCGGCGCGAACGCCGGGCGACCGCGATGGCGTCGGCGAGAGCACCGAACCGGTCGGTCGTGAGGACGACGTCGGCGGCCTCCGCCGACGCGCCCCCGCCGCCCTGGCCCGCGACGGCGACCCCGACATCGGCGGCCGCCAGCGCGGCGGCGTCGTTGACGCCGTCCCCGCACATGACTGTCCGGGCACCGCGGCTCTCGCCCCGCACCACGGTCACCTTGTCCGCCGGACTGCACTCGGCGTGGACGTCGTCGATGCCGACGAGCGCGGCGACGGACTCGGCGACGTCCGCCCGGTCGCCGGTCACGAGGACCACGCGGTCGATGCCGGCCGCCCGGATCGCCCGCACCGTGCGCACGGCGTCCGGGCGGAGCTCGTCGTTCAGCAGCAGGGCTCCGGCCGGTCGGGCATCGACCGCGACGAACACCACCACCGAGCCGTCGACGGCCGCCCGCCGCCGCGCCGCGGCCGCCCAGTCCGGCACCGGGCCGGGCCAGACCCAGTCGAGTCGTCCCACCCGCACCGCCCGGCCGGCGACCGTTCCGGCGATCCCGCTGCCCGGCACCTCCTCGACGTCCTCCGGCGTCGCCAGCGCCAGGCCGCGCTCCCGTGCCCCACGCACCACCGACCCCGCGAGGACGTGGCCCGAGACCTGGTCCAGCGAGGCGGCCGACCGGAGCACGGCGTCGGGATCGACCGTCGCGCCGTTGCCGACCACGAGGTCGCGGAGTTCGGGTCGACCCCGGGTCAGGGTCCCGGTCTTGTCGAGGAGGAGGACCCGGGCCGCGGCCAGCCGCTCCAGCGCAGCGCCACCCTTCATGACGACCCCGAGCCGGGCGGCCCGGGAGACCCCGGAGAGCACGGCGACCGGCGCGGCCAACAGCAGCGGGCACGGCGTGGCGACCACCAGGACGGCCACCGCCCGGACCGGGTCACCGCTCGCCCACCAGGCGACCACCGCCAGGGCCAGGGCGAACGGGACGAACGCCGCCGCGACCCGGTCCGCCACCCGGACGAAGGGGGCGGAACCCGCCTTGGCCTGCTCGACCAGCCGGACGATCCCGGCGTAGGTCGACGCGTCCGCGGTCGCCGTCGCCACCATCCGGGCCGGCGGGCCGACGGCGACCGCACCCGACCGGACGTCGTCGCCCGGTCCGCGCTCGACCGGAAGCGGCTCGCCGGTGAGGGTGGACTCGTCGAGCACGGCAGGTCCCAGCAGGCGCCCGTCCACCGGGAGCACCTCCCCGGTCCCGACGAGCAGGCGATCGCCCGGGGACACCTCGGTGACGCCGACGACGACGAGACCCTCCGGCCCCTCCCGCCGGGCCGTGCGCGGGGAACGCGCCACCAGCTCCGACAGATCCCGGCTCGCCCGCGCCTGGGCGCGCTCCTCGAGCAGCCGCCCGGTGGCGAGCATGAGGGCGATGATTGCCCCCGCGAGGTACTCCCCCACGACCGCGCTGCCGATGAGCGCGAGCAGCGCGACGACGTCCACGCCGACGGTCCCGTTCCGCAGACCGCGCACCGTGAGGACGACGGACGTCAGGACGCCCGCTGCGGTCGCGGTCAGCCACAGCGCGTCAGCCGCGGCTGACTGCCCCGCTGCGGCGGCCACCAGCCCGGCAGCGACCAGGACCGCCAGGGCGAGCAGGAGCGTCGGCAGGGGTGGCAACCGGCGCCGCCGCATGCTGAGAGCCTGCGCCGGGAGTGCCCGGGGGGACCGGGACCCAGGTCCCGGCCGCGGCGGACCGCGCCGCGGCGAACGTCCAGACCGTCACGACCACCCGAAGAACACGCGCTCGACCACGGCCCGGGCTCGCCGGGCCACCCGCAGCCACTCGTCCTCCAGCGCCGTGGCCGACCCGGGCTGGAACCCGACGAGCCGGGCGATCCCGTCCAGGTCCCGGCGGTCGACCGGCAGCACCTCCACCGGCCGGCCCCGCCAGAGCACCATGGCGTCGCGCAGCCGGGCGCCGAGCCGCCAGGCGGCGTACAGGCGGTGGGCGTCGTCCGGCGCGATCAGCCCGTGGTCCCGGGCCGCGGCCAACGCCGCCCGGGTCGAGGGGCTCCGCAGGGCAGGGACCTCGTGCGCGTGCTGCAGCTGGAGCAGCTGGACGGTCCACTCGACGTCGCTGATGCCGCCGCGGCCGAGCTTGACGTGGCGACGGGGGTCGGCGCCACGGGGCAGGCGCTCGGCCTCGACCCGGGCCTTGATCCGGCGGATCTCGGCGACCGCTCCCGGCGGGGGCCCACCCACGGGGTAGCGCAGCGGGTCGACGAGGGCGAGGAACCGTTCGGCCAGGTCGTCGGGGCCGACGAGCGGTCGCGCGCGCAACAGCGCCTGGTGCTCCCAGGGCTGGGACCAGCGGCCGTAGTAGCTCTCGAGGGCGTCGAGGGTCCGGACCAACTCACCGCTGCGGCCCTCGGGACGCAGTGCCGGGTCCACGGCGATCGCGGGCTCGGCCCCCGGGTGGCGCAGCAGTGTGCGGGCACCGGCGACCACGTCGCGCGCGCACTTGGCGGCGAGCACCGGGTCGGCCCCCGGGCACGGCTCGTGGACGGCGACGACGTCGACGTCGCTGCCGTAGCCACTCTCCTCCGCCGCGACGCTGCCGAACCCGACCACGAGCAGCCTGGTCGGCAGCGCCTCCAGCGCCTCGTCGAGGCGTGGCAGGCCGGGCCCCTCGCCGATCTCGGACTCGGACTCGGACTCGGACTCGGACTCGGACTCGGACTCGGACTCGGACAGCCAGGCCCGGGCGACCGCACGCAGCGCCACCTCGAGGCCGACCGTTGCGGACGTGGCCAGTGCCCGGCCGACCTCGGCGGCCGGCAGGCCGCGGGTGATGTCGGCGATGGCGGTGCGCACGGTCTCCCGGCGGTGCAGGCTCCGCACCGCCCGCACGGCCTCGGCCGCCGTGGGGGCACGGTCGGCCACCGCGAGCGCCTCGGTGAGCAGCCCGTCCGGCGGCGGCGGCGCCAGCCGGTCCTCCCCGCCGAGCAGCAGCGCGGTGTCCGGGGCCGCGGTGAGCAGGTCGGGGACCAGGCGCCCGGAGGCCAGGACGGCGGCGAAGCGCTCCGCCGCCCCGGCGGCGTCGCGGAGCATCCCGAGGTACCAGTGGGTGTTGCCGAGGGAGTCGCTGATCCGGCGGAACGCCAGCAGGCCGGCGTCGGGGTCGGCGCCGTCGGCCAGATAGCCGAGCATGACGGGCAGC
This sequence comes from Kineosporiaceae bacterium, assembly GCA_050329415.1. Lineage (GTDB taxonomy): Bacteria > Actinomycetota > Actinomycetes > Actinomycetales > JBBAYJ01 > JANNOG01. The sequence goes on from JBHJOS010000094.1 coordinate 4,583, forward strand.
AGCTGGCGCTGGATCGCCGCCCGGCGGCTCACGCCGGCGGTGAGTGCGGTGAGGTGCCGCAGCGCACCCTCCGGGTCGGTGTACCCGAGGGCCTGCAGCCGCGCCCGGGCGGCCTCCGGGGTCAGCCGGACCTCGTCGCTGGTGAGCCGGGCCACCGCCCCGAGCAGCGGTCGGTAGAAGAGCTTCTCGTGCAGCCGGGCGACGACGAGGCGGTGCGCCCGCCACGCCTGGCGCAGGTCGTCCGGGGTCGCGCCGGCCCCGAGCACGGCGCGGGCGAGCCGCCGCCAGGCGTCGTCCTGGGTGGGCAGGACGTGGGTGCGGGACAGCCGGTGCAGCTGCAGGCGGTGCTCGAGCACCCGGAGGAAGCGATAGGCCCGGTCGAGGTCGGCACCGTCGTCCCGACCCACGTACCCGTAGGTGGTGAGTGCCTCCAGCGCCGGGAGGGTGGCTCGGGCGCGGACCCGCGGGTCGGTCCGGCCGTGGACGAGCTGGAGCAGCTGGACCGCGAACTCGACGTCGCGCAGGCCGCCGCGCCCCAGTTTGAGCTGCCGGTCGGCCTCGCGGGCCGGGATGTGGTCGAGCACCCGGCGGCGCATGGCGCGGGCGGCGTCCACGAAGCCGTCGCGCTCGGCGGCCGACCAGACGAGCGGGTCGACGACGGCCCGCCAGCGGCGGGTGAGGTCCGCGTCCCCGGCGGCGTGGCGGGCCTTGAGCATCGCCTGGAACTCCCACGGTCTCGCCCAGCGCCGGTAGTACGCCTCGTGGCCGGCCAGGGTGCGGACCAGGGGACCGTTGCGGCCCTCCGGGCGGAGTCCGGCGTCGACCTGCCACAGATGTCCCTCGCCCGTGGCCCCGCCGCACACCTGCTGCAGGCGGACGGCCACCCGGGTCGCGACCGCGAGATCCGCCGCCTCGTCCGACCCGGACTCGCCGACCGCGGTCTCGGTCTCGGTCTCGCCGATGTACAGGACGTCGACGTCACTGATGTAGTTGAGCTCGCAGGCGCCCGTCTTGCCGAGGGCGACGACGGCCACGCGGACCCGGTCACCGCCCGGCACCTCGCGCCGGGCGATGTCGAGGGCCGCCTCGAGGGCGCCGTCGGCCAGGTCGGACAGGGCGCCGGTCACGGCGTCGAGCAGGGCGGCCGGGTCGTCGGCGGCGAGGTCGTCGGCCACGATGCCGAGCAGCTGACGGCGGTAGGCGCGCTTGAGGGCGTCGTCCGCGGTCGGCCCGGTGCGGTCCGCGACGGCGTCCAGCAGCGCTCCGCGACGCTGCAGGACCGAGAGCCGGAGCCCCGCCTCGAGGGCCGGGAGGTCCTCGGGGTGCCGGATCAGGTGGTCCGCGAGCGCCCGGCTGCCCCCGAGCACTTGCACCAGCCGGTCCCGCCGTCGGGACGCCAGGTCGGCGGCCCCGGAACCGGCGGCCCCGGAGTCCGCGGCCCCGAAGTCCGCGGCCCCGTCCGCGGTCCCGGTCGTCCGGCCAGCCAGCACCGCCACCACCGGACCGTCGCCCGTCTCGACCAGGCGTTCGACGGCCAGCAGCGCGGCGTCCGGGTCCGCGGCGCGGGCCAGCGAGTCGACGAGGCGGCCGGTGTCGACCTCGTCGCCGAGAGCGGCCAGCCGGGCCAGCGCCCGGTCGGTGTCGACGAAACCCGCCCGGGCGACACGCGCGCGCACCGACGTCACCGGACCGACCCCCGCCGCCGGTCCCCTGGCCCGTCGCGCAGCAGGTCTCACAGCGTCGGCAGGTACCGCCGGAGCTCGAACGGCGTGATCTCCTTGCGGTAGTCGGACCATTCGGCGCGCTTGTTCCGCAGGAAGAAGTCGAAGACGCCTTCGCCCAGGGTGGTGGCCACCAGCTCGCTGCCCTCCATGATCTTCACCGCCTCGGCGAGGCTGGACGGCAGCGGCTCGATCCCGAGCGCCCGCCGCTCGGTGTCGGTGAGCGACCAGACGTCGTCCTCCGCACCGGGCGGGAGGTCGAGCTCGTCGCGCACCCCCTCCAGGCCCGCGGCCAGCAGCAGCGCGTACGCCAGGTAGGGGTTGCACGCGGAGTCCAGCGCCCGGTACTCCACGCGCGTGGACTGGCCCTTCGTCGGCTTGTACATCGGCACCCGGACCAGGGCGGAGCGGTTGTTGTGACCCCAGGAGACGTACGACGGAGCCTCCTGCCCGCCCCACAGCCGCTTGTAGGAGTTCACCCACTGGTTGGTCACGGCGGTGATCTCATGCGCCCGACGGAGCAGGCCGGCGATGAAGGACCGAGCCATCGGCGACAGCTGGTACTCCGCGCCCTCGGCGTGGAACGCGTTGGCGTCCCCGCTGAACAGCGACAGGTGGGTGTGCATGCCGGAGCCCGGCCAGTCGCCCAGCGGCTTGGGCATGAACGACGCCCGCACGCCCTGGGTCAAGGCGACCTCCTTGACCACGGTCCGGAAGGTCATGATGTTGTCGGCGGTGGTGAGGGCGTCGGCGTAGCGGAGGTCGATCTCGTTCTGCCCGGGCCCGCCCTCGTGGTGGGAGAACTCCACCGAGATGCCCATCGCCTCGAGCATGGTGATCGCGGCCCGGCGGAAGTCGCTGCCCGCGCCGGAGGCCACGTGGTCGAAGTAGCCGCCGGTGTCGACCGGCACGGGCCGGCCGTCGGGGCCGTCCGCGGCGTGGAACAGGTAGAACTCGATCTCGGGGTGGGTGTAGAAGGTGAAGCCCGCCTCCGCTGCACTCGACAGCGCCCGGCGCAGCACGTGGCGAGGGTCGGCGGCGGCCGGTTCCCCGTCGGGGGTCAGCAGGTCGCAGAACATCCGCGCGGTGCCCGCCCGACCGTCGGGTTCCGAACGCCAGGGCAGGATGGCGAACGTCGAGGGGTCGGGTCGGACGATCATGTCGGACTCGACCACCCGGGCCAGTCCCTGGATCGCCGAGCCGTCGAAGCCGATCCCCTCGTTGAAGGCACCCTCCAGCTCGGCCGGTGCGACAGCGACCGACTTCAGGGAACCGAGCACGTCGGTGAACCACAGGCGGATGAACCGGACGTCGCGCTCCTCGACGGTCCGCAGGACGAACTCTTGCTGGCGGTCCATGGCCGCACGGTACGGGTTCACGTCCACGGATCGGTCAACGGCAGACCGACGAGCCGGTCACCGGTGCCCCTCGCTAGCCTCGGCGTCGTGCGGCTCGCACTGGCCCAGGTCAACCCCACCCTCGGCGACGTCGACGGCAACGTCGCCCTCGTCCGGTCGTGGGCGGGACGGGCCGCCGCCGCCCGGGCCGACCTCGTCGCCTTCCCGGAGATGGTGCTCACCGGGTACCCGGTCGAGGACATGGCCTTGCGGCGGTCCTTCATCGCGGCGTCGCAGCAGGCGGTCACGAGACTGGCGCGCGACCTCGCCGCGGACGGCCACGGCGCCCTCACCGTCGTCGTCGGGTACCTGGACGTCGGAGTGGACGTGGCCGAGGACGTCAGCCTGGTCGGGCGGCCGGCCGGCCCGGTGCAGAACTGCGCGGCCGTCCTGCGCGACGGCGAGGTGGTCGCCCGGTACGCCAAGCGGCACCTGCCCAACTACGGCGTCTTCGACGAGTACCGGATCTTCGTGCCGGGGACGTCGCGGTGCCCCGTGACCGTGCCCGGTCACGGCGGCGTCGAGCTGACCATCTGCGAGGACATCTGGCGCGACAGGTTGGTGGACTCCCTCGCCGAGGCCCTGGCCGGGGAAGCCGGGGGGCCCGGGCAGCCGACCGGGCACGCGGCCGGACACGCCACCGACCCCGCCGCGCTCCTGGTCGTCAACGGCAGCCCCTACGAGCACCAGAAGGACGACGTCCGGCTCGCGCTGTGCGCCGACCGCGCCCGGCGCATCGGCCGGCCGGTCGCGTACGTCAACCTGGTCGGCGGCCAGGACGACCTGGTCTTCGACGGCGGGTCGCTGGTCGTGGCACCCGACGGGACCGTGCTCGCGCGCGCCCCGCAGTTCGTGGAGCACCTCCTGCTCGTGGACCTGCCCACCGGTGACCTGCCCGCCGGTGACGCCGCGGGTCCGGGAACCGCCCACCTCGCCCGGCCGCTCGACGACACCGCCGAGGTCTGGCACGCCCTCGTCCTCGGCCTGCGGGACTACGCGCGCAAGAACGGGTTCGACCGGTGCGTCCTGGGCCTGTCGGGCGGCATCGACTCGGCGGTGACGGCGGCGCTGGCCGTCGACGCGCTGGGCCCCGACGGGGTGCTGTGCGTCTCACTGCCGAGCCGGTACTCCTCCGGGCACTCGCTGGCCGACGCCGCCGAACTCACCCGCCGTACGGGCGCCGCCTACCGCGTCGTGCCGATCCAGGACATGGTCGACGCCTTCGTCGGCCCGCTCGACCTCACCGGCATCGCCGAGGAGAACGTCCAGGCCCGGGTCCGGGGCGTCGTCCTCATGGGCATCAGCAACTCCGAGGGCCGCCTGGTCCTCGCGCCGGGCAACAAGTCCGAGCTCGCCACCGGGTACTCGACGATCTACGGTGACGCGGTCGGCGGGTTCGCCCCGATCAAGGACGTGTCGAAGACCCTCGTGTGGGAGCTCGCGCGGTGGCGCAACGCCGAGGCCCGTCGCCGCGGGGAACCGGAGCCCGTCCCCGTCAACTCCATCGAGAAGGCGCCGTCGGCGGAGTTGCGGCCGGGTCAGAGGGACGCGGACTCCCTCCCCCCGTACGAGGTGCTCGACGCCGTCATCGACGGCTACGTGACGGGCGACCGGGGCCACGGGGAACTGCTGGCCGACGGGTTCGACGAGGCGCTGGTCGACCGGGTGGTCCGGATGGTCGACGGGGCGGAGTGGAAGCGCCGCCAGTACCCCATCGGCACCAAGATCACGACGAAGGCGTTCGGGCGCGACCGGCGCCTCCCCATCACCAATCGCTGGCAGGAGCAGCCGGACGAGTCCGCCACCGCGGCGGCAGGACTCAGCCGTACCCCGGTCCGCCGTCCACGATGAGGTTCTGACCCGTCACCGCACGTGCCCACGGCTCGCGAAGAAGAGCACGGCGTCGGCGAGCACCTCCGGCCCGGTGCCCTGCCCACGGAGCCCGCCGTCGCAGGCGGTCTCGTGCGGGCCCGGCCGGACGGCACGTCAGCGGACCCGGACCAGCTCCGTGCCTGGCTGGTCGGCAGCGGGAGCCTCCGGGGCGCGCTCCAGGCCGGCGCCCTCGACGTCCAGGCTCGGCAGCCACTGCAGCCAGCTCGGCAACCACCAGGCGCGCTCCCCCAGCAGCGCGAGCGCCGCGGGCACGACGATCATCCGCACGACGAACGCGTCGACGAGGATCCCGATGGCCAGGGCGAAGGCGATCGACTTGATCGTCGGGTCGCCCGACGGCACGAAGCCGGCGAAGACCGCGAACATGATCAGGGCGGCAGCCACGACGACGGGAGCGGCCTGGCGGAACCCGGTGCGGATGGCGACGAGCGCCGCACCGCCGTGGCGGTGCGCCTCGTGCATCCGGGAGACCAGGAAGATCTGGTAGTCCATCGCCAGCCCGAACAGGATCCCGATGACGAGGATCGGCGTCAGGCTGATCAGCGGGCCGGTGCTGTCCAGGTCGACGGCGTCCGCGAGCCACCCCCACTGGAACACCGCGACCGTGGCGCCGAGCGACGCCCCGATCGTCAGCAGGAATCCCAGCACGCCCACCAGCGGCACGAGCAGGGACCGGAACACGAGCACCAGCAGGACCACGGCGAGCCCCACGACCAGTGCCAGGTACACCGGCAGTGCGTCGTTGAGCGACGCGGCGACGTCGACGCTGACCGCGGTCTGCCCGGTGACGGCCGTGGTCACACCGGCGGCTCCATCGGCCGCGGTGTTCTCGAGCAGGTCGTCGAGCAGGGCGCGCAGGTCGGCGACGAGCTGCTCGGTCTCCTCGCTCACCGGGCCGGAGGTGGGGATCACCGTGAGAAGGGCGGCGCTGCCGTCGGCGTTCGGGACCGGGGGCAGCACGGCGGCCACGCCGTCGAGCCCGGCGGCGGCCCCGGCCGCCGACGTCGCCACCGGCACGGCCTCCCGGCCCTCGACGAGGACGGTGAGCGGGCCGGCGAATCCCTCGCCGAAGCCCTCGGCCAGCAGCTGGTCCGCGCGGGCGATCGTGCTGTCCTCGGGCGGGTTGCTCACGAGGGTGGTCTGCAGCGACAGCGCGGGCACGGCCACCACGCCGAGCACGATCACGGGCAGCACGAGGGCGGCGACCCGGTGGTGGGTGACCGTGCGGATCCAGGCGGGGAAGGCGCCCTGGTCGGCTGGGCGTGGTGCCCGGCGCTCGCGCGGCGCGGCGCGGCGGCCCAGCAGGCTGAGGGCGGCCGGCACCAGGGTGATGGCGACGAGGACGGCGACGACGATGGTCGCGGCGGCCGCGACGCCCATCTGGGTGAGGAACGGGATGCCGACCACCGACAGGCCGAGGAGGGCGATGACGACGGTCAGGCCGGCCGTGACGACCGCCGAGCCCGCGGTGCCGACGGCCGTGGCGATCGCCGTACCCACGTCGGACCCGGCCCGCAGCTCCTGCCGGTAGCGGGTGATGATGAACAGGGCGTAGTCGATGCCGACCGCGAGCCCCAGCATGGCCGCGAGGACCGACGTCGTCGACGACAGGTCGACGAAGCCCGTCGCGACGGTGACCCCGAGGACACCGATTCCGACGCCGATGCCGGCGGTGAGGATGTTGAGCCCCGCGAGCACCAGGGACCCATAGGTCACCGCCAGCACGAGCACCGCGAGGCTCGCGCCGATCACCTCGCCGATCACGCCGATCTCCGGGGGCTCCTGGAGGGCGTCGCCGGTGACTTCGACGGTCAGGCCGCTGTCCCGGGCGTCCTCGGCCGCCGTCTGGAGGGCCTCGCGCTGCTCCTCGGTGACCTCCCCCATCCCCGCGGCGTAGGTCACGGTGCTGTACCCGACGCTCTGGGTCGGGTCGACCGCCGGTGCCGCCGGGTCCAGCGGGCTCGCTGCGGCGACGACGCCCGGCAGCTGCGACAGCTCGGCGACGAGTTCGGTCACCGCTGCGGCGTTCGCCGGGTCGGCCAGGGTCGATCCCTCAGGCGCCCGGACCACGACGCGGGCGGTGGCGCCGCCCGCGGCGCCGAACTGCTCGCCGATCCGGTCGAAGGCGTCGGTGGACTCCTGACCGGGGATCTCGAAGGAGTCGGAGGTCTCCCCGGCCAGGGTCGCCGCCCCGGCCACCCCACCCGCGAGGACGACGAGCCAGACGAGGACGACGACGAGGCGTCGGCGGTGGGCCGCCGCACCGATCCGAGACAACAGACGCGCCATGGTGATCAGGCCTCCACCTGGTCGGGGTCAGGACGGGGGGCGCCGGGACGGCGGTGGCCGAGCGCGTCGAAGCAGGTGGCGACGATGTGACGGCGCCATTCGGTGGTCCAGCCCTCGCGGTGCGCGGCCAGGGTGAGGACGGCGAGGGCGGCCAGCGAGCCCACAACGCGGACGAGGCGTTCGGGGTCGGTCGTCGCGCGGTCCACGCCGAACGCCTGGAGTGCCCGGTCGCCCGCGGCCTCGACCTCGGCGTCGGGCTGCGTGATCGACTCGAGCATCAGCGCCACCATGCCCGGATGGGCCATCGCGACGTCGGCGAGCACCTCGAGCGCGAGACGATCGCGCTGTGGACCCGGCGGGGCCTCGCCGACCTGCTCGAGCACCTGCCGACCCAGTGTGTGCGCCTGGGCGAGCACGGCCGCCCGCAGCCGGTCCTTGCTCGGGAAGTGGTGCAGCAGGCCCGCCTTCGACAGGCCGACGGCGTCGGCGATGTCCTGCACCGAGGTCTTGGCGAAGCCACGACGGGCGAAGAGCGCAGCCGCCCGGTCGACGATCCCGTCGTCGATCTGGTCGCGGAACTGACGCCTCACGGTCCGGGACTGTACGCTGTCCCGACCATATCGGTCGGTTCAACGACCGATATGGTCCGCGATGTGGATCACGTGGCACGCGGTGAGCGGTGAGCGGCCGCGTCGCTGCGTCGGTAGTCGACGACGACGAGCACGCTCATGACGCTCCTTCAGGATCGGGCACCTGCGTCCGCACCTGTCCGGCGGCCGGGATCGTGGAAGTGGTGGGTCGGCCCGTGCCCGGACCCGACGTCCAACTCGTCGGCGGCGGCGATGGCCCGGCGGGTGTACTCCTTCGCGGCGGCCACGGCGTCCGCCAACGGCACCCCGGCCGCCACGTGGGCCGCCAACGCCGACGACAGGGTGCACCCGGTGCCGTGGGTGTTGCGGGTGACCACCCGCGGGGCCTCCAACCACGTCGGCCCTTGAGCAGTGAGCAGCAGGTCCGGGCTGTCCTCACCGGCCAGATGGCCGCCCTTGAGCAGGACGGCCCGCGCGCCCGCGGCGATCAGGGCGTCGGCGTGCTCCTGCATCGCGGGACGGTCACTCGCGGTCGGGCGACCCAGCATGACGGCGGCCTCGGGGAGGTTGGGCGTGACGACCGCGGCCAGGGGGAGCAGCCGGGTCACGACCACGTCGACGGCGGCCGGGTCGAGCAGGCGACTGCCCGACGTGGCGACCATGACGGGATCGAGGACGATGGGCGGCGCACCCGGCACGCGTGCCAGCGCGTCGGCCACGGCGGCGGCGATGTCGGCGTCGCCCAGCATGCCCACCTTGACGGCATCGATGCGCACGTCGGCGGCGACGGTGTCGATCTGCTGGACGACGAAGTCCGGTGGCACCAGGTGGACCCCGGTCACCCCGTGCGTGTTCTGGGCCGTCAACGCGGTCAGGGCCGCCATGGCGAAGGCGCCGTTGGCCGAGATCGCCTTCACGTCGGCCTGGATACCGGCCCCGCCGGACGGATCGGACCCGGCGACCGCCAGCACGTTCGCGATCACCACGGGCCCCCCGGCACGTCGCGTCGGAGCTCGTGCTCCCTCGCGTCCTCCCTCGCCACCTGCACCGCGTGGCGCAGCTCGTGCGCCGCCGCACGCGGATCCGGCCGCCCGCAGATCGCCGAGACGACGGCGACGCCACGGGCCCCGGCACGGAACACGGCAGGGACGTGATCCACGGCCAGTCCGCCGATGGCGACGGCGGGGACCGGTGAGGCCGCGACGACGCGGGCGAGTCCGTCGAGGCCGAGCGGCGGGCGGGCCTCGGGCTTCGTCGCGGTGGCGAAGACCGGCCCGACCCCGACGTGGTCGACGACACGGGGGTCGACAGCCTCGGCCTGAGCGACGGTGTCGACCGACACCCCCAGCGCCATCCGGATCCCGATGATCGCCCGGGCCTCGTCGGCGGGGATGTCGTCCTGGCCGACATGCAGCCCGTCGGCCGAGAGCGCGACAGCCGCGTCCGGGTCGTCGTTGATCACCAGGGGCACCGGCGTGGCGGCCAGCGCCCGGCGCACCTCCCGGCCCAGCGCGACCAGCTCGGCGGTGGACGCCGACTTGGCGCGGATCTGAACCACGGTGGCGCCACCTGCCACGGCCGCGCGAGCGGTTGCGGCCGGCCCGAACTCGCCACTCATCGCCGGGTCGAGCACGAGGTACACCGAGAGGTCGACGACCCTCACCCGGCCGCCACCGTTCGGACGAGTCCCTCGGACGCCAGGTCCTCGGGGCGCACGGCCGACAGCTCGTCGAGGAGGCGGACGGCGAACGTGCCCGGACCGGGCGCGCCCTGCCCGGCGCGCCGCCCCGCGACCCCGAACATCGCCAGCGCCCCGACCGTGGCCTCCCACGGGTCCTCCGTCGTGGCCGCGAACGCCCCGACGAGGGCGGTCAACGAGCAGCCGACCGCTGTGACCTGCGCCATGAGAGGGCTGCCGCCCGAGACCCGCGCGACCCGGGTCCCGTCCGTCACGAGGTCCTCCGGGCCGGTCGCCGCCACCACACACCCGTGCCGGCGGGCGACGGCCAGCGCCGCCTCGTGGGCGTCGTCGACGGAGTCACCCGAGTCGACCCCTCGCCCGCCGGCCGGGACCCCCGCCAGGGCGATGATCTCCGAGGCGTTGCCCCGCACCACCGAGGGCCGCAGGGCAAGCAGGTCGGTCACGGCGGCGCGCCGAAACGACGTGGCGACATGCGCCACCGGGTCCAGGACCCAGGGGACCCCGGCACCGCGAGCCGCCGCCGCCGCCACACGCATGCCGACGAGCCACGGGGTCGACAGGGTCCCGATGTTCACGGTGAGCGCCGAGGAGACCGCGGCGAACTCCCCCGCCTCCTCGACCGCGTGGATCATCGCCGGGGAGGCACCGGCCGCGAGGAGCGTGTTGGCTGCCGGGGCCATGGCAACGTAGTTCGTGATGCAGTGCACCAGGGGCGCCCCAGCGCGCATCGCCGCCAGAGCGGCATCGGGTGTGGGTGGTCGGTTGTCCACTCGCCCTCTTCCCGGGAGCGGCGAGCGAGGTGGAACCACCACCAACCGACTCCCTACGCCGGAACGACCCGGATCAGGTTCGAAGGGTGCCTCTCAGGCCGCAGCTGCGACCGCCCCTGTCGTGGGATCGACGCTACACCCGCCGTCGTCCACCGATCACGAACCGGTGGCGGGAACACCCCTGAGTCCGACGTCACGGGACACGTCACCACCCGCCGGGGCACCGGCGGGCGGTGCTGGCGAGTCGGGTCCCCCGCGCCCGGCGACCCGCCAGAGGTCCACCAGGGAGGCGACGAGGCCGGGGCTCTCGGTGAGCCGGTACGCGGAGTCCGCAGGCAGCGCCGCCACCAGCCGCCGGTGGGCGGCCGGCAGCGCGTGGTAGGGCAGCGCCGGCATCAGGTGGTGCAGCGCGTGCAGGCGCAGCCCCACCGGCCCCCACAGTTCGGCGACCCAGCGATTGTGGTCGTAGTTGATCGTGTCGAGCATCTGCTCGACCACGGTCATGGTGTCGTCGTTGCCGACGTAGCGGTGCGCGCCCAGCGTCCGGACCGCGTCGATGCTCATCGCGCCGAGCAGCACCGCCGCCCACGCCAGCGGCACCTGCCAGGGCATCACCCCGGCGACAACGGCGGCGACCGCCCCGTAGCAGACGGCGGTGGCCGCCGCCTCCTGCCACAGCCACGAGCGCCGCTGACGGCCGGGCCGGGGCGGACGGCCCCGGTAGTCGAGGTCGAGCGTCAGCGAGGAGGCTCGCGTCCAGACGTAGTCGCGCAGGCGGGGCACGAGCCACGACGCCGGGGCGAGGACGCCGAAGCGCCAGGGCCCCAGGAGGGGCAGCAGCGGGGTCGTGGCGAACACCTTGAGGATCTCGCGACGGCCCAGGCGAGCGAAGGCGACGTACTCGCCGTCGGCCTCGGTGCCGTACAGCCGCTTGCTGTGGTGCTCGGCGTGGATCTCGTACAGGAAGGACGGGACCAGCAGCGGCAGTCCGACCAGCACGTTCCAGCCGTGGCGGAACGCCGTGAAGCCGCGGTGGCCCCTGAAGTGGATGATCTCGTGCAGGAAGACCACCGCCCGGTACATGGCGAGCATCCCCACCAGGTAGACCGGGACGACCCACCACCCCCACGGCACCAGGGCGAGCGCGGCGACCGCGGCCCAGCCGGCCGCCGCCGACACCGTCATGTCGACCCAGTACACCGCCGGTCGGGGCCTGGCGAGGTCGCGCACCACGTCGTGGGCCTGCCGCAGGGAGAACGTCCGGGCGGCCGCCAGTCGCTCGTCGTGAGTACTCATGGCCACCCGCATCATGACCCTCCGTCCCGATGCCCGGACTGCCCGTGGCCGATGGTAGAGCTGCGCCCCGATCGGTGTCTGCCACCATGGCGGGATGAGCGAGGCCGCCGGGACCCCCGCCCCGCTGAGCCCCCGCCGGGTGCGCGTCCCGCACCTGGCGCGCTGGAAGGTGGAGGGTCGGCGGTGGGCGATGCTCACCGCCTACGACATCAACGCTGCCCAGGTCTTCGACGAAGCCGGAATCCCGGTGCTGCTGGTCGGTGACTCCGCCGCGAACGTCGTGTACGGCCATCCGTCGTCGGGTCGCGTGACGATGGACGAAATGGTCCCACTGGTGGCCGCGGTCGCACGATCCGCGACCCGGGCGCTCGTGGTGGCGGACCTGCCCTTCGGCTCCTACGAGGCGTCGACCGCCCAGGCGGTCGGCAGCGCCGTGCGGATGATGCGCGACGCCGGAGCACACGCCGTCAAGCTCGAGGGCGGGGTACGGATGGCGGCGGCGATCCGGGCGCTGACCGATGCGGGGATACCTGTCATGGGGCACGTGGGCTTCACGCCGCAGAGCGAGCACCTCATCGGGGGCTACCGGGTGGCCGGCCGCGGCGAGGCGGCCGAACACGTCATCGCCGACGCCCACGCCGTCGCTGAGGCCGGGGCCTTCGCCGTCGTGCTGGAGATGGTCCCGGCCCCGGTCGCCGCCACGGTGACGAAGGAGCTGGCCATCCCCACGATCGGGATCGGCGCCGGCCCGGACTGCGACGCCCAGGTCCTCGTGTGGCAGGACATGGCCGGGCTGTCGGCACCCGGTCGCACACTCACCTTCGTCAAGCGCTACGCCGACGTCCGCGGCGTCCTCGGCGACGCCGCCCGGCGCTTCGCCGAGGAGGTGGCGGGCGGCTCGTTCCCGGACGCCGCCCACAGCTTCGACGCCTGAGCCAGCCCGCCCCGAAGGGGCGATTGGACGGTTACGCCCCCCCAGAACGCCCCACACACGGGCGATTGGACGGTTACGCCCCCCCGGGACGCCCCGCACGACGGGCGATTGGACGGTTGCGCACCTGGGTGGCGGCGTGGGCGGAGGTCGCCGGACACGCCCTCGAGACAGCCACGGAGGACACCGCCGTCGGCGTACCGTCACGGCGCGTGAGGGCTTCTCGGCGGTTCACGGCGATCCTGGTCCTGGTCCCCGTCGTCACGGTGGCGCTGGCCGCCTGCAGCGACGGCGCCGACGATGCCGGCGGGGGCGCAAGCTCGACGCCGGTGGGCGCTCCCGGCACCTCGACCGCGGCCTCGACCGGCGCGTCACCGTCGGTCACGGAGGGTCTGCCGACCGCGACGGTCACGTCCGACGACGCAGTCGGCGGCGACGGGGGGACCGGCGACGAGCCGTTCCCCGCCGACACCGCGGCCGACACCGCCGACCCACGCGGTGACCAGGTCCTGTTCACCGACTTCCGGATCGGCCGACAGGACGGCTTCGACCGGGTCGTCTGGGAGTTCGCCGGCTCCGGGCGCCCCGGATGGGCCGCGGCCTACGCCGACTCGCCCAGCCGACAGGGCTCGGGGGCACCGGTGGACCTGCCCGGCGACGCCACCCTCGAGGTGCTCATCGGCAACGTCGGCATCCCCGGCGACGTCGAGGTCCCGGAAGGCACCACCCCCTACGACGGCCCCCCGGCCCGCGCCGCCTCGGGGACGGCAGCAGTCACCGAGGTGGTCGTGGGCGGCACGTTCGAGGGCACCCACGACGCCTTCGTCGGGGTCACCGAGGAGGCGCCGTTCCGGGTGTACCTGCTGACCGACCCGACGCGAGTGGTGCTCGAGATCCGAAACCCCTGAGCCGTCCCGCCGACCGGACCCGAGCAACCCGGTGCCGCACCCCCGGTCCACCGCGACGCCATGGCCGTCCTCGCCGGCGGACGGGCTCGTCGGCTGCCCCGCCCATCGCACCTCGGGTAGAGGGGCGGGCGGCAGCCCTGACAGCTCATGGTTCGGCGACGATGGCGGCACGCAGGGGGGCGAGGGCGGCGGCGAGGTGGGTGAGGGTGGTCCGGGGGACCCGGTGCTCGGTGAGGATCCCGGTCAGGGTCGCCAGGACCGCCGTCCAGATGTCGGCGGTCACCGGGCGCCCGGCGGAGTCCCGGACGTCGATGTGCGCCGCGCCCATCCGGCGCACGGTGCCGACGGTGAGCCCCCGACCGGTCACCATGACCAGAGCGGCCAGGAAGTGCCGCTGGAGGCGGTCCATGTCGAATCCGGCGAAGTAGTCCGCGACCGCCGGTGCGGCGGCGGCCCGGGCGTAGAACTGGGCGACGACCTCGGCCCACACCCCGTCCCGGCCGGTTTCCCGGGGCAGCCAGTCCGCCAGGGGGACCCGCCCGTCCCGGGTCGCCACGGTGGGGGCCGGGACGAGCAGGTGGCTGTCGGGCAGCCCTCCGTACGGGTCCGTCGAGTCGGACAACTCCAGGTGAGCAACGGGCATGGGATCCTCTCCGGACATCAGGGAAAAGGGGCGAGCAGGGCGATCGGCGAAGCGGTCGGTGACAGAAGTACACGGGCCGGTACGGGGTCCGGGGCCGGTTCGCGAAAAGGGACGACCGACAGGACCACCAGCAGCCCGCAGAAGAGGACGAACCGGGCGGCACCAGCACCAGCACCAGCACCCACGTCGGCGCCGCGGCCCACGCCTCGAGGTTCGACACCCCCCTGAGCGTCCGCCCGCCGGTCCCGGGCCCCCTCAGGCTGATCGCCGGCGAGTTACGGTGACGCCATGGCCTTCCCCGCGCTGACGGACGGGCTCGTCGGCTACGCGACGATGCTCGAGCAGTTCGCCCCCACCGAGGCCGTCGAGCTCACCGCGCACGCCGAGCAGCACGGTTTCGTCGGCGCCATGGTGGCCGACCACTTCCAGCCGTGGGTGCCGGCGCAGGGCCAGTCGGCGTTCGTGTGGAACGTGCTGGCGGCCCTCGGCGAGCGCACCTCGAGCGACCTCGGGCCCGGCGTCACGTGCCCGAGCTTCCGGTTCCACCCGGCGATCGTCGCGCAGGCCTCGGCCACCCTGGAGGCCATGTACCCGGGTCGGCACTGGCTGGGCCTGGGCTCGGGCGAGGCGCTCAACGAGCACGTCGTCGCCGGCTACTGGCCCGAGGGACCGGCCCGGGTGAGCATGCTCTTCGAGGCGGTCCAGCTCATCAACCGGCTCTTCGAGGGCAGCCTGGCGGGCAGGGACGTCAAGTGGCAGGGCGAGCACTTCCGGATGGAGTCCACCCGGCTGTGGACGATGCCCGCCGCCGCCCCGCCGATCTACGTCGCCACCGCCGGCCCGGTGAGCTCGAAGCGGACGGGTCAGCACTGCGACGGCATCGTCACCGTCGGCGCACCGCTGGAGAAGATCGACATGATCCTGTCGAAGTTCGCCGAGGGCGCTCGCGAGGCCGGCAAGGACCCCGACACCATGCCCAAGATCCTCCAGCTGCACCTGTCGTGGGCCGGGACCGACGCCGAGGCGCTGGAGAACGCCATGGTCGAGTGGCCGAACGGAGGCATGAAGTTCCCCAAGGCCGACATCCGCTCGCCCCTGGACTTCGCGGCGATGGCGAGGCTCGTGCGCCCGGAGGACTTCGAGGGCCGGATGATCATCTCGTCGGACCCCGACCGGCACCGGGAGTACATCCAGCGGTTCTACGACGCCGGGATCGACAAGATCTACCTGCACAACGTCGGCCGGAACCAGAGGGAGTTCGTCGAGGTCTTCGGGCGCGAGGTCCTGCCGAAGCTGCACCGCTGACCCGGGAGCGCGGACCCGCGAGACTGGGAGCATGGCGGAGTACTACTTCAACCTCCGGACCCGTGAGGTCGAGGAGGGCCGGCAGTCGCCGTGGACCGACCTCATGGGCCCCTACCCGACACGGGAGGCCGCGGCAGCGGCGCTGGAGACGGCGCAGGAGCGCACCGAGGCCGAGGACACCCGGGATGCCGAGTGGCGGGACTGGGGCGTCCCGCCTGCTGCCGGACGCGACCAGAGCTGAGGTCAGGGGTGCGGCGACTCGTCCGCTTACACTGGCGATCGATGACGACGACCGCGGTGAGCCGCCGCCCCGCCCTCGTCCCCGGGGCGGTCTCCTCGCGGCGGCACGTCCCCGCCGGGATCCGCCGACCCGACTACGCGCTGCGGGGCGCCAAGGCGCCCTACACCGGCTCGAACGTGCACGGGCCGGAGATGATCCGCGCGGTCCGCCACGCCTCGGCGCTGGCTGCTCGCGCCCTGCAGGCGGTGGGCCGAGCCGTCGCACCCGGCGTCACCACCGACGACCTCGACCGGGTGGGCCACGAGTTTCTCGTCGACCACGGGGCCTACCCGTCCACGCTCGGCTACCCCGGTTCCGTCATGGCCTTCCCCAAGTCGCTGTGCACCAGCGTCAACGAGGTGATCTGCCACGGGATCCCCGACTCGACGGTGCTCGCCGACGGCGACATCGTCAACGTCGACATCACCGCGTACCTGGAGACCGACGGGGTCGCCGCTCACGGCGACACCAACGCCACGTTCCTCGTCGGCGACGTCGATGACGAGGTGCGCCTGCTCGTCGAGCGGACCCACGAGGCGACGATGCGCGGCATCAAGGCCGTCGCCCCGGGCCGTCAGGTCAACGTCGTCGGCCGGGCGATCGAGAAGTACGCCTCGCGCTTCGGGTACGGCGACGTCCACGACTTCTGCGGCCATGGTGTCGGCCCCGCCTTCCACACCGGCCTCGTCATTCCGCACTACGACTCCCCCGACCACGACACCGTCATCGAGACCGGGATGATCTTCACGGTGGAGCCGATGCTCACCCTCGGCGACTACCAGCACGACATGTGGGACGACGGGTGGACCGCGGTGACGAAGGATCGCTCGTGGTGCGCCCAGTGGGAGCACACGCTCCTGGTCACCGACTCCGGTGCGGAGATCCTCACCCGCGCGGAAGCCGACCCGGCCTGATGCGCAGCGCCCCCGTGCCGCGCCGGTTCCGCCAGGTCGACGTGTTCGCCGAGGAGCCGGGCCGCGGCAACCCGGTCGCCGTCGTGCTGGACGCCAACGGTCTGGACGACGCGACCATGCAGCGGTTCGCGAACTGGACGAACCTGTCCGAGACGACGTTCGTGCTGCCGCCGACGACGGCGGACGCCGACTACCGAGTCCGGATCTTCACGCCGTCGGCCGAGCTCCCGTTCGCCGGTCACCCGACGCTCGGCACCTGCCACGCCTGGCTGGCCGCCGGGGGCCGGCCGGCGAACCTTCAGGCGGCCGTGCAGGAGTGCGGAGCGGGCCTGGTGCGAGTGCGGCTCGGGAGCGAGGACGGCGGGGCGACGGGCGAGGCGACCGGGGGGGCGACGGGTGGTGCCCCCCGGGCGCGGCTCGCCTTCGCAGCCCCGCCGCTGGTCCGCAGCGGTGCCGTCGAGCCCGGACTGCTGGCCCGCGTCGTGGGACTGCTGGGACTCGACCCGGCGGACGTCGTCGACGCGGCCTGGGTGGACAACGGCCCGGGCTGGATGGCGCTGCTGCTGCCGGACGCCGAGGCGGTGCTGGCCGTCGAGCCGGGTCCGCTGGACGACCTCTTCGTCGGCGTCGTCGGTCCGCACCCACCGGGATCACCGACGACGATCGAGGTGCGCGGATTCTTCCCGGTCAGCGGGAGCACGGTCGAGGACCCCGTGACCGGCAGCCTCCACGCCTCGCTGGCGCAGTGGCTGGTCGGCGCCGGCCGGCTGGCCGCTCCGTACGTGGCCACCCAGGGCACCCGACTCGGCCGGGCCGGCCGGATCCACGTTGAGCAGGACCCGGACGGCACGATCTGGGTCGGCGGGTCGGCCCGGTCCGTCGTCGAGGGCACCGTCCACCTGTAGCCGACCACTGGGCCGTCAGAACCGGGTCGCGCCTCGTCGCCCTCGACCCGATGGCCGTGACCACGCAGCCGTCGTCACGGAGTCGACCCCGCGGGGCGACCGGCCAACAGGGCGCCCACGCGATCCGTCATGGACGAGCGCGCCGCCGGAGCCACCCCCGTCCGCTCCGCCGACTCGTCGTCGGCGAGGGCGTCCCGCAGGCGTTCGAGCGTCTCGTTGACCGCCGTGGTCGCCGCCTCGTGTCGCAGCCCCCAGCCAACGCCCTCGGCCACGAGATCCTCCGCGGTCAACGCGTCGATGTCGTCGACGCCGTTCACGGCCATCGCCGCCCGCCGTCCGCTGAACGGGTAGTGGCGGTGGGGTGACACGTCGTAGGCGGGAGCGAGCTCGAGGGAGCCGTCGGGACGGTGCAGAACGGAGATGTTCTTCGCGTGGGCGTCGGTGTTCCCGACGGCGATGTTGAAGGTCGTGAGGGCGAGCAGGGGGAGGCGAGGGGCGTACTCGCGGTCGAGGACCGCCGCGATCCGGGCGAGCGACGGCATCGGACGGCCGTACTGGAACTTGCGGATCGGATCCTCCGTGGCCAGCCCCAGCATCTGCGCTGCGTCCTCCTGATGGATCCGCTCGACGGCCGTGCCCTCGCGGCGACGGTCGTAGCGACTCACGACGAGTGCCGCGTGCCCGTCGAAGTCCTCGACGGACGCATCGACGGTGGTGATGTCGACACGCCGCGCGAGGCGCAGGCAGTACGCCTCGTTGTGGATGAGATCGGCGGTCCTGGTACTCGGTCGCCCGGGCTTCACGATGTGGGTCGACGGGGCACCGCCACGGCACTCCCGCCATTGCCCGTCGACGGTCCGGTGCAGAGCGATCTTCGGTTGCATCCCAGCGAGGGACAGGCTCGTGACACCGGGGACGACACCCAGTGGTGCATCGTTGGAGTCGGCGCGCTCGAGCCGGACACGGATCTCCGCGTCGTCGATGGGCGCGAGCTCCGGTGCGGCGGCCTCCGGACCGCCCCCCTCCGGGCAGATCACGAGCGCACCTGCGACATCGCGACCGTAGACAGCCAGCATGCCCATGACGTCGTCCGGGTCGACCCCGGCGTCCACGGCCAGGTGGACCCGGGCGTCGCCCTCCGGCAGCAGTCCGGCGAAGAACACGCGGACACGGGCGGACTTGGGCGCGGCACTCGGCGTGAGCGGCAGCAGGACGGACATCACCGTGGAGTTGATGGGCCATCGCCGAAGGCCGTCGGCCTCCCACCGCAGCGACACACCGTCCCGTGCCCTGTCGACGAGGGTGGCCAACCGAGTGCCGTAGAGGGTCACGGCCAGCTCGGCGGGTCGAGCGGTCACTCGTCGGCCTGCTCGAGGGTCATCCGCACCCCGAGCAGGCGGAAGACGGCGAACAAGCGGTCGGTGAGCTTGCCGGGCTTCCCCTGCTCGAGCTCCCACACGTACCGCTGGCTGAGGCCGAGCTCCGCTGCGAGCTGCCGCTGACTGAGGCCGCGGCGCTGACGGAACTCCCGCAGGGCCACCCCGAGTTCACCGGCCGTGAGGACCCGCGCGCGTGTGCTCATGGCAACCTCTTCTGACGCTGTTCTCGTAGTCCAACCATCGTGAATACGTTATCGTAGTCGATCGGCCTTGACTACACAAAAGTAGTCATCACTTGCGCGGGATCCCGGGGCGAACGGGTGCTGGGCACAGCGTCGACGGCTCAGCCGATCCGTTCGGCGCCGTGACGCGCGGCCCATGTCGCCAGCCCCTCGTGCACTGCCGCACCGCCCGCGAGGACACCCTCGCGCAGGGTTCCGCCCAGGGACATCCGCCACAGGGACACCGTCCCGCCGGCCTCGGCCACCACCAGCCCCCCGGCGGACCGGTCCCAGGGCTTGATGCCGAACTCGACGTAGGCGTCCCAGCGGCCCGCCGCGGTCCAGCACAGGTCGAGGGCGGCGGACCCCGCGCGGCGGACGTCGCGGACCATCGGCAGCAGCTCGGCGATCATCCGCGCCTGGTCCCGCCGGACGTCCGGCT
This sequence comes from Kineosporiaceae bacterium, assembly GCA_050329415.1. GTDB lineage: Bacteria > Actinomycetota > Actinomycetes > Actinomycetales > JBBAYJ01 > JANNOG01. The sequence continues at coordinate 24,169 of JBHJOS010000094.1, forward strand.
CGTAGCCGAACCCGGTGGCCACCAGCGCGGCCGTCAGCGCCGCCGGGTTCGTCACGGCCAGCCGGTTGCCGTCGAGGGTGGCCCCGCCACCGCGCTGAGCGGCGAAGGTCTCGTCCCGGTTCGGGTCGTGCACGACACCGACCACTGCCCCGTCGGCGTCCTCGACCGCGATGCTCACCGCCCACTGCGGGATCCCGTAGAGGTAGTTGACGGTCCCGTCGAGGGGATCGACCACCCACCGCAGGCCCGACGTGCCCGCCCGGTTGCCCGCGGCCTCCTCCCCCAGCATCCCGTCGTCGGGCCGGGTGGCCGCCAGGCGCTCGCTGATGAGCTGCTCGACGGCGTGGTCGGCCTCGGAGACGGGGTCCGTCGCCGAGGTCTTGGTCGACGTCCGCAGGCCCGGGCGCGCCCGGTAGGACAGCAGGAGCTCACCCGCCTCCCGGGCCAGCTGCTCCGCCAGCGCCTGCAGCGACTTCGCGTCCGCCTCTGTCAGAGTCAGGGTCACGGGGGCATGATGTCGCGCGCGGACGGGACGGCGCCGACCCGGGGCCGCCCGGTCGGTCCCGCCCGGCTGGCGAGTCAACGGCCGGTCAGCGGCCGGGAACAGCGAGTCAACGGTGAGTCAACGGTGCAGCGTCACCGGTTCGTGGGTGACCGACTCGATGTCCGTTGCCGCCGCGTCCAGCAGCCGGTGCGCGAGGTCGGACAGGGCGCGAGCGGTCGCCAGCTCGTCGCCGATCTCGGGCACGTCACGGTCGGTGGGACTGAGCCGCGCCAGCCCCACCCCGGTGAGGTTGGTGTCGTCGCGGGTGCGCAGTCGGGCCTCGGCCTTGGTCCGGCCGTCGTGCTCGGAGATGACGACATCGACGGTCCAGCGCTTGGCGTCCATGGTGCTCGCCTCCCTCATGAGGTCCGCTCATGGTCCACCGCCGAGGACGCCGGCACGAGGGCCATCGGTCCCGGCGGCACCAGCGTTCAGGACTCTCCCCGGACCTCGCGCTCCCGCTGCGCCGCGCGGCGGCGCACCCGTCCCATGCCCGGCAGCGACGCCACCATCTCGCGCATCGCGGACACCGCGAGCAGCAGCTCCTTGATGTCGGGACCGACCTCGCTCATCCGCTGCATGGTGGGCACGACCGTCTCGTCGACGTGCTCGAGGACCTCCGGCGCCCGGTCGACCAGGGTGACGAGCGCGTGGATCTCCTGTTCCGTCAGCTCGTCCAGGAAGCGCCGGGCCAGCGGCACCGCCGCGGTGGCCACCGGCTCCGCCTGCTCGACGAGGTGCTCGCCGCGGCCGACGAGGCGCTCGCCACGGGCGGTCAGCGCCTCCGCCGTCGCCACGATGCGGCCAACGGCGAGCACCTGGCCCGCGGCGCCCGCCGAGGTGGCCTCGATCTCGGCGACGATCCTCTCGGTCCGGGCGGTCACCGCGTCGACCCGGTCGAGCACCGCCTCGGCCCGGCCGGCGAGGCGCTCGGCGACGTCCAGCAGGCCCACGGCCCGCCCGACGTAGCCGGTGACGTCCCCGGCGGCGGACGCGGCGGCGGAGCCGAGGGCCGCGGCCGCCCGGGCGGCTGCACGGTCGGGACGAGGGAACACGACGACCAGCGTGACGGCCAGGGACGCCCGGCGCCATCCCCGGAACCTTGACCCGGGGCCGCCGCCCCGGGAGCCTGCGACGCGTGGGTGTGCGCGTCGGGGGGCTGGAACTGCTGCTGGGACCGAGTCGGCTGGGTGCTCCGGACGACCTGGACGCCGCGATCCGGGACTTCCTGGCCGACGCCCAGCACGAGCTGCTGGTGGCCGTCCAGGAGCTGGACTCCGAGCCGATCGCCCGGTCGATCATCGACGCCAAGAGGAAGAACGGGGTCCGGGTCCGGGTGATCCTCGAGGGCGACTACCTGCGCGAGGAGCGGCCGGCGGACGACCCCTGGGCGCCGGGTGGCCCGACAGAGGCCAATCGGAGGATCCACTCCGCCCTGCTGCGCGCCGGGATCGACGTCATCACCGACCTCAACCCGGCGCTGTTCCACCAGAAGTTCGTGGTCCGCGACCCCGGCGAGGCGTCCGCCGCCGTCCTCACCGGTTCGGCGAACTTCACCGCCACGGACACCGGCGTCAACCCGGTCACCACCGGCCGCGACGGCGGCGACAACCTCAACGCCGTGCTGATCCTCCACGGGGCCGCCGCCGCCGGTCAGTTCGCCCGGGAGTTCGACCGGATGCGCTCCGGGACGTTCGGCGAGCTGCGCGAGCGACACGAGCCGCGCCCCCGGGAGTTCACCCTCGGGCGGGTGCGGGTGAAGCCACTGTTCGCCCCGCGCCACGGGCCCGAGATGGAGATCATGAAGCAGATGCTCAAGGCCCGGGAGCGCATCGACTTCGCGATGTTCACCTTCGCCCAGTCATCGGGGATCGACGACACGATGATCCGGCTGACGCCCGGCGTGCGGATCCGCGGCGTGCTGGACCGGGGCCAGGGCTCGCAGCGGTGGGCCAGCACCGGCGTGCTCCGGCGGGCCGGGGTCGAGCTGTTCCGGAACCGGCCGGGTACCGGCGTCCGCAAGGTCCACCACAAGCTGATGGTCGTCGACGAGCGGCTGGTGATCCTCGGCAGCCTCAACTACACCGAGCCCGCGACGATTCTCAACGACGAGAACATCGTCGTCCTCGGCGACCTCGAGGAGGGCAACCCCAAGGCCGAGGAGGGCCAGCGCGAGCTGGCGGGGTTCGCCCTGGCCGAGATCGACCGGATCGTCACCGACCTCGGCGAACCCGTGCCGGCGTGACCGATGCAACTGGCCGCGGAAGTCCTCCGAAGAGCCGGGACGCTGACGAACGGTTCAGTCCGTGTTTGGCAGACGGTATAGTTCCTGCTTGGCAGACGGTATAGTTCAGCCGTGACGCCGTACCAGGAACGGCTGGTGGACAGGGTTCTGGACGACCTCGTTCCGGACGTCGCGGTCGCGCTCGACGGACCTCGAGGCGTGGGGAAGACCGCAACGGCAGCCCGCCGGTGCACGACCGTGATCTCCCTCGACGATCCGGTGCAGCGCCAGACCCTGGCAGCGGACCTGTCCCGCGTCCGGACGCTCCCGGCACCGGTGTTCCTCGACGAGTGGCAGCGCCACCCTCCCGTGTGGGACGCGGTCCGCCGCGCCGTCGACGACGGCATCAGTCACTTCGTGCTCGCGGGGAGCGCGACGCCCGTCGACGCCACGGTCCACAGCGGAGCCGGACGTATCGTGCGGCTCCGGATGAGGCCGATGGGGCTCACGGAACGGGCTCTCGCGCCCGCCACGGTGAGCCTCGCCGGTCTCATGACCGGCGCACGAGGACGCCTCAGCGGATCGAGTCCGGTGACGCTGGAGCAGTACGCCGGGGAAATCGTGGCGTCCGGGTTCCCCGGCATCCGGCGGATGCGACCGCGCCAGCGACAGCTCCAGCTGGACGGCTACCTCACGACCGTCGTCGAGCGGGACTTCGAGAGCCAGGGGCGAGCCCTGCGCCGGCCGACCGCCCTGCGGGGTTGGCTGGCCTCCCACGCCGCCGCGACCTCGACCACGGCGTCGTACAACTCGCTGCTCGACGCGGCCACGCCAGGGCAGGCCGACAAGCCGTCCAAGGTGACGGCCATCGAGTTCCGGGACGTCCTGGACGGTCTGTGGTTGCTCGACCCGGTGCCGGGGTGGTTGCCCGCGGCCGGTGCCCTCGATCGGCTGACGCAGGCACCGAAGCACCACCTCGCGGATCCCGCGCTCGCCGCTCGCCTGCTCAACGTGGACGCCGACGCGCTGCTCACCGGCCGGACCCGACAGCTGAGGGGACACGGATCCATGTTCGGAGCTCTCTTCGAGTCACTGGTCACCCAGACGGTCCGGGTCGTCGCGGCCGCCCTCGGCTCGGAGACGTTCCACCTCCGGACCAGGGGAGGCGACCACGAGGTCGACCTCGTCGTCGAGGGAGCCGAACGCCGGGTGCTCGCGATCGAGGTGAAGCTCGGCGGGTCCGTGGACGACGGCGACGTCCGTCATCTGCGATGGCTCGGACAGCGCCTGAAGGACGACCTGCTCGACGCGATCGTCGTCACCACAGGGCCCGAGGCGTACCGTCGAGCCGACGGCATCGGCGTCGTCCCGGCCGCGCTGCTCGGGCCCTAGCGACCGTCACCGGCCGCGGGGGACTGCCCGCGAAGCACTCGCCTACCCTGGTCGGGTGACGCTCGCGGGCCTGGACCGGCTGG
>JBHJOS010000096.1:0-33888 GCA_050329415.1 Kineosporiaceae bacterium
ACCTCGACGGCCTCGACCCCGACGTCCTGGGCCCACGCGAGGCCGGCGAGCACGACGGTCCCGTCGGCATCGCGGGCGACCCGGTCCCGGGGCCGGTCGATGCGGGACGACACCTTGACGGGGCCCCGCTCGGCCCAGCCCCGGACGGTCCAGTACGCCTCGGCGTCGGCGAACCGGGTGACCTCGAGATCGACGACCCACTTGGTCGCCGACACGTACCCGTAGAGCCCCGGCACCACCAGCCGGGCCGGGAACCCGTGCTCCACCGGCAAGGGCTCGCCGTTCATCCCCACCGCCAGCAGGGACCCCCGGTCGTCGGTGAGGGCGTCCAGCGGGGTCCCGGCCGTGAACCCGTCCTGGCTCGTCGACAGCACCATGTCGGCGCCGTCGCGGATGCCCGCCTCGGCGAGCAGCTCGGCCGTCGGCACGCCCAGCCACCGGGCATTGCCGATGAGGTCGCCGCCGACCTCGTTGGAGACACAGGTGAGCGTCGCCCACTTCTCGACGAGCGGCCGGTCCAGGACGTCCGCCAGGTCCAGCTCGACCTCCCGGTCCACGAGGCCATGAATCCGCAGCCGCCAGTCCGGCGGCGCGATCATCGGGACGACGACAGCCGTGTCGATCCGGTAGAAGTCGGCGTTCGGGGTCCGGAACGACGCGAGCCCGGGCACGGTGTCGAAGGTGTCCCCGTCCGGCACCCGCGGCACGCGCTCCTGCGGCGGTGGCAGGACCAGGGTCTCCCGGGCCGCGGCCAGCGACCGGGACCGACCACCGAACAGGTGGGCGCCGAGGAAGGCCGCCCCCGCCGCCGCCACCGTGCCACCGAGCACCACGGCCCGCCGCCGGGGCCCGGCCACCTCGCCCGTGCGGGAGTCGCCGAGTCGCACCAGCCACGGCAGGACGACGAGCGCCACCCCGCCCGCGACCAGCCCGGGCAGCCAGGCCAGCAGTTCGGCACCCGGCCGGGTCGCCGCCGTCACCGCGAGGGCGGCGCCGACGACGAGCGAGAACACCGCCCCGCCGTGCCGGCGGCGGGTCTCCAGCAGACCGGCGACGGCGGCCAGCACGGCGGCGACCACGGCGACGAGCGTGACGAGGAACAGCTTGTCCCGGACCCCGAAGGCTGCGATCGCCAGATCCTTCGCCCAGTTCGGCGTGAACACGATCACGGTGTCGGCCACCGCCACGACAGGGGTCGCCCGGGGGGACACCAGCACGGCCACGAGCTGCGCGACCCCCAGCGCCAGGGTGAAGGCCGCCACCCCGGCGAGGGCACCCCACGGCACGCTGCGCCGGCGAGAGGGAGCGGAGGGCTCGGAAGGAGTCGCGATCCGGACAGTGGGGCTCACGGGTCGAGTGAACAACGCCGCCGGCGCTCGCGGGACGGGCGGGCCGGGTCCGTCAGCCAACCGTCACAGATCGCCCGGCAGGACCGCCGCCAGCCGGGGCGCCAGTGCCCGGAAGGCCCGGCCGCGATGGCTGATCGCGTCCTTCTCGGCGTGGGACAGCTCGGCGCACGTCCGGGACTCGCCGTCGGGGACGAGCACGGGGTCGTAGCCGAAGCCGCCGCCGCCCCGGGGCTCGCGGGCGAGCACGCCCTCGAGTCGGCCCTCGGCCACCTCCTCACGACCGTCCGGGGTGACCAGGGCGGCGGCGCACGCGAACCACGCCCGGCGGTGGGCGTCCGGGACGTCTGCCAGCTGGGCGAGCAGGAGTCGGAGGTTCGCGCCGTCGTCGCCGTGGGCCCCGGCCCAGCGGGCACTGAAGACTCCCGGTGCCCCGCCCAGCACCGCCACGCCCAGGCCCGAGTCGTCCGCGACCGCGACGAGACGGGTGGCGGCGGCCAGGGCACGCGCCTTGAGCAGGGCGTTGCCGGCGAAGGTCACCTCGTGCTCCACCACGTCGCCCGGGTCCGGCAGGCCGAGGCGCGGCAGGTCGGCGACGCCGACGAGGGCGTCGGGCGGGAGATCCGGCAGCGCGCCGACGAGGATCCGCCGCAGCTCGGCGACCTTGTGGGGATTCCGGGTGGCGAGGACCGCGCGGGGGCGACCGGTCACGGCTGCCCGCCCGCGAGCGCGGCCCGCTGCCGGGCCGTGAGCTCGGTGCAGCCCGACACGGCGAGGTCGAGGAGGGCGTCCAGCTCCGCCCGGTCGAACGGCGTGCCCTCCGCCGTGCCCTGCACCTCGACGAAGCGGCCGTCGCCGGTGCACACGACGTTCATGTCGGTCCCGGCCGCGACGTCCTCGGTGTAGTCGAGATCGAGCACAGGGCGCCCGTCGACGACCCCGACGCTGACGGCGGCCACGGACCCCAGGAGCGGGTCGACGGCCGCCTTCACCAGGCCGCGGTTCCGCGCCCACGAGACCGCGTCGGCCAGGGCGACGTAGGCGCCCGTGACCGCGGCCGTCCGGGTGCCGCCGTCGGCCTGCAGGACGTCGCAGTCGAGGACGATCGTGTTCTCGCCCAGTCGTCGGGTGTCGACGACCCCGCGCAGCGCCCGGCCGACCAGGCGCGAGATCTCGTGGGTCCGTCCCCCGACGCGGCCCTTGACGCTCTCGCGGTCGGAGCGGGTGTGGGTGGAGCGGGGCAGCATGGCGTACTCGGCCGTGACCCAGCCCTGCCCGCTGCCGGCCCGCCAGCGGGGCACCCCCGCCGTGACGGACGCCGCGCACAGCACCCGGGTGCGGCCGAACTCGACGAGCACCGACCCTTCGGCGTGGTCGAGCCAGCCCCGGGTGATGCGCACCTCGCGCAGCTGGTCGGGCCGACGGCCGTCATGGCGCGGCGCGGAGCCGGTGGTCCGGGTGGGGGCGGGGGCGGTGTCCGTCACCCCTCCACCCAATCACGCCTCCCCCGCGCGCCCCGGCCCCAGGACCCCGTCGCCCGGTGGCTCAGAGGCCGGCGTCGCCCCGACCGTGGCGGCCGATCGGTCCCGCCAGGCGAAACGCCCGGCGCAGGGCCGCGTCGCGGTCCGCCCGCCAGCGACGGGACAGCTCCGCCCGCGGCAACCACCCGGTGCTGCCGTGCACCGCACCGGGGTACACGTGGAGCTCGACCGGGACCCCGGCGGCCGTCAGCGACGCCGTGTGGTCCAGGCACTCGTCGAGGAAGAGGTCGAGGTCCCCCACCGCGAGGTACGCCGGCGGCAGACCCGCGAGGTCGGCGGCCGACGCCCGCCCGGGAGCCGCGGTGACGGGAACTCCCGGGCCGCCGGCGGCGTCCCCGAGGTAGGCCTGCCAGGCGCGGGCGTTGGCCTCGGGATGCCACAGCCGCCGGTCGACCGGGACGCTGCGGGCCCGGTCGCGGTCGTCGAGCATCGGGGCCATGAGCAGCTGGAGAGCGAGCGGCGCCGCTCCCCGGTCCCGGGCCAGGATCGCCAGCCCCGCAGCCAGGCCGCCTCCCGCCGAGAAGCCCCCGACCGCCACCCGGGAACCATCGACCCCCAGCCGGGGCGCCTCGGCCGTCAGCCAGGCCAGCGCGGTGTACGCGTCCTCCAACGGCGCCGGGCAGGGGTGCTCGGGCGCCAGCCGGTACCCGACCGACACGACGACACAGCCGGTGCCCGCCACCAGGTCGTCGCACAATGCGTCGTCCTCGTCCAGCCCGCCCATGACGAACCCGCCGCCGTGCAGCCACAGCAGCGCGGGCGCCGCCGCCGGTCCCGGCGCCGGCCGGTACAGCCGGACCGGGACCCCGTTCGCGTCGGAGTCCGAGCGTCGCACCCGCGGGTCGGGCGGCACCGGGGTCGCGGCGACGGTGGCCGCTCGCTCGGCCCGCGAGCGCGCCACGTCCGAGACGTCCACCGGCGGCCTGGCCTCGACGACGCTCCGGTGATCCGGGTCCAGCCGGTCGACGAGCGCGACCGGCGCCGGCCGCCGACCCTTGACCTCCCACGACGCCCCGGGCCGGCCGAGGTCCAACGGCCCCGCGAAGACCTCGGCCGCCTCCGCGAGCGCAGTGGCCGGGGCGTTCCAGGGCGGGACGTGGGTGAGGACGAGGTGCCCGGCGCCGCCCCGCCGCGCCGCCTCGCCGGCGTCCCGCCCGCTGCAGTGCAACCCGGGAGTGCTGGACTGCGCGATGGTGAACCCGGCCTCGCACAACAGCAGGTCGGCCCCGGCGGCCAGCTCGTCGAGGCCCGGTCCCGGCCCGGTGTCCCCGCTGTACGCGAGGACGAGGGGCCGCCCGCCGCCCGGAACCGGGGCTGTCACCCGGAACCCGTAGGCCTCGACGGGGTGGTGGACGGGAACCGGCGTCACTGTCACCGGACCCACCGTCACCGGGACCCTGGCCCGGAACTCGTGGAAGTCCAGGAGGTCGGTGAAGGGACCGTCCGTCCCCGGGTCGCGCACGGCTCCGGGGTCGTAGGAGCGGGCGAGCCGCTCGCAGACCCCGGCCGGACCCCACACCGGGATTCGCGGGCCCGGGCCGCGCGGGTCGTAGCGCAGCAGCACGTACAGCGGGCAGACGTCCAGGCAGTGGTCCGGGTGCAAGTGGCTGAGCAGGACGGCGTCGAGGTCCCGCGGGTCGACGTGGCGTTGCAGCGCCCCCAGTGAGCCGTTGCCGAGGTCGAGGACCAGGCGCCAGACCCGGCCCGCCTGCCGGGGGTCGGGGACCTCGACGAGGTGGCACGAGGCGGGCGAGCCGGGCCCCGGCAGCGACCCCGAGACGCCGACCGTCGTGAGCCTCACGCCGGCACCCGGCGGGCCCGGCCGTGACCGGCGGGCAGGCCCTCGACGCGGCTCACCTCGGGGCCGAGGAAGCGGCGGGCGAGGGCGGCGAACTCGGCCGGGTCCCCGGTGGCTGCGAACTCGTGCCGCGGGGGCGGGGCGCCGTCGGGGCGCTGCAACCGGTGCCCGGCCAGCACCCGGAAGACGTCCTTCGCCGTCTCCTCGGCGCTCGACACGAGAGTCACCCCGTCACCCATGACATAGGAGAGAACACCGGTGAGCAGCGGGTAGTGGGTGCACCCGAGCACCAGGGTGTCGACCCGAGCCTCCCGGAGGGGTGCCAGGTACTCCTCGGCCACGGCCAGCAGCGCCTCGCCCCCCGTGATCCCGGCCTCGACGAACTCCACGAGCCGGGGGCAGGCCCGGGAGTGCAGGGACAGCTGCGGGGCCGCGGCGAAGGCGTCCTCGTAGGCCCGGGAGCCGATGGTCGCGGCGGTGCCGATGACGCCGACCCGCCCGGAGCGGGTGGCGGCGACGGCCCGGCGCACCGCGGGCAGGATGACCTCGACGACCGGGACGTCGTAGCGCTCGCGGGCGTCCCGCAGCATCGCGGCGCTCGCCGAGTTGCACGCGATGACGAGCAGCTTGACCCCGGAGTCGACCAGCGTGTCGAGGCACTCCAGCGCGAAGCGGCGGACCTCGGCGATCGGCCGTGGCCCGTACGGTGTGCGTGCGGTGTCGCCGAGGTAGCGGATCTCCTCGTGGGGGAGCTGGTCGAGCACCGCCCGCGCGACGGTCAGACCGCCGACCCCGGAGTCGACGATCCCGATCGGGGCCAGGAGGTCACCTGGGGTGCCGAGCATGAAGACGGAGGGTACGCGGCAACCCGTCAGGCCCAGAGTCGGCCGTCCAGGTGGTCGGCGGCGGTGTCGAGGTCGCCGTCGTAGGCGCCGGTCGACAGGTAGCGCCACCCGCCGTCGCACACGATCAGCGCGATGTCGGCACGTCGCGCGGCTCTCGCCTCGACGCGGGCGACGCCGAGGGCGGCGTGGACGATCGCGCCGGTGGACAGCCCCGCCCAGATGCCCTCGGTGTTGAGCAGTTGGCGGGTGCGGCGCACGGCGTCGCGGGGCCCGACGCTGAACCGGCCGTCGAGCACCGACTCGTCGTAGATCTCGGGAACGAATCCCTCGTCCAGGCTGCGCAGGCCGTAGACCTGCTCCCCGTAGCGCGGCTCGGCCGCGACCACCCGGACCCCCGGCACCTCCTGCTTGAGGAAGCGCCCGGCGCCCATGAGCGTGCCCGTGGTGCCGAGCCCCGCGACGAAGTGCGTGATCTCGGGCAGGTCGTCGAGGAGTTCGGGCCCGGTGGTGTCGTAGTGGGCGCGGGCGTTGGCCTCGTTGGAGTACTGGTCGAGACTCACCCAGTCCGGCCGCTCGGCGGCGAGCGCACGGGCCGTGCGCACCGCCTCGTTGCTGCCGCCGGCCGCCGGGGAGAACCGGACCTCGGCGCCGTAGAGGCGCAGCACGGCCACCCGCTCCTCGGAGACGTTCTCGGGCATGACGCAGATCAGCCGGTAGCCCCGCCGCCTCGCCACCAGGGCCAGCGCGATCCCGGTGTTGCCGCTGGTCGGCTCCACGAGGGTGGCGCCTGGCGCGAGGCGGCCCGCAGCCTCGGCGGCCCGGACCATGGCGAGCGCGGCCCGGTCCTTGACGGACCCGGTGGGGTTGCGGTCCTCCAGCTTCGCCCACAACCGCACGTCGGCCGCCTCGCCGAGAACGTCCCGCTCGGCGGCGACCAGGGACGCCAGCCGCACCAGGGGGGTGCCCCCGACGGTGTCGAGCACCGACTCCGCGCGCACCGCGTCAGGCCCCGCCGGCGACCGCCGGGAGGATGGTCACCTCGTCGCCATCGGTCACCGGGGTGTCGAGCCCGCCGGTGAAGCGGACGTCGGAGTCGTTGACGTAGACGTTGACGAAGCGGCGCAGCCGACCGTCCTCGACGACCCGGTCGGCCAGGCCGCCGTGGCGGGAGTCCAGGTCTTCCAGGACGTCGGCCACGGTGCCGCCGACGCCGGTGACTGACTTCTCCCCGCCGGTGTGGGTGCGCATGATCGTCGGGATCCGGACGGTCACGGGCATGGGTCCTCCAGGGTCGGGCCGAACCGGTCACCCGGTCGAACGGGGGGGCGGTGGACGGCTATTCCGGGCCCGCGTGCCCGCTGCCGTCGTGCCAGGCCGGGTCGGCGGTGATCCGGACCTCCTCCTCGGTGACGACGCCGTCGACGATCCGGAACGAGCGGAATTCGTGGTCGTCCGGGGTCCGGGTGGAGACCAGGACGTAGTGCGCGCCCGGTTCGCCGGCCAGCGCCACGTCGGTCCGCGAGGGGTAGGCCTCGGTGGCCGTGTGGGAGTGGTAGACGACGACCGGTTCTTCGTCGCGATCGTCGAGCTCCCGGTACAGCGCGAGCAGGTCGGCGGCGTCGAACTCGTAGAACGTCGGGGACCGGGCCGCATTGGCCATGGGCACGAAGCGCGCCGGCCGGTCGCTGCCCACCGGACCGGCGAGCACACCACAGGCCTCGTCCGGGTGGTCGCGCCGGGCGTGCTCCCAGATCAGCCGGACCAGCGACGCCGGGATGACGAGCACGCCAGCAGCCTAGACAGCGGCGTGACGGACGCCGATGCGACGGGCGACAGCCCTGAGACCACGATCGCCGCACAAGAAACGCTCCATAGGTTGTTCAAGTCTTGACATCAGGCATGCCGTGACCCACAGTTGTCGATCGACCACCGGACCGGTGGCCAGGTCACATCGATGTGAGGAGGCACCGTGGTCGAGGAGCTGAGCCAGGCTCAATTCGACACCGTGTACAACATGCTGTCGCTGGTCATCGCAGCACAGCTGTTCACCGCCGTGTTCCTGATCATGAACATGAGGCGGGTCCTGCCCAAGTACCGGGCAGCAATCGTCGTGTCGGCGATCGTCTGCGGCATCGCCGCCTACCACTACTTCCGGATCTTCGACTCGTTCCGGGAGGCCTACGTCACGGACGCCGTGGGCGGCGCCGGGATCTACACCCTGGCCGAGGGGGTCTCGTTCAACGTCGGCTACCGCTACGTGGACTGGCTGCTCACCGTGCCCCTGCTGCTGCTGGAGACCATCGCGGTGCTCGCGCTGGCCCGGCGGGTGCAGGGCTCCCTCATGCTGCGGCTCGTCCCGGCGGCGGCCCTCATGATCGCCCTGGGGTACCCCGGGGAGATCTCGGCAGACCTCACGACCAAGGCGGTCTGGGGCTTCCTGTCGACGATCCCGTTCGCCTACATCCTCTACGTCCTGTTCGTCGAGCTGGGCCGCAACCTCAAGGAGCAGCCGCGGGAGGTGGCGGTCACCGTCCGCAACCTCCGCTGGCTCCTGCTCGCGACCTGGGGCGTGTACCCGATCGCGTACCTGCTGCCCATGCTCGACATCGAGGGCAGCAACGCCTTCGTGGGCCGGGAGATCGGCTACTCCGTGGCCGACATCCTTGCCAAGGCTCTCTTCGCCCTGGTGATCTTCCGGATCGCCCGGCTCAAGAGCGCCTACGACGACCCGCAGTACGCCCTCGAGCACGACTCGACCACGGTGAAGCTCATCGAGGAGATCGAGGGCCGGCCGATCACCGAGGCCCGGGGCGACCGCAAGGGCGGCGCCGAGACCGCGGTGGGCGCCGGCGTCTGACCGCCGAACTGTCGGCGCTCCCGGCCACGGTCGGGGCGGCACGAGTCGTGTGCCGCCCCGACCGTGTGCCGGGTCGGACCTCGGCGTCGATGACGCAGGGGCTGTGGCGACTCCGCGTCAGGCCGAGGCACTCACCTGATCGAGTGCGGCTGAGACCTCTGCGGCGATGGCGGCGGCCGCCGTCGCCGGGTCGTGGGCGGCAGTGATGTCGCGCCCGACGACGAGCACGTCCGCACCGTTGCCGATCGCCAGCGCGGGGGTGGCGACCCGGGCCTGGTCGTGGTGGTCGGTCGTGGCGGAGCGGATGCCGGGGGTGACGGCGAGGATGTGCGGGGCCTCGGCCTTGAGGGTGGGGACGTCGGGGGCAGCGCAGATGACACCGGCGGCACCGCCGTCGACCGCGGCGGCCAGGCGTTCCAGCAGCAACTCGGCCGGGGCGTGGGCGTCGCTGGTCAGCACGGTGACAGCGAGGATCGCCGGGGGGCGCAGTCCGACGCTGGCGGCGCCGGCCGCGAATCCCTCGACCGCCGCCGCGACCATCGCCGCTCCCCCCGACGCGTGGACGGTCACGTACGTGGCCCCCAGGCGGCCCAGGACTGTCGCGGCCTGGCGGACGGTGTGGGGAATGTCGTGCAGCTTGAGGTCGACGAAGACGTCCATGCCCAGGTCACGGATCGCGGCCACCGCATGAGGCCCCTCCGCACTGAACAGCTGCAGTCCGACCTTCGCGACTCCCACGTGCTCGCTCGCCGCCCTCACCAGCGCCGTGGCGTCGGCGAGGCTGGACGTGTCGAGGGCGATCGCGATGCGATCACGCACGCTCAGGTCGTGGTTCAAGGGACACTTCTTCCTGTCGGGCGTTCGATCCTGCCCCTGCGGCTGATGAGAGCCGAGATCTATCGCGCGTGACCCGGCCGCCGATCAGCCCACGGCATCGACGATGCGGGCCTGCAGCTCGGTCAGCATGTCGTAGATGATGATCCGGTAGGCACGCAGCGTCTCGGCGTCCTCGCCGGCCGCCGTGACGTCCACCTCGTCGAGGTAGGCGTCCACCTCGGCCATGAGGTCGTCGTCGGACCTGATGTCCAGCACCGCCCCCAGCGCCAGTCGCACATCGTTGAGACCACGCAACCACGCCGGCACCCGGTCCGCCCGGACGAGCACGGTCTCGGCCCCGGCCCGCAGCGGCGCGAGATCCGCCAGGACCACGTCCATGGCCTCGCTCTTGCGGCGCCGCAGGGCGGGCTCGGTGGCGGTGCGGAACTCGGCCGCCGCATCCGCGTCGTCGCGCACGGCATCCGGCAGCAGACGGCGCAGGACGGGATCGCGGGGGGCCGACGCCGAGTCACCGGCCCTCAGTTCGGCGACGATGGCGTCGAAGGGGTCGACCACCTCGGCCGGATCCGAGGCATCCTCCTGCCGCAGCAGGTCGCGGGTCTGCTGCACCGCCTCGGCGATCGTGCCCGCGGCCACGACGTCGGCCCGGATGACGACACCGCCGTCCGGCCCACGACGGACCAGCGGGCGCAGGGACAGCTGCACGGGCACCTCCAGTGGTGGCTAGTCGTCCTGTTGCAGCGTCGCCCAGAGCCCGTGCTCGTGCATGGCGGTGACGTCGCGCTCCATCTCCTCGCGGGTCCCCGAGCTCACGACGGCACGCCCCTCGGTGTGCACCTTCATCATGAGCCGCTCGGCCTCGGCCTCGGGATAACCGAAGTAGGTCCGGAAGACGTACGTGACATACGACATGAGGTTGACGGGATCGTCCCAGACGATCGTCAACCAGGCACGAGAGGGCGCGACTCGCCCCTGCGACCCGACGGACGGCGCCACACCGGGGGAGACGGTGGGCGGCGCCTCGACGGGAGCGACGGCCACGCGGCGATCGTACGGGTGATCCGCGGGCTCAGGGTCCCTCGGACCCGCCGGCACCGTCGCCCGGGGCACCGTCTCCCTCGCCCCCGGGACGCAGGCCGTCGTAGATCTCCTGACATGCCGGGCACACGGGGAACCGGGAGGGGTCCCGGTTGGGGACCCACACCTTGCCGCAGAGGGCGATGACCGGCGTGCCGGTGACGGCCGACTCGAGGATCTTGTCCTTCTCGACGTAGTGCGCGAACCGCTCGTGGTCGCCCGGCTCGGCCGGCTCGACCTCCACCTCGCGTTCGAGGACAGCGGTGCCGCCGGGAGCCGGGCGCTCGACGGGCCGGGGTGCGGTCGGCGGACCGGGTGGGGCATCGGTCATGGGCGAGAGTCTAGGACGGACAGGCCACCGTCGCGCCGGTGGCCGTCGCGGGGCACGCCCCGGAGCAGAGACCATGCCGCGGTGGCAGCGACCTTGAACCGGATCCCGGATCGACCGTCCGGCGATGGCGTGCGGCTCGCCCGCCGGGAGGGGGCGGGGCTCGGGCTCGTCGGGGTGTACGGCGTGTCCTTCGGTGCCGTCGCGGTCGCCAGCGGCTTCGAGGTGTGGCAGGCGATGATCCTCAGTCTGGTGGGGTTCACGGGCGGATCCCAGTTCGCCTACATCGGGGTCGTGGCCTCGGGGGGCTCGCCGGCCGCGGCGGCTGCCTCGGCGCTCCTGCTCGGTGCCCGCAACACCCTCTACGGGCTGCGGCTCACCGCCCTGCTGCCGCGCCGAGCCCTGCCCCGCGCTGTCGCGGCTCAACTGGTCATCGACGAGACGACGGCAATGGCCCTGCGCCACGAGAGCCGCGACCCGGACGGCACCGCGGCCCGGACCGCCTTCTGGACCTCGGGCGTCGTCCTCTACGCCACGTGGAACGTCACGACGCTGCTCGGGGCCGTCGGGGTCGAGGCGCTCGGGGACCCGACGGCGTACGGGCTCGACGCGGCGGCGCCGGCGGCCTTCCTCGCGTTGCTCTGGCCGTCGCTGCGGCGGCGGCTGGGGGCGGGGGTGGCCCTCGCGGCGGCGCTCACCGCAACGGGTCTCACCCTGGTGGCGCCCGCGGGCGTGCCGGTGCTGGCCGCCGGGCTCGTCGCCCTCGTGGGGTTGCACCCGCGGCTGGATCCGGCGTCCCGGGCGGTGCGCCCGTGAGCGGCGTGTGGGTGATCGCGACCTCGGTCGCGCTGTACCTCGAGAAACTTGTCGGGGTGTCGGTGCCGGAGGCGGTCCTCGACCGGCCCTGGGTGCGGCGGGTGCTCGCGCTGCTGCCGGTGGCGCTGCTGAGCGCCCTCACCGTGGTCCAGACCGTCGACTCCCCGGCCGGTCCCGTCCTGGACGCCCGGCTGGCGGGCCTGGCCGCCGCCGCGCTCGCCCTCGCCCTGCGGGCGCCGTTCCTCGTCGTCGTCCTCGTTGCCGCGGCCACGGCGGCGGGCCTGCGAGCGCTCCTGTGAGCGGTGCGCCCGCGGCGGACACCGATCAGTTCTCCAGGACCCGCCGAGCCCGTTCCGGGAATGTCGAGAGCAGGGCCAGGGTCGTGGTCTGGCGGCGCAGCACCGCCCGGCGCAGACCCGCGCCGTCGGGGGTCATGACGTCGTTCGGCTCGGCGCCGACGACGTACCACGCTCCTCGGTCGAGCTCGCCGGCCAGCTGGCCGGCCCCCCATCCGGCATGGCCGACGAAGATTCGCATCCCCGCCACCGCGGGCCGGACCACGTCGGCCGGGGCGTCGAGATCGACGACCGCGAAGGCTCCCACCAGGCGACGGACCCCCAGCGGTTCCGGGGAGTCCCCCGGCAGCACCGCCACCCCGATCGCAGACGTCAGCCCCACCGGGCCGCCCTGGAACAACCGGTCGGGTGGACTGGTGCGATCCCGCCAGGCGGGAAGCAGGTCACCGACCCGGGCCTCCAACGGTCGATTGAGGATGACGCCGAGGGAGCCCTCGTCGGAGTGGTTGAGCAGGAGGACCACGGACCCGGCGAAGTTCGGTTCCCGCAGGCCGGGCTCCGCAACCAGGAGCCGCCCCGTTCGCGCGGTGGTCGTCTCCGGCGTCGCGAACGGTCCCATCGCCCCGTCCCAGCTCATCCCACGCGGCCGGCGAGCTCGGCGAGGGGGCCCGCGGGCGGGATCGGCCCGAGTGCGGAGGTGATCGTGGCGTCCCGGACCGCGGCGGCGACGGCCGACGTCACCTCGGGGTTGAAGACGCTGGGGATGACGTAGGTCGGATTGAGCTCGTCCGCCGTGACGACCGACGACAGCGCCCGGGCGGCGGCCAGCAGCATCGCCTCGTCCACGTGGTGGGACTGGGCGTCGAGCAGGCCGCGGAACACCCCGGGGAAGGCGAGCACGTTGTTGATCTGGTTGGCGAAGTCGCTGCGCCCGGTGGCGACCACCGCGGCGGAGCGGGCAGCTTCCCCGGGATCGACCTCGGGGACCGGGTTGGCCAGGGCGAACACGACGGAGTCCGGCGCCATCGTCGCGATGTCGGCGCCGGTGAGGATGTCACCGGCCGACAGGCCGACGAAGACGTCCGCGCCGGCCAGGGCGTCCCGCAGGGTGCCCGTGACACCGTCGGCGTTGGTGTGCTCAGCGGTCCACACCAGTTCCGGGGGCAGGCCCGGGCGGTCGCGGTGGACGACCCCGTCGACGTCGCACACCACCGCATGGCGGATCCCGGCCCGCAGCAACAGGCGCAGCACCGCGGTCCCGGCCGCTCCGGCCCCCGCCATGACGAGCCGGACGTCCCCGATCTCCTTGCCCACGCAGGTCAGGGCGTTGGTGAGGGCTGCCAGCACGACGATGGCGGTGCCGTGCTGGTCGTCGTGGAACACCGGGATGTCGAGCTCGGCGCGCAGCCGGGCCTCGATCTCGAAGCAGCGCGGAGCCGCGATGTCCTCGAGGTTGATGCCGGCGAACACCGGGGCGATGGCCTTGACGGTCCGGATGATCTCCTCGGTGTCCTGCGTGTCGAGGCAGAGCGGGAAGGCGTCGATGCCGGCGAAGCGCTTGAACAGCACCGCCTTGCCCTCCATGACCGGCATGGCCGCCAGGGGACCCAGGTTGCCGAGGCCGAGGACGGCCGACCCGTCGGAGACCACGGCGACGGTGTTCCGCTTGATGGTGAGGCGGCGGGCGTCCTCCGGGTTCGCCGCGATGGCCTGCGCCACCCGCCCGACACCGGGGGTGTAGATCATCGAGAGGTCGTCGCGGTTGCGCAGCGGGACCCGCGGGGTGATCTCCAGCTTGCCGCCGAGGTGGGCCAGGAACGTCCGGTCCGAGACCTTGCCGATCCGCACTCCCGCCAGCGTGCCCAGAGCGGCGACGACCTCGTCGGCGTGCTCGCCGGAGCGGGTGGCGACGGTGACGTCGACGTCCAGGCGGTCGTGTCCGGAGGCGGTGACGTCGAGCGCGGTGACCACGGCTCCGACTCGCTCGGCCGTCGCCGTGAGACCGCTGACGGCCGTCGGGCCGGTGGGCAGCGACAACCGGACGGTGATCGAGTAGGAGACACTGACGGCGGCCATGGCGGAAGCATGGTGCAGGGACCCGGGTGGGTCACGCCGGCAGCCTCACGCCGGCGAGGTGCGTAGCGTTCCCGGGTCATGGACCTGCCGCCGTTCGACGTGGTCGTGACCGACCACGGCACGGTCGTGCTCCGGGTGCTGCGCGCGACCCTGGGGCACGCCGACGCCGACGACGCGTGGCAGGAGACGTTCCTGTCGGCGCTGCGGGCGTACCCGCGGCTGCGCCCGGGCAGCGACGTGCGGGCCTGGCTGGTGACGATCGCTCACCGCAAGGCGGTCGACGTGGCCCGGGGACACGCTCGGCGCGCCGTCCCGGTGGCGGGAGTTCCGGAGGCCCCGGCGTCGGCCCCACCGGTCGACGACGACGCCGCCCGCGTCGTCGACGCCCTGGCGGCCGGCGGGCTGTGGGGTGACGTGGCCGCCCTGCCCGAGAAGCAGCGGCTGGCGGTGGCCTACCGCTACGGCGCCGACCTCGCCTACGACGACATCGGTCGCCTCCTGGAGTGCAGCGCGGAAGCCGCGCGGCGCAGCGCGTTCGAGGGGGTCCGGCGCCTGCGCACCACCGTGACGTGGGCGGACACCGCCGACGGCGGACCGCGGGGCGCGAGAAGGGAGGACCAGCGATGAACGCCGACCGGTCGGAGGAGGTGTCGGCGCTGGCCCGCCTGCGGGCCGGCCTGGGCGAGCGAGCGGAGCGGGCCGGGCTGGTGGACGTCGCCTGGGACGAGGTCGACTCCCCCTTCGGCGCCCTCGCCGTCTGCGTCACGCAGGCCGGGGTGGTCCGGGTGGTCCTGCCCTCCGAGGACCGCGACGCCGCGCTGGCGACGGTCGCCGCCCGGGTGTCCCCGCGGGTGCTCCGTGCCCCCCGCCGGGTGGAGGCCGCGCGAGGGCAGCTGGGTGAGTACTTCGAGGGCCGACGGCGGTCCTTCGACGTCGGTGTGGACTGGCGCCTGTCCGCAGGCTTCCGCCGCCGGGCACTGGCCGCCGTGGCGGGCGTGGCGTACGGAACCACCGCCTCGTACCGCGCGGTCGCCGCCGCGGCCGGGAACGCTGCGGCCACGCGGGCTGCCGGGTCGGCCTGCGCGACGAACCCGACACCGGTCATCGTGCCGTGCCACCGGGTGGTCCGCGCCGACGGCGCACTGGGCGGCTACCTCGGCGGACCGGCCATGAAGGCGTGGCTGCTGGAGCTGGAACGGAATGCCTGACCGAACTCATGCACCGGCAGGTTGCGGTCGTCGCGAACCTGTGCCCGCATGAGTTCGATCATGGGACCGCCGCGGTTCCGGCAGACATGCGAAGGCCCGCTCCGGCAGCGGAGCGGGCCTTCGCACAGGGTGGAGGTGGCGAGAATTGAACTCGCGTCCGTCGGCGTGGGACCAGGGCTTCTCCGGGTGCAGCTTGCCTTGACGGTCTGCTCGGCCCCAGCACTCGCGCAAGCACGTTGCTGCCGGGCCCAGTCGTGTAAGTGTTCCGTCCGACCCCCACGACGAGGGCCGGTGGTCGAGCCTCCTGGCGACGCCAGACACCGGGCCGGAGGCGGTCCCGGGCTGACGGTCCGCTTAGTTAGTTACTCAGGCCGCGAGGGCGAGAGAACTGCGGACAGGAGCCTTGGAATCGGCACCTATTGGTTGTGCAGGAGCGTTGACGAGATGACCTGCATCCTCGACCCGCTTCCCCTGGTTCGACGACCGGCGTCGAAACCTGTCACCCCCTGTGAAGTTGTCAAGCCACCCGGCCGCAGCCAGGTCCACCATCGTAACGCAGGCTGGAGGCGGGGTGTTCCGGCGCCACGCGGCAGCCGGCCCGGGGGGCGACCTGTGGACGGCGGGCGAGCCCACTGCCGTGCCGGTGGTATCACTGATGCATGATGAGATATCCTCCTGCCATGCGTACGGTGATCGACGTGGACGACGAGGCGTTGGCCCGTGCCGCGGCCGAGCTCGGCACCACGTCGAAGAAGGACACCGTCAACGCCGCTCTGGCCTTCGTGGCCGAGCGCCGACGCCGGGTCGAGGACCTACTGTCCGGACCGTACGCCCTCGGCGTCGGGCCCGACATCGCTGATCCCGAGGTCATGGCCCGCGCCCGCCGGTGACTGCGTCCGTGATCGCGACGGCCGACGCCGTGGTCCCGGGTCGGCTCTACCTCGTGGACACCAGCGCGCTCATGAGGGCGCGCCACCCCGGCGTCGCCCGGGTCCTCGCCGGGCTCATCGCCGATCGCGCCGCGGCGACCTGCGCGACGGTGGACCTCGAAGCCGGGTTCTCCGGGCGGGACGCCGCTGACGTGCTCGCCATCGACCGGTATCGGAGACGGGCCTACGTCACACTCCCGCTGGACGAGGCCGCGGCGGGCCGTGCCCGCGACGTGCAGGTCCGGATGGCCGGCGTCGGCCTGCACCGCGCCGCCGGCGTGATCGACCTGCTGACGGCGGCGATTGCGGAACGTCACGACGCGGTGGTGCTGCACTACGACGGCGACTTCGAGCACATCGCTTCGGTCACCGGGCAGCCGCACCTGTGGGTGGCCCCGCGGGGCCAGGTGGACTGACGGCCGAGGGGTCCGCGCCCTCCGCCCGAAAGCTCCTGTCGTCCGGGACCCGCATCCGCCACCATCACTCCATGACCGACCCGCTGGCCCATGTCCCCGGGTCCTCCGGCCTGCCGGTCCTCGGCGAGACCGTGCCCTGGCTGCGGGACGCCCGGGCCTTCGTCGACGCCCGGCGCGGCCGGGGCGATGTCGTGCGCAGCCGCCTGCTCGGCCGAGACATGATCCTGCTCTTCGGCGCCGACGAGGCGCGCGAGGTCCTGCTGGACCGGGACCGGATCTGGTCGTCCCACGGCGGGTGGCAGCGCACCATCGGGACGCTGTTCCGCCGGGGCCTGATGCTCCGGGACTTCGAGGACCACCGCACCCACCGCCGAATCATGTCCGTCGCCTTCCGCCGGGAGTCGCTCGACGGTTACGCGGGCCTCATCGACGAGGTGGTGCAGCGTCGCCTCGCCCCTCTTGCCCCCGGCCGGATCGACGCCTACGGACTGCTCAAGAGCACGACCCTCGACATCGCGAACGAGGTGTTCCTCGGGGTGTCCCTGCAGGACCGGGCCGACGCGGTGACGAGAGCCTTCGTGGACCTGGTGGCGGCCTCCATCACCCCGGTCCGGGCGCCGTTGCCCGGGACCCCGATGGCCCGGGGCCTCGCGGGTCGCCGGCTGCTGGAGGCGGAGCTCGCGCCCGTGGTGAGCCGTGAGCGGGCCCGTCCTCCGACCCGCACCCTCGTGTCGCAGTTGTGCCACGCCGTGGACGACGACGGCCGGGGCTTCGACGACACCGAGATCGTGGATCACCTGATCTTCCTGCTGATGGCGGCGCACGACACCTCGACGTCAACGCTCACCGTGATGCTCGCCATGCTCGCCGACCGACCCGAGTGGCAGGACCGCTGCCGCCGCGAGACGAAGGCGCTGGCCGGGGCCGTCGTGGACCTCGACGCCGGACGCCGCATGCCCGCCACCGAGCTGCTCTTCAAGGAGGCGACCCGGCTGCATCCGCCGGTCCCGTTCATCCCGCGGCGCGCCACCAGGGACACCGAGCTGGGCGGCCACGCCATCCCCGCCGGAACGCTGGTCTCCGCCGTGCCCCTGGCGATCCACCGGGACCCGCGCTGGTTCACCGCCCCGGAGCGCGTGGACCCCGACCGGTTCGGCGAGGCACGCGCCGAGCACCGGTCCCACAGCCACTGCTTCATCCCCTTCGGCGGCGGCGCCCACCAGTGCATCGGCAACCACCTGTCCCTGCTCGAGATCAAGGCGATCCTCGCCCGGCTGCTCCCGGCCTGGCGGGTCGAGACCGCGGGAACCGGCCTCGACCTCCAGCCGATCCCGATTCCCAAGCCCCGCGGCGGGCGCCACGACCTCGTGCTGACCCCCGCCTGACGGGGTCGCGCTCCGCTACGAGAGGTGCGCCCGGCGCACCGACGCCGCCATGGCACGCTCGGCCTCGCGCCGGTCCTCCCGCTCCCGCAGCGCCTGGCGCTTGTCGTAGGCCTTCTTGCCGCGGGCGAGCGCGATCTCGACCTTGGCCCGGCCGTCCTTGAAGTACAGCGACAGCGGGACCACGGTGAGGCCCTGCTCGGCCACCTTCATGGCGATCTTGTCGATCTCGGCCCGGTGCAGCAGCAGCTTGCGGCGGCGCCGGGGCGCGTGGTTGGTCCACGTCCCCTGGGTGTACTCGGGGATGTGGACGGCCTCCAGCCACGCCTCACCGCGTTCCACGGTGGCGTAGCCGTCGACGAGCGTCGCGCGGCCCGCCCGCAGGCTCTTGACCTCGGTCCCGGTCAGGACGAGGCCGGCCTCGAACGTGTCCTCGATGTGGTAGTCGTGGCGCGCCTTGCGGTTGGAGGCGACGAGAACGGTGCCGCCCCTGCCGTCGCCCTTCCCCGGGCTGCGCCCGCTTCGCGTGGGCATCCGCTCAGTGTGCCGCGGGCGGTCCCGTCAGAGCCACTTGACAGGGTCGACCGGGGTGCCCGCCTCACGGGTCTCGAAGTGCAGGTGGCAGCCGGTCGACATGCCCGTCGTCCCGACGTAGCCCACGATCTGGCCACGCGAGACCGAACCGGATGCACCCGCGAAGGACGACAGGTGGTTGTAGGTCGTCGCGAGCGAGACCCCGTTGACGGTGCCGTGGGCGATGACGACGCGGTTGCCGTAACCGCCCGCCCAGCCGCTCTCGACCACGGAGCCGTCCGCCCCGGCGTGCACCGGGGTGCCGCAAGGTGCCCCGAAGTCCTGGCCGTTGTGCAGTTTCCGGTACCCCAGGATGGGGTGGATCCGGTAGCCGAACGGCGAGGTGAGCCGGCCGCTGACGGGCATCGAGAGGACACCGCCGCCCGCCGGGGCACCCGGCGCCGCCTCGCCCGCGGCCTCCCGGCGTCGCTGTTCGGCGGCGGCCTCCTCGGCCGCGACCGCCGCGGCCGCGCGCTCCTGCTCGGCGATCTCCGCCAGTCGGCGTTCGATGGCGTCGCTCTCGGCGGTGAGCGCGGTGAGTCGGTCCTCCTCGGCCACCTTCGCCGCCTCGACCGCGGCCACCGTCTCCGCCTGTTCCGCGGCGAGGGCCTCCACCGAGGCCTGGGCCTGCCGGGCTGCCTCCTCGGCCTGCCGGGTCTGCTCGACCACCCGCTCGGCCTCGGCCTTGACCTGCTGGAGCTCCTCCTCCTGAGCCTGCTGGCGGGCCTCGGTGCCACGGATCTCGGCCTGCTGCACCTGCAGCCGCGCCATCGTGCGGTCCTGTGACCGCTTGGCCGTCTCGGCCAGCAGGACCATGTCCGCGTACTCCTGGGGGTCCGAGGCCTCGACGAGGATGGCGAGGTCGTTGAGATCGGACCCGCGATAGGCCTCGCGGACGACACTGGTGGCGCGCCGCTGGGTGTCCTCGGCCTCGGCCTGGCGCACCGCCAGCTCGGCGGTGGTGGCCTCAAGCGCAGCGCGCGCCCCGTCGAGCCTCACCGCGATCTCGGCGTCGCGGGCGCGGGCCGTGTCGGCCTCGGCAGCGGCCTGCTCGGCCGCGGCCCGGGCCGCCGACGTCTGGGCCTGGAGCTCGGCCATCCGGGCGAGCGCGGCGGACAGCTCCTCGCTGATGTGGTCGAGGCTGGCCCGTGAGTCGTCGAGCTCCTGCCGGACGTCACCCCGACGGTCCTCGACGGCCTCCCGGGAGGTGCTCGCGGCCGGGCCGGCCGTCACGAGCGCCAGGGGGAGCACGAACGCGGCGCAGGCACCCGCGGCGACGGCGACCCGGCGCCATCGGGTCATTCGAGCGACTTGTCGGTCCTGCACGGTTCGTCACCTCCCGAGCGGGACGATAGGACATTCGGCGGACCAGGCATCGGTACCGGCGGACTACACCTTGAGATATCGCTGGAGACTGAGCAGGGACGCCGCCGCCGCCAGCACGACCCCCACGGCGAACATCGCCGGGGCGATCGCGAAGACGTCGGCCGGGCCGATGTAGTCGGCGACCCGGACGCGTTCGGCGAGATAGCCCTGGACGAGCAGGCGCTCGCCGGTGAGCAGCAGGCCGGTCGCGATGATCGCCCCGAGGCAGGCAGCGGCGATGCCCTCGAGCATGAACGGCAACTGGATGAAGAACTTGCTGGCGCCGACGAGGCGCATGATCCCGGTCTCACGGCGCCGGTTGAAGGCGGCGAGGCGGATCGTCGTCCACACCAGCAGCGCCGAGGCCAGCAGCAGGAATCCCGCGATGAACCAGGCCGTCCACCGGGCCCCGTCCAGGAACCGGAACAGCCCGTCCAGCAGGTCCCGCTGGTCGTCGACCTCCTCGACCCCGGTGCGCCCGGCGAAGTAGGCGACGACGATGTCGGTCTGCGAGGGATCGGCCAGCCGGATCCGGTAGGACTCCGGAAGCTGCTCGACGGTGACGTTCTCGACGATCGCGGAGTCCGCGAACTGCTCGACGAAACGGTCGTACGCCTCCTGCTGGGACTCGTAGAACCACTGCTCGACGTAGGGGGCGAGTTCCGGTCCCCCGAGATCGGCCTCGATCACCTCCTTCTGCTGGTCGGTCACGTCACCCGCGGCGCAGGACGCGGACTCGCTCTCGGCGCCGCACAGGAACATCGACACCTGGACCCGGTCGTACCAGTAGTCCTTGAGCAGGTCGACCTGACGCTGGAACAGCAGGCCGGCCCCGAAGAACGTCAACGACACGGCCGTGACCAACACCACCGACACCGTCATCGAGAGGTTGCGCCAGAGGCCGATCCCGACCTCGTTGGCGACGAACGCGACCCTCATACCGTGGCCCCGTACACGCCACGTGCCTGGTCGCGGACCAGCAGACCGTTGTCGAGCTGGATGACGCGCTTGCGCATCTGGTCCACCAGGTCCTGGTCGTGCGTCGCCATGACGATCGTCGTCCCGGTCTTGTTGATCCTGTCGAGGAGCTTCATGATTCCCACGCTGGTGACGGGGTCGAGGTTTCCGGTCGGCTCGTCCGCAAGAATGATCGCCGGCCGGTTGACGAAGGCCCGGGCGATGGCGACCCGCTGCTGCTCGCCTCCGGACAGCTCGTCCGGACGGCGGCCCTCCTTGCCGTCCAGACCCACCAGCTGGAGCACCTCGGGGACCGTCCGGTCGATGACGTGCCGCGGCTTGCCGATCACCTGGAGGGCGAAGGCGACGTTCTCGAACACCGTCTTCGTCGGCAGCAGACGGAAGTCCTGGAAGACGACCCCGATCTGCCGTCGGAGCGCGGGCACCTTCCACGACGCGAGGCGAGCGACGTCGCGGCCCGCCACGTGCACGTCACCGCGGGTGGCGCGCTCCTCGCGCAGCACCAGGCGCAGGAACGTCGACTTGCCGGACCCCGAGGAGCCGACGAGGAAGACGAACTCGCCACGCTCGATGACGAGGCTGACGCCGTCGAGTGCCGGTCGCTGGGTGGTCTTGTACACCTTGCTGACCTGGTCGAAGTGGATCACTCTGCACCGCTCGGTCGGGGACGGGTCGGGGGCGCACCGGTCGCCCAGGGGGTGTCGAGGACGCGGGCGCCAGTCGGCAAGAGTACGTCCCCGGGCCGGGCAGCCGGGCCGCCCGGCCCGGCCCGGCCGCTCAGGCGGCGGCGCCGCGTTCCTGCTGCTTGCGCCAGCGGATGCCGGACTCGAGGAACTCGTCGATCTCGCCGTCGAAGACCGCGGTGGGGTTGCTGACCTCGCGCTCGGTCCGAAGGTCCTTGACCATCTGGTAGGGATGCAGGACGTAGGAGCGCATCTGGTTGCCCCAGCTCGAGCCGCCGTCACCCTTGAGGGCATCGAGCTCCGCCTGCCGCTCCCGGCGGCGGCGCTCGAGCAGCTTGGCCTGCAGCACCCGCATCGCCGCCGCCTTGTTCTGCAGCTGCGACTTCTCGTTCTGGCAGGTGACGACGACGCCGGTGGGCAGGTGGGTGAGCCGGACCGCGGAGTCGGTGGTGTTGACGCTCTGCCCGCCAGGGCCGCTGGAGCGGTAGACGTCCACCCGGACGTCGCCCTCGGGGATGTCGATGTGGTCGGTCTCCTCGACGACGGGCAGCACCTCGACACCCGCGAACGACGTCTGGCGCCGCCCCTGGTTGTCGAACGGGCTGATCCGCACCAGGCGGTGGGTGCCCTGCTCGACCGAGAGCGTGCCGTAGGCGTACGGCGCGTTGACCTTGAAGGTGGCGGACTTGATGCCCGCCTCCTCGGCGTAGGAGGTGTCGTACACCTCGGCCGCCCAGCCGTGCCGCTCGGCCCACCGCAGGTACATCCGCAGCAGCATCTCGGCGAAGTCCGCGGCGTCCACCCCGCCCGCTTCCGAACGAATGGTGATCAGTGCCTCCCGGGCGTCGTAGTCGCCGGTCAGCAGGGTGCGGATCTCGAGGTCGGACAGCAGCGTGCGCAGCGCCGCGAGCTCCGCCTCCGCCTCGACCAGGACGTCGGCGTCGGCCTCGGACTCCCCCAGCTCCACGAGGACCTCGACGTCGTCCAGGCGCCGTTCGGCGGTCGTCACCCGATCGAGCTCCGCCTGGGCGTTCGACAACCGCGTCGTGACGGCCTGTGCCCGCTGCGGGTCGTCCCACAGGTCCGGCGCGGCAGCGTCCTCGCTGAGCTGCGCGATCCGGGCGCGCAGCGTCTGCGGGTCCACGACCTGGCGGATGCCGGACAGGGTGTCCCGGAGGGCGCGGATCTCAGCGGGGAAGTCGGTGGCGGCCACGACCTGCCAGGGTACGTCGCCGACGGCGGGCCGGGCGACGACGAGGACATGACCGCCGAGTGGACGTGGAGTGGGCGTGAAGTTGACGCAGAGTTGACGTGGAGTTGACTCGAGGCGATCGAAGGAGGCCCCGGCGGAAGGTCCGTTCCACGACACTTGTCCCCGAGCCGGCGCCGCCCGCGACGGCGGACCTCGACGAGAGGAAGCCATGACGGCCCGGGTACTGGTGGTGGAGGACGACGACCGGGTGGCGGCCGCGGTCTCGGCGTCTCTGTCCAGCTACGGGTACGACGTGCGGCGCGCCGCCGATGGCACCGAGGGGCTCCGGATGGCGGCCGAGGAGCCGGGACCGCACCTCGTCCTGCTCGACCTCGCCCTGCCCGACATCGACGGCATCGAGGTCTGCCGGCGCCTTCGGGACTCCCGCGGCGTGCCGATCATCATGGTGACGGCTCGCACGTCGGAGCCGGAACGCGTTCGAGGACTGCGGAGCGGGGCCGACGACTACGTCGTCAAGCCGTTCGGGCTCGCCGAGCTGCTCGCCCGGGTCGAGGCGGTGCTGCGACGGGCCACCCGGATCCCGTCCGGAACCGAGGTCCTCCAGGTCTCCGACGTCGAGATCGACGTCGCGGCGCGGCTCGTCACGGTCGCCGGCCGACCGGTCGGCCTCACCCGCAAGGAGTTCGACCTCATGGTCCTGCTGGTCCGCCAGCGCGGGCGCGTGGTGCCGCGCAGCGAGATCCTCCGCGCCGTCTGGGACACCGGGTGGGCAGGCGGGGGACGCACCCTGGACACCCATGTCGCGTCGCTGCGGCAGAAGCTCGGCCGCCCCGAGGTCGTGCGCACGGTCCGGGGGGTCGGGTTCACGGTCCCGGCCGCCTCCCCCGGGCTCGCCACCGTCGACCGGGAGCACCCGCCCCCGCCCACCCTGGCGTGAGGATGCGCCGCCGCCTTCTCCTGCTCGTCCTCGGTCTGCTGACCGGCGTGATCACGGCACTCGCCGTCCCGCTGGCGACGGCCCACGCCGGCCGGGTCTCACTCGACGCCTACGTCACCCAGCTCAGGGACACGAACCGGTTCGCAACGCTGGCCGAGGCGGCGCTGCGGGACGACCGCACCGACGTTCTGGCCTTCGAGCTGGAGCGGCACGGGGAGCTGTACGGCACCGAGACCCTCGTCGTCGATGAGGAGAGGCGGTCGGTGGCCCCCCGGGGAGCCTCGCTCGCGCCCGACGACCCGCTCGTCCGGTTGGCCCTCGACGACGCCCTGTCCGGGCGGGCCTCGGAGCCCCCGCACGTGGTGTGGCCCTGGGACCGCCGCCCGTTCGTGGTCGCCGAGCCCGCCGGAGTCGACGGCCACGTGGTCGGGGCGGTCGTCACCGTCGACTCCACGGCCCCGGTCCGGCAGGCCGTCGCCACCCGGCTGCTCCTGCTCACCATCGGCTCCCTCGCGGCCCTGGCCCTCGGGGGACTCGTGCTCGCCGTGCCGCTCGTGCGGTGGATCCTGCGGCCGGTGGCCCAG
The DNA here is from genome assembly GCA_050329415.1 of Kineosporiaceae bacterium. Lineage (GTDB taxonomy): Bacteria > Actinomycetota > Actinomycetes > Actinomycetales > JBBAYJ01 > JANNOG01. The sequence continues at coordinate 24,086 of JBHJOS010000096.1, forward strand.
CTCGCGGCCACCGCACAGGAGATCAGCGACGGTCGGCTCGGCGCCCGGGTCCCGGAGAGCTCGGGCGCGCCCGAGCTGCGACGCCTGGCGAGGGCCTTCAACGCCATGGCCGACAGCGTCGAGCGCGCCCTCGACCGGCAGCGGTTCTTCGTCGCCCAGGCCTCGCACCAGCTGCGCAACCCCCTGACCGCACTGCGGCTGCGGGTCGAGCTGCTGGAGGCTCACGTCGTCGCGACCGGACGCGACGAGCACCGGACCGCGATGGTCGAACTGGAGCGGCTCTCCGGCCTCCTCGAGAACCTGCTGCGGCTGGCCGCGACCGACGTGGACCGTCCCGAGCGGCGGCCCGTGGACGTCGCAACCGTCGCCGCCGAGCGGGTGACGGCGTGGCGGCCGGAGTACGAGCACTCGGGCACCCCCCTGCAGGCACGGCTGCCGGTCGAGGACCCACCGCGACTGCTGCCCCTCGGGGTCGTGGACCAGATCCTCGACGAACTGCTCCACAACGCCGTCAAGTTCGCTCCCGGGCGTCCGGTCCGGCTGTCGGTCCGCGCCCGCGGGGACGAGGTCGCCCTGGCCGTCAGCGACCGGGGACCCGGCCTCGCCGGCGAGGACCTCCGCCATCTCGGGGAGCGCTTCTGGCGCAGTCGCCGGCACCAGAACGTCGCCGGCACGGGGCTGGGCCTGGCGATCGTGGCGGCACTCGCGGAGGCGTGCGGCGGCCGGTTGCGGGCCGGCCCGTCCGGCGTCGGGGGCGGCCTGACGGTCACCGTCGTGCTGCCCGCGGCCGACGCGGGCGCCGCCTGGCCCGGTCAGCCGACGACCGACGAGGTCAGCGGGGCGCCTGCCGGTACCAGTCGGCCGCTCCGGGATGAAGGTCCAGCGGATACGTCGACACCGCCGAGCGGACCGTCAGACGACGCGCGGCGGGGTGTGCTCGTTCGAGCGTCGCCGAACCCGTGAACAGCAGTCGCGTCAGCGCGTAGCCCAGCTCCTGGGGCATGTCCCGCCGGACGACGAGGTAGTTGGGGACGCTGACGGTCGACACGGCCCCGTCCGTGCGGTAGGCGCGGGCGGGCACCTCGGCCGTGGTGTAGAGGTCGCCGTGGGCGTCGGCGAGTCGGCCCACGAGATCCCCCAGCGGGACGAGGCGGATGTCGACGACGTCGCACAGGCCCGCGATGGCAGGGGTGGGGATGCCGCCGCTGAAGAAGAACGCTGCGACCTCGTCCCGAGTGAGGGCATCGGCAGCCGCCTCGAGGTCGAGGTCGAGGTCGTCCAGGGCACCGGCCAACCCGGCCACCTCGAGCAGCCGCCCAGCCACCAGCGCGGTCCCCGACTCCGTCGGCCCGGTCGAAACGCGGCGGCCCCGGAGGTCGGCCACGGTACGGATCGATCCGTCCCGCCGGACGACGAGGTGCAGGTAGTTGTCGTACAACCGGGCCAGGGCGACCAGGTCGACCGGGGCAGCGAAGGGCGGGCCACCGTCGAAGGCGTCCGCCGCCACGTCCGCCAGGGTGAACGCCACCTCCGCCTCGCGTTCGCCGAGGAGGGCGAGGTTGGCGAGGCCGGCGTCGGTCTCGAGCACCCGGGTGCCGAGCTGCGGGAGATCCTCGGTCACGAGCGCGGCCAACGCCGTCCCGTACTCGAAGTACACGCCGCCCTCCTGCCCGCTGGCGATGCGCATGGGTCCCGCAGCCACTGCGTCGGCCCCCCGGCGACTGCACGCCGACGCCGCCGCTGCCGTCAGGCCCAGCATCGCCAGCACGGCCCGGCGCGACGTGAGGACTCCCCCCTCGGCCATACCCGGACTCTACGGACGACGGGAACGCGGATTCAGCCTGCCGGCGGGAACGGTCGAGACCGACCCGGGCCGGCGAGGCGGGAACGGTCGGCGGTCCCGGGCCGGGCCTCGGGCGAGTGAGCTGCCCCGGTTCCCGGTCATGCCCGCCGGGCTCGTCAGAACGCTGCGGCGGGCAGGTCGCGCTCGCCCGCCACGAGCGCCGCCACGATCCGGTCGGCGACCGCGTCCGGGTCCCTGCCCCGGGGAAGGCGGGGGGCCTCCCCGGCGACGGGCCGGTGGGCGAGGCCGGTCTCGGTGTGCGGCGGGCGCGCGTCCACCACCCGGATCCCCGCGCGGCGCAGCTCGGCCCCGGCCGCCGCGTCGAAGGCCGTGAGGGCCGCCTTGCTGGCCGAGTAGGCGGCCATCCCCGGCAGCGCCCGCTCGGCGACGACCGCGCTGACGTGGCACACCACCGGGTCGCGGCCCGCCGCGGCCGAGGCCCGCAGGTGAGGGACCGCCGCCCGCAGCAGCCGGATCGGCGCGACGGTGTTGAGCAGCAGCAGCTCGTCGAGGACGTCGTCGTCCAGGGTGTCGACCGGGCCGAAGGCCACGACGCCGGCGGTGTGGACCACGCCGTCCAGCGCGCCGTGCGCGGCGACGGCCGCCGTGACTGCTCGGTCACCGGAACCGGGCAGAGTGAGGTCGAGCGACAGGACGACGGGCCTCGCTGTGGTTGAGGTCGTGGTTGTCGCTGTGGCCGCCAGGCGGCCCGGGTCCCGCCCGGTGAGCGTGAGCGCAGCACCCGCCGCCCCCAACCGCGCTGCCACCCGCGAACCCAGAGCGCCGCTCGCGCCGGTGACGAGAAACGAGCGTCCGGACACCACCGTCACGGGACCAGGGTGCCAGCTGCCCGGAACAGCCCTCGGGGAGGGTCCGCACGTGGGCAGGATGCCGACGTGCGGACCGACGTGCCCGGGCTGACGACCCCGGAGGCCGTGGATCGGGCGCGTCTGCTCGCCGCTGCGGCGACGCCGTTCCGGCGGGTGCTGCTCGGCATCGCGGGGCCGCCGGGTGCGGGCAAGTCGACGCTGGCGGCCGCGATCGCGCAGGCGCTCGGACCGGGCACGGTCGCGGTGGCGCCGATGGACGGCTTCCATCTGGCCGACGGTCTCCTGCGCGCGCTGGGCCGGCACGAGCGCAAGGGCGCACCCGACACGTTCGACGCCCAGGGGTACGCCGACCTCCTCGACCGGCTGCGGGACCGGACCCGCGAGTCCTTCGCCCCGCGCTTCGACCGGAGCCGGGAGCTGGCCGAGGTGGGGGCACTGCAGGTGGCGGCTGGAGTGCCCCTGGTCGTGACCGAGGGCAACTACCTGCTGCTCGCCGACGGCCCCTGGCGCCAGGTCGCGGGGCTGCTCGACGAGTGCTGGTACGTCGAGGTGGACGACGACGTGCGGCGCCGGCGCCTCATGGCGCGGCACGAGGCGCACGGCCGCCCGCCGGCCGAGGCCCGGGCACGCACGCTCGGCAGCGACGAGGCCAACGCCCTCTACGTCGAGCGGACCCGCGGTGCCGCGGACGCGGTGGTCCGGCCCGGCTGACGCCCGCCTCCGGCGTCGGCCCGTGCCCTCACGACCACGCCTCGTACCCCCGACCGGGGAGTAACGGAGACAAGGATTCGGGGTCCCGCTACGGTGTCGTGATCAGAGCCCGCGGCGCTCGCCGGCCGGGCGGCCGCCGGGTGACTGGCCGGGGGTGACGGGCATGGACGTACTGCCGCTGCTCGGCAGCCACCGCGAGATCGATGTCGTCGTCGTGGTCGTGGCGGCCGTCGCGGCAGCGCTCGCCGCGGTGGCGCTGCGCGAACGGCACCGGTTCGGCCCGACCGACCCAGCGTCGGGCGTCGACCCCCGTGGACGCCCGTTTCCGAGTCCACCTCGGGCGTTGCTGACGGCTCCCGGGACCCGGGCCCCCGAGGGGGCGGCGGCGCGGGCGACCCTGCTGCGGGCGGAGCGGCGGGCTTCGGTCCTCGTGCTGCCTGTCCTGGCGCACCCAGTGGCGCGGCGTCCGCGGTGGACGGAGCTGCACGACGCGGTGGACTCCTGGCTGTGGCACGAGTCGTGGTTGCGGTCGGTCGAACCACCACCGACGACGCTGCCCGTGGACGGGCTGCTGATAGGGACCGACCTCGAGGTCCCGCGCGGCCGTGGGCGCACGGCCAGCGTGCCCGCAAACGAACCGCTCTCGGTCGTCGGCGTCGCTGAGGGGGTCATCCTCTCTCGGCCGGCGGCACGCACGGTCCGCGCCTTCCTGGCCCGGGCCGCGCGGGACGCGGGCGTCGTGGCGGCGGAGGCTCGCCGCCGTCCACAGGCCGGGATCATGCTCGCCCACGGGCTCGTCGGACTGCCCTCGACGGCCCTCGCGCCGGCCGCCGCCGTCCTCACCGGGGCTCCCCTGACCGTCCTGGTGGCCGCCGCCCTGCCCACGGCCCTCGGGATCGTGTCGGCTGCCCTGAGGTGGTCGGCGCTGGTCGACCTCGACCGCTCGACGTCGCTGCGGTTCCCCGGCCTCGCCGGCGTGCTGCTGCTGGTCACCGGTCCGGCGCACGCGGCGCTCACGGCCGTCGCGACCTGGCAGGCGGTCCCGGCACCCCGACCGCTGCCACTGCGACCCGGGGTCGGCCTGGACGAGGCCGCGGCGTGACCCACGGAGGCGTGCTCGACGCCTCCTGGAGCGCACCTGCCGCCGTCGCCCTGCTCACCGTGCTCGCGGCGAGACGGACCGGCGCCGCCTGGTGGTCGGCGTGGGTGGCGGGGGTCGTCACGTGGATCGGGCTGGCGGCGGTGACCCTGCGGGTGGCCGTGACGGCTGACCCGGCCGCCACGGCGGCGCTGTCGTCGACGGTCGAGGGCCTGGCCTGGGCGGTGTCGACCGTCGCGGTCATCGCTGCCTTCGCACTCGCCGCCGGAGGGCCGACGACATCTCCGATCGCCGCCGTGGCCGTGACGACTACCGGGCTGGTGGCCACGGCGTTCGAGCCGTCGGCCGCGGTGGTCCTGCCGGGGCTGGTGATCGGCCTTGTCGCGTCGGCCGGCGAGCGGTACCGGGGTGCCGTCACAGCCGCGATCGCGTCGACCGGGGTAGTGCTGGTGGGCGGGTGGGCCGCGCTGGTGGCTGCCGGGCGGCTCGCCTGGCCGGGTGGGCCGACGGTGGACCCGGGCGCGCAGGGACCGATCGCGCTCATGGCCGTACCCGGGCTGCTCACCATCGTCACGTCCGTCCTGGCCGTCCAGCTGGCTGAGCGGCCCGACCCGCACGGCCGGCGCGACCGGGCTGCGACGACGTACCGGCCGAGGCGAACGCTCCCCTGATGGCCGGTGAGGCCCGACAGGGGGACACCGGCCGACGAACGGGCGGCCGGGTTCCGTCCCGCGCCCAGGTCGAGCGGACTCACGGGCCGAGGGGAGCGGTCGCCTCCGCCCGAACGGCCAGCCTGATCCCCTCCGACCAGGTCTCGAGCACCGGGGACACGACCGGCAGGCGAGCCCGACCGGTGAGCACGACGACCGAAGTGGTCCCGTCGGGTGTGCCGGTGCCCGGTGCCACCCGGGCACCCGTCCGGGCGGCAGCCGGGGAGGCTGCGACCGCGTCGACCGCGGCGTCACGCACTGTGGCGTCCGTCAGCGGCACAGCCGTGAGGTCGGCGCCCGCCTCCAGGGCCGCGTAGTAACCCGGGCGGTCGACGGCGTCGGCGGCGTCGAGGGCCGCCGCGTCGGCCACTGCGAGCAGCTGCTTGCGCTGCAAGTACACCGAGGACGCCCCGGCGACGACCGTGACGACGAGCAACGCGAGCACGGCGTAGCCGAGCGTCAGCAGCAGGACCGAGCCCTCGTCGTCCCGCGGCGCCCTCACGGCGGGTCACCCGCCCGGAACTCGTCGATGCTGCCGACGTGTGTTGCCGACACCGGGACTCCGACCGGGTCGACGCCCGGCAGGACGGGCATGCCGGGCAGGGAGACCGTGAACCCGACGGTCACGGCGACCCGGCCACCCGGCGTGAGGCACCCTGCCGCGGGGCACTCCAGGGTGACGGCGTCGTCCGGGTCGATGTCGAAGCCCTGGTCGGCCAGGGCGTACCTGACCAGGGAGTGCGCGGTGGCTCGCCCGGCGTCCTCGGAATCGGCCGACGTGATGGCCCGGACGGCCGCCCGGGACGCGGCCTCGGTGGCGAGGACTGCCGCCTGAACCCTTCCGACGGCCAGGACGAGATAGAGGATCGGGACGAGGAGGAGCAGCCCCACGGTGACGAACTCGACGACCGCGCTGCCCCGGTCGTCGGAGCCGTCACCACCCGGGTGCCGGATCATGGGCCCTCCCGAAGCGCCCGGCCCCGCACCTCCAGCGACCGCGGGCCGAGCAGCCCGAGGACCGGCAGCGGAGCCCGGACGGTCACGACGACGATCTCACCGTCGGGGACCTCCGCCGTGGAGGCGGAGACGTCCTCGGCGAAGGCCGGCGTCAGCGCCGCGGCGGCGAGGTCGCGGGTGCGGGCCGCCCCGTCGCTCGGTTCCCGACCCGCCAGCGCCCCCATCCGGGCGCCCTCGCCCGCGGCATCGGTCAGCGTGGTGCGGACGTGCAGCACGAGGGCGACCTGGACGATCCCGAGGAACAGCAGCGTCAGCAGGACCGAGACCAGGGCGAAGTCCACGACCGCCGACCCGGCCTCGCCGAGGGTCAGGGCCCGCTGACCCCGGAGATCGCATCGCTGAACACCTGGGTCAGTTGCGGGCCCGCAACGGCCCACAGCGCCACCACGAGGCCCGCCGTCATGAGCGTCACCAGTACCCAGCCAGGGACGTCCCCGCGATCGGTCGCGATTGGTCGGTTCATGCTCACGCGCACCCTTCAGTAACTGAACGCAGTGGACCGAGCGCATTGTGCCGATCGCCCGGTTGGTGGCGGAGGACCCGTGGCGTGCCTCACATCGTGGGCCGGTCATCGCCCTCCTCAGTACTGCAGCCGCAGGGCGATCAGCCCCGGGTAGACGGCGAACAGGACCGTGACCGGGAGGACCAGGAAGACGACGGGCATCATCATGGCGATCTCCTTGCGGCCGCCCGACTCCATGAGCCGCCGGCGCCCCAGCTCGCGGACGTCCTGGGCCTGCGCCCGGAGCACCTCGGCGAGCGGGGTGCCACGCTCGACCGCAACGGTCACCCCGTCGACGAACCGGGCCAGCGGCGGGAGGCTGGTGCGGGACGCGAGCCCCTCGAGTGCCTCGACGAGGGAGGCGCCGGCCCGGGCGGCGGCCAGCGTGCGCCGGAGCTCGGCCGACAACTCCCCGGAGCACGTCGATGCCACCCGTTCGAGAGCCCCGACCGCACCCTCCCCCGCGCCCACGGAGAGGGCGAGGAGTTCGGCCACGGCGGGGAACTCCTGCATCATCCGGTCCTCACGGCGCCGCACCTGCCAGGTGAGCGCCTGGTCGCGCAGCAGGACGGCCGACATCGTGGTGACGACGATGATCGCCAGCATGGGAAGCAGGGCGACGCCGCGTACCGCCGCGACCGCGAGCGCCGCCGCTGTCCCCGCCCCGAGGCCCGCGACTCCCCACACCACCTGCTCGGCACGGAACTGATCCACCGTCAGCCCCGCCCCGGCCTGCTCGAGACGTCGGCGAACCGTCCCGGGGCCGCCCGAGATGCGCTCCACCCAGCGCACGCCGTCCGCCATGACGGGGGCGAGCAGCCGCGCCACGGCACCGTGTCGGCCCACCCGCTCCGCCGGACCGGTGACGTCGACGAGGTAGGGCTCGAGCCGGTCAACGAGGTCGATCGTGCGGCGCCACGGCACTCCCGCCATGACCAACCAGAGCCCCACGCCGAGCACCGAGCCCAGCAGCGCGCCCAGGGCGGGAGTGGCCGCAAGGCTCACCGGAGCACCCGTTCCTCGTCCGGCAGCCGCCCGAGGCGGAGCATCAACTGGTACGCCGCCACGCTGAGGGCCGCCCCGACCGCGAGGACCAGGACACCCTCCAGCCGGTTGTACGCGGCGAGTGCCCCCGGTCGGGTGGCGAGCAGGGCGAGGACCAGCCACGGGGCCGCTACGGCGAGCCGGGCCGCCGCCACCGTCCAGGACTGCCGGGCCTCGATCTCCCCCCGGGTCCGCAGATCTTCCCGCAGGAAGGCCGACAGGGTGCGCAGCAGCCGGCCCAGGTCCGACCCGCCCACCTCGCGGGTGATGCGCAGCGCCTCGACCAGGCGGTCGGCCACCGGGTCCGCGAGGGCCTCCTTGAGCGCAGCCAGCGACTCCGAGAACCGACCCGTCGCCCGGTAGTCGCGCGCGAACCGGGCGAACGGCTGGCGCAGGGGCTCCGGGCCGCGCTCAGCCACCTGGGCGAGGGCCTCGGGCAACGACAACCCGGCGCGAACCGCGGACGTCAGGTTGTCCACGACGTCCGGCCACAGCTCGCGGAGGTCCGCGCGACGGCGCGCGGCCCGGTGCCGGACCAGTGCGAGCGGTGCCCAGGCTGCCGCCACGGCGAAGCACGCGGCAACGGCCGGCGCCCGGGACACTGCGCTCCCCGCGAGCATCACGGTCGTGGCGGTGCCCGCGGACACCGCCAGCAGCGACCACGGAGAGACCGACGGAGCACCCGCCTGCACGAGGTCGTCCTTCAGGCGGAGATACCAGGCCGGGGGGGCGGCCGGCCTGGGCGCGCGCGGCCAGAACGACCACCAGATCGACGCGAGTCCCGTTCCCAGCAGGAGCCCGACAAGTGTCCCGGTCATGGCGGCACTCAGCCCGCCAGCAGGGAGGTGAGATCGAGACCGGCGCGAGCGAACCGGTCCGGGTGCGGCGGGTGCCCGGAGGCCCGCACCAGCTGCCCGTCGGACCCGCTCGCGAAGACGGACGCCGTCTCGACGACGTCGTCCTCGACCCGACCTGGGACGGCCACCACCTCGCGGACCCGGCGTCGGCCGTCGGCGTCGAGCGCGACGTGGACGACCAGGTCGATGCTGATGGACACGGTGGGGACGACGAACCGGGCGCCGACGTTCTCCCCGGCGAGCAGTGGCAGGGTGCACATCTTCGTCACCGCCTCGCGGGCACTGTTGGCATGGATCGTGCACATCCCCGGCAGCCCGGAATTCAGGGCAATGAGCAGGTCGAGGCTCTCCGCCTGGCGGACCTCCCCGACGATCAGGCGGCTCGGTCGCATCCGCAACGCCTCGGTCACGAGGCGGCGGAGGGGGACCTCGCCGGTCCCCTCCAGGGAGGGCTGGCGGCACTGGAGACCCACGACGTCCCGCTGCGGGATCCGGAGCTCGAACACCTCTTCACAGGTGATGACGCGCTCCCGCGCCGGAATGGCGGCGGCGAGGCAGTTGAGGACCGTCGTCTTGCCGGCCTGCGTCCCCCCGGACACGAGGATGTTGAGCCCGGCGACGACAGCGGCCTCGAGGAACCGGGCGGCCTGGGCGGTCAGCGTCCCCAGGCGAACGAGGTCGTCGAGGCTGTCCGCGCGGACCACGAACTTCCGGATGTTGACCGCCATGTGTTCGCGTGTGATGTCGGGGATGACGACGTGGAGCCGGGACCCGTCGGGCAGCGTGGCGTCGACGAAAGGGCTGCTGAGGTCGACCCGCCGCCCCGACGACTTGAGCATCCGCTCGACGAGGTCGCGAACCTCACCGGAGGTGAGCAGGGTCGTCGTCAGCTCGCTGACGCCGTGGCGGGCGACGAAGACCTTGCCCGGGGGTACGGTTGGCTAGGGGTGGCCCCGGAGGTGTCGGGGTGTGACGCGACAGCGGGCCGGGTTAGCTCCGACCCGCCTGCCGCGTCAGCCGACCGCCGGTCAGTAGCGGCGGGCGGCGCTGCGGGTGAGGTCGACGGTCTGCGCCGTCGCGGCCTCCCGCTTGACGGTGTTGATCGCGGCCTGGGCGTCGGACTTGTTGTAGTAGGTCTCCGACGAGGCTAGGACCCTGCCGTTGTCGGCGACGGCCCGCCAGTAGTAGGA
>JBHJOS010000179.1:0-2547 GCA_050329415.1 Kineosporiaceae bacterium
CCCCCACGACCACGGTCTCGCTCGGGAGTTCTTCTATCCGCTGGGCACGGACCCCCTGGGGTTCAGCGATCGCGACCAGGACGTCCGCGCCGAGGACCAGGTCGTGCTGGCGCTGCGGGTCCTCGGCACCGACCCGTCGACCGCCCTGGACGTGTTCTCGGGCCCGGAGGACGAGCATGGCCTGCCCACGGTGGACGCGGACGTCGCCTGGCTGTTCACGGAGGACGCCGACCTGCTCGACGACGGGCGCGCCCTGGGGAACACTCTGGCCGTGGCCCTGGTCGACGCCCGCGCGGACGACCCACGGGAGGCCGCGCTGGCGGCCCGCGCCTACGTCGGGTTCCTGGCGGATCACGCCGAGGAACTGCCCGACGACTCGCGGGCCGGCATCGGCACGGTCCTCGGGGAGTACGTCATCGGCGTCGATGCCGCGGTTCGCTACGGCAGCGATGGCGAGGCGGGGAGCCCGGACGACGCCCTGCTCGACCTGACGGGTCACGACCTCGCCTTCGCGGCTGGCGGCCGGCCCGTACCGGTGTTCGCCCGCGGGGACATCGAGGCCCTCCTGGGCCAGCTCGCCGGGGATCCGGCAGGGCGGGCCGCGCTCCTGGTGGGGGCCAGCGCCCTCACCGAGGCGCGACTGGCGTTCGGCGCCCACCAGGACCTGGCGCACCGGGAGGCCGGCCGGGCGGGCTGGGAGGACTTCGGCGGGCTCACGGTCCAGGCCGGCCAGGCGTCCTCGTTCGAGGGCTTCCTCGTCGAGCAGCTGGGGTACGCCGGCATCGGGGACGCCGCCGAACGGGACGCCCGCCGAGCCGAGTACGTGGACCTCATCTCCGGTGAGGCCTTCGGCCTGATCCCGACCCCGGCCGGGCGGGTCGCCGGCGTCGCCGTCGGGCTGGGGACGAGCGTGATCCAGGACCGGGTCACCGAGGCGCTCCAGACCGACTACGAGGGCCAGGCCCGATCCGACGCCCGCGACCTGCAGGACGACCGGAGGGACCTCCTGCGCGGACAGGTGGGGGACACCGCCCTGGCGGTGGGACTGCTCGAACCGGATGCCACCCTGGCCGGGTGGGAGGAGCCGTTGCGGGGCTGGCCGACCGATGCCGACGGGGTACCGATCCCGTACTGGAACCTGCCGGAGGATCAGCGCACCCGCTGGGAGCAGCAGTGGTACCAGCAGTCGACCGCCATGCGCCCGGTGGAGACGACCGTGCTGACCGAGTGGGAGTCGGAGTGGACGGCCTTCCGCGAGGAGCCGTGATCCGCGGATCGGTGCGGGTCGCGGCCGCGGCGGTCGCCGCGGTCGGCGTCGTCCTCGCCGGCTGCTCGTCCGAGGACGCCCCGGCCGATCCCGCGGCGCCGGTGCCGGAGTCCCTGGCCGCCTCGGCGGCGACGGGCGACTTCGCCTGCGAGGGCGTCACCGAGGACACCGCGCGGTTGGTGGTGGGCGGGGACCCGGAGGTGGTCGACCGGCGACGCTGGGCCGCCGGCCAGGAGACGGCGGACGACACGTTCTCGTGCCGCGTCATCGGGCGGGAGGGCGAGCTGCTGCTCCTCGTGTGGGGCCCCGAGACCGAGATCGACCTGTACGACCAGACCCGTGACAGCCTGGCGCAGCCGGAGGTGTTCCCCGACCAGGAACCACTGGACGACGCCGAGTACGGGATCGGGTACACCCGGGGCGAGTCGCCGACCGGGGACGTCGACGCGCGCTTCAGCTGCACCCCGGAAGCCGACGGCGGTCAGTTCACGATCACCGTCACCCTCTACGCCGGACCGCCGGGACGCGACGCACGTGCCGATGCCGCCGCTGTCGTGCGCTCGCTCGTGCCGTACGTCTGCGCCGGGCGGCCGCTGCCCCCCGGCACGTTGCCCGAGGTCCAGCCCGACTCGACCTGACGGTTGGCGAGGACCGGGGTCCCTGGTGCGCGCGATCGAGAGGCTCCCGTGAGGCCTTTGAAGGCTACGTAAGACCGCGGGTTCTGGACTACGTGAGGGATGCCCGGGTCCGGGGCGCGGCTACGGTCGCGGTGGCGACGGAGGTGGCGACGGAGCCGAGCGAGGGGCGTGCGGGATGGAACCAGTGAGTCGAGAGTCAGGTGCCGGACGACCCGGGTGGCCGTTGACGGTCCTGGCGGTCTGTGGGCTGGTCGTCGCCACCCTCGCCGGGGCTGGCCCCGCGACGGCCGACTCCGGTCCCGGGGCGTGGGCCGAGAGCGACGGCCGTGGCTACACCGCCCGGGCCTCCTACACGGTGACCTCGACCTTCGGCGGCACGGTCACCCGCGCCTCGGGCACCGGACCCCCGCCGGTGTGCTACTGGTTCGACCTCGGGAAGACCGCGGCCGACTTCGACGCCGACCCGTGGCTCCCCGGCGGCAACGACGGGTACGAGAGCACCGAGACCGCGCTGACCAGCCGCAGCGCCCAGGAGGCGGTGCCGGCCGACCTGGAGCAGCGGCTGGCCCAGGAGGCGGCCGGCGACGGCGGCACGTACTACGGGGCCGTGTGCAACGGCGGCCGGTGGACCGGCCACGACCG
>JBHJOS010000106.1:0-13337 GCA_050329415.1 Kineosporiaceae bacterium
GGCGGCCGAGGACGCCAACCCAGGCCAGACCACCTGGCCCGACGGCGTCCATTACGCACCGGCCCGGCAAAACCGAACTGGTTGTGCTGAGTAGCCCCCGTGGTCCCGGGAGGCCTGGCACAGGCATGCAGGAGTTGGCCGGTGTTCTGCCCGGCCAGCTCGTGCTGGTCAAGGACGAGACCCGCACGGAGTCCGGCAGCCACAAGCACCGTGCCGCCGCAGCCGTCGTCCGCGCCGCCCGGGCAGCGGGCCACGACTGGCTCACCGTCGGCAGCTGCGGGAACTACGGCCTGGCAGTCGCCGCAGAGGCCGCCGCCTGCGCCGCCGCGGTCGACGTGGTGCTCCCCGCCGCCTATGCCAGCGGCGCCATGGCGGACCGGCTGCGCCAGCTCGGCGCCGAACTGCACCACGTGCCTGGCGGTTACGAGGACGCCGTCGCAGCCAGCCGTGCCCTCACCACCTCTCGCCGTGACGGCCAGGAGCACGGCAAGGAGGATGGCGGACCTGTCGACGCGAATGTGGACGGCCCGTTCGCGGCACAGGTCGCGGCCGCATTGGCAACCATCGCCGTTGAAATCGCCGTTGCGATGCCTGCTGCCGCCCCGCCCGGGACATCGGCGCCGGACCTGGACCGGGTCACGGTGTGGGTGCCGACCGGCAACGGCACCACGGTGGCCGCTGTCGCCGACCCCGCTGCCGGCCTGCCCCGCCGCGCCGGTGTGGTTGCAGTGACCGCGACCGGTAGCAACTCCGTCCTGGCGAGCTGGCCGACGACCCGGCACACGCCGCTCGATCCGGCGCACATCGTGTCCACCCCGGCCCGCGAGCCGCTGGTGAACTGGGCCGCCCTCCACGGGCAAGAAGCCCTCGACGCCCTGCACGCACGTCGCGCAGCCGGCGGCAGCGGCCACGTCGTCGGCGTCACCGACGCCGATCTCCACGACGCCCGCGCCGTCCTGTCCGACCACGGCATTCCGGCCAGCCCAGCCGGCGCCGCGGGTCTGGCCGGGCTCCTTGCGCACCCGGCCGGCGCCGCCGACGCCGTGCACGTCGTCGTGGTCACCGGGCGGTGAACCAGCGATGAGCGAATCACGACGCCCGCCGCTGCCGAGTCAGGAGCGACCGCACGGGCTGCCGGTCGCGGCGCTGGCCCGGACGTCCGGTGAGGTTCTCGACCACGGCTGGGTGGACGACGGCGCCGGAGTCCTGTCCTGCATCGCCGGGGACCACCACAGCGCCGACCAGCTCGTGGCGTGCCCGTACTACCTGCGCGGCGACATCGTCCGCCGCCTCGTTCGCCACGGCTTCGAGTTGGCGGGCCCGCCCTCCGTGCGCCGCCGCGACGGCGGCTACACGAAGATCACGGCATTGGCAGGGCCTGCCCGGTGGCGCGAGCTCGTGGCGGCCCTCACACCCGAGCACGGTGTGCAGCCGCTGGCGTGGTCCCTTTTCAGCAGCGTCGACCTCACCGCTTCCCCTGGCCACGTATCGATCATCGACCCGCGTGACGCGTTCGCCGTGGCCCTACGGCACCACCCCGTCGGCCGGGCCGCCGCTCGGGCTCATGCCCTGCTCACGGGGCTCGCCGCCGCAGTGGACCCGGCGGGCCGGTCCGGGGCTCTCGGGTTGACGGGCTCAGCCGCGCTCGATCCCGACCAGCTTGGCACCGGCCAGGACGTCGACCTCATCGTGTACCCGGCAGCGGGCGGTGCGGGTCTCGTGGAAGCTGAGCTGACCCGCGCCGGCGCCCGCTTCCTGCCCGACCTCGCGGCCGCCTGCGACCCGCGCGCCGGCGACTACCAGCGCGGGCGGATGATGCCGCCGATAGCCGACGCTGCGACAGCTACCGCGCTCCTGCCTCGCCGGCGCGACGTCGCCTGGGTCGAGGATCTGCGGATCGACCTGACCTACGGCCTCGACCACACTCACCATCTGCCCGAGCCCGCCCACCAGCCCTACGCGACGGCGCCGGCAGCCCGGTTCACCGGCGCCACCACGATCACCGCCGTCCACCCCGGCTACCCCGTGCCGCTCGATCTGGCCCCGCTCCCCCTTGACGGCCGTGAACCCGCTCCCGGACGCCTGGTGATCACGGCGCGCGGCTGGCAGGGCGCCCTGCGACCAGGAGACGAACTGCAGATCACCGCGGCGTTGCACGCCGGCGCCCCACCGCCGCCTGGTCGGGTCGGCCGAGCAGACGCACTCGCAAGCTCACTCGGCCCCGGCAAGCGGGAGGCGAGCTGGCCGGAGTCGAGCAGGTGGGTGTCGATCGATGATGCCGCCGGCCACGCCCTCGCCCTCGTCAACCCCTGAACGGACCTGACCTGCGAATGATCGAGGAGAACAAATGATCGACCTCGTCGTCCTCGGTGCCGGGAGGTGGGCGCACGAGTGCTGGGCACCGCTGCTGCTGGAGTTCGCCGACCGCTACCGGGTAGCCGCGGTCGTCGACCCGCAGCTCCCGCACGCGCGCAGCCTCGCGGCCGCGTTGGCGCTGCCGGAGGCCGCCGCACACGCCGAGCTGGCCGCCGCCCTGGCCGCGGCCCCGCGGGTGACCGCGGCGGTCGTGCTGTCCTCACCGGAAGAGCATGCCGACTGCATCCTCGCCGCGGCTGCCGCCGGCCTGGACGTGCTGACCGAGAAGCCGCTGGTGACCACCCGCGCGGACGCCGTCCGGGTCGCAGCCGCCGTAGCCCGGGCCGGAATCAAGGTCGCGGTCGTGCAGAACTACCGGTACCAGCACCGGATCCAGGAGGCTCGCCGCCGGCTCGCCACCGGCGATTTCGGCGCGCTGCACTACGTCGTGGCCCGGTTCGCCGCCGACTATCGCGTGCCCGGGTCCTGGGACGTCGGAAACGCCCACACGATGTCTGACCCGCTCCTGGTCGAGGGCTCGATCCACCACTTCGACATGATCCGCTACCTCGCCGGCCGCGACGTCCTGGCCGTCACCGCCGCGACCGCCAACCCGGTCGGCTCGTCGTTCGCCGGCGACTGCATCGGTGGGTTCCTGCTGCATCTGACCGGAGGAGCGTTCGCGCTCTACGAGGCCACCTTGCAGGCCGCCGGCGACCAGAGCCGGTGGCGCGACGAGCTGTACCGGCTGGAGCTGCAGCATGGCTCGATCACCTGCAAGGGCCCAGCCGTCACCGTCACCCACGGTGGCCGCCACACCGCCATCGAGGCTCCCGACCGCGACATGTTCACCGGGCACCGCCACCTGGTCGCAGGCTTCGCCGACTGGCTCGCCGACGGTCCGCCGGTCGAGACCACCTTGACGGACAACCTGCGCAGCCTCGCCGTGCTCTTCGCCGCCCTGGACTCCGCCCGCACCGCCGCCACCGTCGCCGTCCGCGAACTCACCAGCCCGGAAAGGGCCGGCGCCGACGGGACCGTCGCGGACCATCGTGCGTCGCAGCGGCTGTCGCCCGACAGCACCGCGGTGGCGGACGACGTGGTGACCGGGGTGGCAGTGCTGCCCGATGCTGCGGACAGCCGCTCGACGACGGCCCAGCTGCCATAGGGTTGCCCGCCATGAAGATGCTCGTCACCGGCGGCGCCGGATTCATCGGCGCCAACTTCGTGCACTGGACCGTCCAGAACCGGCCCGAGTATCAGGTCACCGTGCTGGACGCCCTCACGTACGCCGGCAACCGGGCCAGCCTGGCACCAGTCGCCGAGCAGGTCCGGTTCATCGAGGGCGACATCTGCGACGCCGCCCTGGTCGGCCAGCTGGTGGCCGAGCACGACGTGGTTGTGCACTTCGCCGCCGAGTCTCACGTCGACAACTCGCTACACGATCCCGAGCCGTTCCTGCGCACCAACGTGCAGGGCACCTACGTCATCCTCGAGGCCGTCCGCCGGCACGGGGGGCGGCTGCACCACATCTCCACGGACGAGGTGTTCGGCGACCTCGCGCTCGACGCCGCCGAGCAGTTCACCGAGACCACCGCCTACGACCCCTCCAGCCCGTACAGCGCCACCAAGGCCGCCTCCGACATGCTCGTGCGCGCGTGGGGTCGCTCCTTCGGCGTCAACGCGACTCTGAGCAACTGCGCAAACAACTACGGACCCATGCAGCACGTCGAGAAGTTCATTCCGCGCCAGGTCACCAACCTGCTCACCGGGCAGCGGCCCAAACTCTACGGCGCCGGCGAAAACGTTCGCGAGTGGACCCACGTCGACGACCACAACGCCGCCGTACACGCCATCCTCGACCGCGGCCGCACTGGTGAGACCTACCTCATCGGCTCCGGTGACGAGCGCAGCAACAAGCAGATCATGGAACTCATCCTCAAGTTGATGGGCCACTACCCCGCCGAATACGACCACGTCTCCGACCGACCCGGGCACGATCTGCGCTACTCCAACGACTCCACCAAGCTCCGCACCGAACTCGGCTGGCAGCCCGTTTACGGCGACTTCGCCGCCGGCCTGGCCGCCACTATCGACTGGTACCGCGGCAACGACTGGTGGTGGAAGCCGCAGAAGGACGCCACCGAAGCCAAGTACCGCGAACTCGGCCGGTAGGTCCGCCCCGTTACCGGCCAGACCGCCGAGCTACCACAGACCCGGTGACGTGACCCACCCGTCCGGAGTCATGGGCTGATCCTCATGACTACCGTCACGCGACCTGCTGGAGGTGACATGCCGGACAGGGAGGTCGGGTCGGCGTCGGCTACCGGGTCCGGCAGGTCCGCCGGGCACGTGGTCTCACCCAGCTGGAGCTGGCCGCCCTGACGGATCGTTCGGAGTCGTGGGTGCGCGGGGTCGAGCGGGGCCGGCTGGTCCTGGACCGGCACAGCGTCATCGACCGCCTCGCCGACGTCCTCGACATCGACGTGGCGTGGCTCCTCGGGCAGCCGTACACCCCACGCTCCCCCGAACAGGACGCGGGGCACCGCATGGTCCCCGCCCTCCGGTCGGCCGTCCGCCGCAACAGCCTCATCCTGTCCGGACATCCGGGCCGACGGCCGGAACCTGGAGTCCGCCCACGGGCTCCTGGTCGAGGCCGGCCACGTGGCGCGGATGGTCCTCAACCAGCTCGGCCACCATGACCTGGCATGGTCTGCCGTGGAGAACGCCGCCCTGGCCGCAGCCCGCCTGGGAGACGACACCGTGAAGGCGTGCTCGGCGTGGGACCGCTGCGGAGTCCTGCTGCACACCGGAGCCCTCGCCGAGTCCGTCGCCGTCGCGGAGGCCGCGATGACCGACCTCGAGCCCCTCCGATCCACCAGCCGACCGGAGATCGTGTCCCTCTGGGGCGCGCTGCACCTGCGCTGCGCGGTCGCTGCGGCACGACGGCACGACTCCCCGACTGCGTGGAGCCACCACGCAGAAGCGGAGGCAGCCGCCGAGCGACTCGGTGAGGATCGCAACGACTTCCAAACCGTGTTCGGCCCCACCAACGCGACCATCCACGCGGTCGAGATCGCCGTCGAACTCGACCAGCCCGACAGAGCCCTGCAGCGGGCACGCACCCTCCAGCTACGGCGCATCCGCTCCCGGGAGCGGGCGGTCCATCACGGGATAGACCTCGCGCGGGCGTACGGCCAGCTGAAGCAGGACGAGAACGCCGTCCGGCTGCTCACCTCCGTCGCCGGCATGGCACCGCACTACGTTCACAACCACCCCATGGCTCGGGCGACCGTCGTCCAGGCACGCCGCCGCGGTCAGCCGAGCGCCGTCCACGCCGGTCTCGGAGCCCTGAAACTGGCCATGAACATCACCTGAGCGCTCGACAGGAGGACAGGCACCTCGACGAGGCGAGACCGCCGTCACGACGTCGACGAGACAGCCTCACGGGAAGCGAGGATCGTGGTGCCCGGACGACTGGGCCCACAGCACGACGCCCGTGCCTGCCGCGCGGTCACTCGACCAACGTGAGCGCCGTCCGTGGCGGGCGGAGATCTCCGAGTAGAACGCGCAGCATCTCACGGTCGCCCCCGAAGGCACTTCGCCCGTGGAGCATCACCTCATTGTCGAGAACGTAGCCCTCCCCAGGTTCGAGACGCATCGTCCAAGTCCGGCGGGCGATGGCCTCTCGCAGGCGCGCCAGCGCATGCTGCGCGTCGGCCGAGAAGTAGCCGTGGGTGTCCAGCCGCAAGCGCCAGCGGTGACCGTCCGAGGTCCGGGCGATGACCGGACCGGTGTACTGCTCCTCCCCCGACCGGAAGACGACCGCCGTCCTCTGCGACAGCGCCGCGAGGGCCCACGACGCCTCGGCGGTCAGGTCGGCCACGACCTGCCGTCCGTCCACGACGACGCAGTCCCCGCCATGATCGGCGGCCTGTCGACACCACATCACGATGTACTTGGGAGGGTGCGCGGTACCCGAACCGTCGGTGTGAGGATCGAGCGCCCCGGCGCCGAGGCCCGCTAGGCCGGCGACGCCTCTGGCCGCCGGGACGACGCGGACTCTGGTCACGCCGTCAGCGTCGCCGTCCCGGTGGGGCAGCACGGTCCCGAGAGCCCGGCAGAACGCAAGGAACTCATCCCGGTCGCCCGCACGGAACGTCGTGAAGCCGTCGCGATCCACCGCCGTCCGTGTCGACCGGACGAGATCGTTCACATCCATGACACACCGACCGTTTCAGCGGCCCGGCGGATCGATGTCGCGTATCCACCCGGTAAGGCGATGTGCGCAAGGTCGGACAGGGAATGGAACTGCATGTCGGTGTGCTCGACGCTCACGCTCAAGGAACCGGAGACCGACGAGCAGAGATAGCTCACCACAGCCACCCTCTTCTCACCCGGCACGGAGTAGTACCAGACGTCGACGAGTTCTCCGACCTGGATCTCGATCCCGCACTCCTCCGCGACCTCGCGCTTGACCGTGGCCTGTGGACTGTCGTCGCCCGGGTCCGGCCGTCCACCCGGCAGCTCCCACTCCTGCCGCGGGTTGTAGCCGAGCAGCACCCGACCCTCCGCGTCGAAGACTATTCCCTTGAGGCTGATTCCCATCATGACGGTCACTCCCCTTCGATGTCGAACCGGCGGTCCAGGTCACTGAGGCCCTGCGACGCCGCAACGTCCCACGCGCTCCGTCGACATCCTGAGTTCTCGCAGGTTGCACGAGCGTGGGGGGCCCCACGTCGCAACGGAGTGAAGATCAACAGAACCTCCGAGAGCCGGTCCCGATCCGGCCGCCCGTCACGGCCGCGAGCCCAGCGTCGCTGGGCCTACGATGGTGGGCCACGACGTGGCAGTGAAGTACTCGTGCAGTGAGCCGGACTTCGCCGCCACTTCCGACCAGGCGTCCGGGGGCTGACCGTCATGACCTCTGTGGTCGACAGTTGGACCGGCGCCCGTGCCGCCGCGTTGCGCGCCGCGCTCCGGCTCACCAACGAGGCGCTCGCGGACCGGCTCGGCACCTCGGTCCGCGCCGTGTCGAACTGGAACACCGATCCAGCACTCGTCCCGCGCCCCGAGATCCAGCGCGCCCTGGACACCCTGCTCACGACGGCCACCGAGGAAGAGCGGGCTCGCTTCGGCCTGCTTCTTCCACAGGCCGACCGCGGCCTGTCCGGGACAGCTGCCCACGCATCGGGTGACTCAGTGATCCAGACGCGTTACGTCGTGGACCTCGACATCGACGCGGCGGGTTGGGCTCGGGTGCTCTTCGGTCATCACCTCGTGAACCGGACCAGCCACGCCTTCAGTCGGCTGACTCGGGAGGCCTGGTTCGAGACGACCCGTGGATCGCTTGATCTGAAGGTTGTCGAGGAGCTGGAGACCGATCGTCGCGTCATGATTCAGCGAATTCATGAGACTCCGTCGATGTGCAAGTTCGCCTGCCGACTCCTTCCGGCCCTGCAGCCGGGCGAGGCGGCCGTCGTGTCCTACTCCGTCTCCGGCGGCCGGTTCGTCCATGACCACTACTGGCGCCAGTCAATCATGTTCCCCACCGAGGACTTCGCCCTGACCATCAGTCATTCCGGATTGAAGGAGCTCACTCGCTGCACCGCCACGGAGGAGTTGCCGGACGGCTCGGAGCTCGTCGCCGACGACGGACTGTCCTGGCAGCGGGAACACCAGGGGATCGTGATCAGTCTCTCTCGCCGATCGTTGCTCGCGGGCCAGTCCCTGACCGTGCGATGGGGTCCGGAAGCATGATGCGGGACCGGATCGAGACACTGGTGCGCGCCTGGGACGCACATGAGCGGGCCCGAGGCGCCTCACGCATCATCGATTTCGACTACCGGCCGCTCGATGAGCCGGTGGCACCCGCGTCCAGCCGACTCGACGTTCTGACCGGCATGACCCGCCTACTTGCGGAGGCTGTGTCCTCTCCCGATTCGGAGGTCGCGACAGACGCTCTCGCCCACGTCACCTACGTGTCCGCTCAGCTCGGTGAGCGCCTGGCGTTCGAGACCTACGTGCAGCGCACTCAGGGGTGCTCTGGCGCGGGCTGGCCCGACGAGTACGTGTCGGCCGTCGGGGATGTGGCGCGACGCGCGCTGGCGGACCTCGACGTCGGGTGGGACGACCAGACCGAGGAGACGATGACGGTGACCGAGGGCCGCCTGCCCGCTGACCTCGCCATCGACGCCGTCCTGGCCGCGGCCGCCGAACTCGAGCCGGTCGTGCGCCGGCTCACCGGCACGTCCGCGCCGTACCACCTTGAGGCGGAGTCCGTCGACGTCGACGAGTACTGGTCGTACTGGCTGAGCGGCGAGGGATCCCGACAGCGTCTGCGACTCAACCGGCGCCGGGCGGTGTTCACCGAGGTCAGGGCCCGCCAGTTCGCGCTGCACGAGATCCTGGGCCACGCACTGCAGGCCGCGTCGTTGGCCCGTGTCGCGCGAGACGGAGCAGTGCCGTGGTCCCGGCTGTCGTGCGTCCACGATCCCCGCCAGGTCCACTTCGAGGGCCTCGCCACCGCGCTGCCTCTCTTTGCGGCGCCGGACGACACCGCCGTGGTGGCACGTGTCCGGCTCGATCACTACCTCCACCTCGTGCGCGCCGAACTTCATCGAGCCGTGAACGACGGCGTCGGACTCGGCGAGTGCGCGGCTCTTGCGCGGCAACGCGTCCCATTCTGGACCGATGCCACGATCTCCGACGTCCTCGCCGACCGGGGAGCCGACCCCTTGCTCCGCTCCTACCTGTGGGCGTATCCCGCCGGCACCGACTGGTTCGTCAACCTGGCCGACCACGCCGACGCCCCGACCATCGAGAGGGTTCTCCGTGCGTCCTACGAACGACCGCTCACCCCGGCCGACCTCACGGCACTCTGGCCGGCTGGCCCGGGCATCGGCGGCTCCGGCGCCGCTGTTCGTGTACGGCAGCCTGCTCTTCCCTGAGGTCATGCGCACTCTCGTCGACCGGGAGCCGCGCCGGTTCCCCGCCACCGTCGACGGCTGGCGCGTGATCACGTTGCCCGGCGTCCCCTACCCGGGCCTGGCACCCGACCCCGCCACGACCGCTGCGGGCGACCTGCTCCCAGACCTGACCCCCGACGAGCGGGAGCTCCTCGACGCCTTCGAGGACCCGCAGTACGACCTCGTCCGGGTCCACTGCGACACGGCCACCGGCACCTCGACGGCCTGGGCGTACGGGCTGACGGCGCCCGTCCCGCCCGCTCCTGCCTGGGATCGCGAGGTGTTCGGCCGCGACCACCTCGACCGTTACGTCGCCGCATGCACCCGGTGGCGCCATCGTCACGAGCAGCGACGGAGTGCGCCGGTCCCCGACGACGGGAGCCGACCTCGAGCGCAGGCAGCGACGACCTGAGCCCGCTGACGGCCGGCGGCGTGCCGACCGGCCCGTCACTCGGTCCGGAAGTGGGTCTCGGCCCGGTGTTCCTCCGCGACGCGCTCGCGCAGGCGGCGTCCCTTCTCCACCGCCACCGCCCGCAGCTCGCCCTGGTGGTCGACGAGGGCCCGCCGCCACCGCGCGGCGTCCTCGCCCGTCCCGGCCGCGAGGATCCGCACCGCCAGCAGCCCGGCGTTGCGGGCCTGGCCGACGCCGACGGTGGCCACCGGGACTCCCGCGGGCATCTGGACGATCGACAGCAGGGAGTCCAGCCCGTCCAGGTGCGCCAGCGGCACCGGCACCCCGATGACCGGCAGGGGCGTGACGGCGGCCAGCATCCCCGGCAGGTGGGCCGCCCCGCCGGCGCCGGCGACGACGACCCGCAGACCGCGGTCCGCGGCCGACGCCCCCCACGCCACCATGTCGTGCGGCATCCGGTGCGCCGACACGACGTCCACCTCGCAGGCCAC
The DNA here is from genome assembly GCA_050329415.1 of Kineosporiaceae bacterium. Taxonomy (GTDB): domain Bacteria; phylum Actinomycetota; class Actinomycetes; order Actinomycetales; family JBBAYJ01; genus JANNOG01. Next base: position 10,227 of record JBHJOS010000106.1, read on the forward strand.
GCCGAACCCGGCGAGGGCCTCGGCAGCCGCCGACATCACCGGCCAGTCGCTGTCGGAGCCCATGACGACGCCGACCAGCGGCGCGGCACCCGCCGGCGCGGCAGGGGCGTCGGCCGCCGTCATTCGAGCACCGTCCCCGCGATGTAGTCCGCGGCGTGCCGGGCCCGGGCGAGCAGGTCGTCGAGGTCGTCACCGCCCACGGTGACGTGACCGATCTTGCGGCCGGGGCGGACGGCCTTGCCGTACAGGTGGACGTGCAGGCCCGGGTCGCGCGCCAGGACGTGCCGGTACGCGGGGTAGAGGTCGGGGTGGCCGCCTCCCAGGATGTTGACCATGACGGTGACCGGGTCCCGGGCCGTCACCGAGCCGAGCGGCAGGTCGAGGACCGCCCGCAGGTGCTGCTCGAACTGGCTGGTCACCGACCCCTCGATGGTCCAGTGACCGGAGTTGTGGGGCCGCATCGCCAGCTCGTTGACGAGGAACCGGGGCCGGTCCCCGTCGGGCGCCAGCTCGAAGCCCTCGACCGCGAGCACGCCGGTGACGTCCAGCTCGCCGGCGAGCCGGGCCGCGACCAGGGCGGCCTCGCCGGCGAGGGCGTCGTCCAGACCGGGTGCCGGGGCGACGACCTCCCGGCAGATGCCCTCGGTCTGGACGGTCTGGACCACGGGCCAGAGGGCGACCTGGCCGCTGGGGCTGCGGGCGGCGAGGGCGGCCAGCTCGCGGACGAAGGGGACGCGCTCCTCGAGCAGGAGGGTGCCGTCGGTCGCCAGCCACTGCGCGGCCGCGTCCCGGGCCTGCTCCGGGCGGTCGACCGCGAGCACGCCGCGCCCGTCGTACCCGCCGCGGCGACGCTTGACGACCATCGGCCCGCCGGTCTCCTCGGCGAAGAGCTCGAGGTCGGCGATGGCCGCGGCGCATGCCCAGCGGGGCACGGGCATCCCGAGGCCGGACAGCCGCTCACGCATGACGACCTTGTCCTGGGCGTGGACGAGGGCCGCGGCGCCGGGACGCACCGCGTTGCCGTCCCCGGCCAGGCGAGCCAGGTGCTCACCGGGGACGTGCTCGTGCTCTACGGTCAGCACGTCGACGCCAGCGGCGAACGACCGCAGGGTCGCGAGGTCGCGGTGGTCACCGATCACGGCACCGGCGACGCGGGCGGCGGGGTCGTCCGGTGCCGCAGCGAGCACGCGCAGCCCGACGCCCAGGGCCGTGGCGGGCGCGAGCATCATCCGGGCGAGCTGACCGCCCCCGACCACACCGACCGTGGGGAAGTCCGCGACCGGACCGGCCGCGGGGGCCACGGGGGGCGGGGACGGATCCGGCACCACGGCGGGGAGCCTACGCAAGGGGCGTGCCCGGCGAGGTGCCGTACGGTGGGTCGGTGCTGAAGCCATCCCGGCGCGAGGCCGGTCCCGGCCGCGGCGCCGCCGCACCACTGACCTGGGTGGTCGACCTGGTCGTGCGGGTCCGGGGGGCGCTGGCGCTCGTGGTGCGCGAGGTGCTGAAGTTCGGGGTCGTCGGCGGGATCGCCTACGTCGTCGATGTCGGGCTGTTCAACCTGCTGCTGCACGCGGGTGACGACCCAGTGTTGGCCGGCAAGCCGGTGACGGCCGCGGTGATCTCGACCGGGGTCGCGATCGTCGTCGCGTGGCTGGGCAACCGGTACTGGACGTTCCGGCACCGGCGGCGCTCGGCGGTGCCCCGCGAGGTGGCGCTGTTCTTCGCCATCAACCTCGTCGGGCTCGGGATCGCCGCGGGGTGCCTGGCCGTGTCCCGGTACGTCCTCGGCCTCGACAGCCTGCTCGCGGACAACATCGCGAAGAACGGCGTGGGCCTGGTCCTGGGGATGGTGTTCCGGTTCTTGTGTTATCGGTACCTCGTGTTCCGCGGCGACCTGGAGACACGCGGAGCCGACGGCCCCCCGGACCCGGTCGCCGGGCCGCGTCCCACCGCCCCTCAACGCACGTGGACGACGTCGCCGGCGCTCAGCGACACCCGTCCCTGATCCGGGACGTCGACCACCAGACAGCCGACGGCGTCGACGTCGACCGCACGTCCTGAGACGACGCCGGTGGGGGTGTGGACGTCGACGCCGCGCCCGACGGTGGCCGACGCCGCGAGGTGAGCCGCCCGGAGACCGGCCGTGTCGGCGTCGCCGTCGGCGTCCAGCCAGCGGGTGAGCCACTCGTGGAGGGTCGCGAGGTAGCCCGTGACGACCTCGGTCGGATCGATGACGTGACCGGTCGCGAGCCGGAGCGAGGTCGCCGTCCCCGGGAGGTCGTCGCCCTCGAGGTTGGTGTTGATGCCCGCGCCGACCACTGCGGTGGCGCCCCTCACCTCGGCGAGGACGCCGGAGAGCTTGCCGGGAGCCGGTCCGTCGAGGAGGACGTCGTTCGGCCACTTGATCCGGGCCCGGCAGGTCTCGCCCAGGGCATCGAGCATCGCGGTGACGCTGTCGCGCACGGCCTGGCCGGCGAGCAGCGGGATCCAGCCCCAGCGGGCGGTGGTGACCCGTGGCGTGAATGCGACCGACACCGCGACCGAGGTCCGGGGCGGGGCCGTCCACTGCCGCCCGCGCCGCCCCCGGCCCCCCGTCTGGTGGTCGGCGACGACGAGGACGCCCGGCCAGCTCGGGTCCCCCGGGTGGAGGCTGGCGACCAACGCCGCGTCGTCGTTGGTGGACCCCGTCTCGGGGACAACCGCTCTCAGGTCCCACTTGCCCGCCACGGCGTCCCGCAATCGACCGGCGTCGATAGCGGGAAGTCCCCCCCGAATATTCACGCCTTGAAGCGTAACGGTGACGCTACCGCCAGCGACAGGGGGGTGACCGTCGAGAGAACTGGTGTCGCCCCTGCCGGGGGCCTCGTCGACACGGCTCGGCCGAGGAGAGGATAGAGTCCCGGAGACTGTGCACGACATACAAACTGTAGGTTCCGCACAGCTTCCACGACAGCACCCCCACACCTCACTCCCGCCTCACCCGATGAGCTGGGCACGGGCCTCGACCAGACGCAGGGGCAACGGGGGGCTGGTGGCGGCGGCAGTGCCGGGGATCGGGATCCAGGTGGCGCCGCCGTCGAGCGAGTACTGGCCGGTGTAGCGGGTGGTGAG
>JBHJOS010000035.1:0-9264 GCA_050329415.1 Kineosporiaceae bacterium
CGCGCCGGGAGACCGGCGAGGCGCGTCCGGGCGCGGGCCCCGGGCGCCGGGCCGTGGCCGCGGCCGACCCCGCGCGGACCGTGGCCCTGGCGGCCCTGCGGGCGGTCGACGACGGCGACGCCTACGCCAACCTGGTCCTGCCCCGGCTGCTGCGGGAACAGCGGGTCCGCGGCCGGGACGCCGCGATGGCGACGGAGCTCACCTACGGCGTGCTCCGGATGCGAGGGCTGTACGACGCGATCCTCACCGCGGTGAGCGACCGGCCACTGACCGCGGTCGACCCCGCGGTGCTCGACGCCCTGCGGATGGGCGTCCACCAGCTCGTGGGCATGCGGACACCACCGCACGCGGCCGTGTCCGCGACGGTCGGGGCCGCGCGGGTGACCGTCGGTGCCGGCGCCTCCGGCTTCGTCAACGCGGTCCTCCGCAAGGTCGCCGACCAGACCCCCGACCCGGATGCCTGGGTGGACCGGGTGGCACCGGTGCCCGGCCCGGACGAGTCGGACACCGACCGGGCGCTCGCCGTCCGGCACTCGCACCCGGAGTGGATCGTCCGCGCCCTGCGGCAGGCCCTCGTCGCCGTCGGCCGCGACCTCACCGAGCTGCCCGACCTGCTGGTCGCCGACAACGCCGCCCCCGAGGTCACCCTGCTCGCCCGGCCGGGCGTCACCACCCCGGACCAGGTCGTGGCCGCAGCCCGGCGGGCCCGGGCCCGCGAGGGGCGCTGGTCTCCGCACGCCTGGCGGCTGACCGAGGGCGGGTCGCCGGGCGACCTGCCGGAGGTGCGCTCCGGGCTCTTCCGGGTGGCCGACGAGGGCAGTCAGCTCGCTGCCCTCGCCCTGCTCGGTCCGGTCGTCGGCGGGGGCGCCGAAGGGACCCGGGACGGTGAACGGTGGCTCGACCTGTGCGCCGGGCCGGGCGGAAAGTCCGCGCTGCTGTCGGGCGAGGCCGTGCTGCGCGGGGCGACCGGGGTGTCGGTGGAGGTGCGCCCGCAGCGGGCGGACCTCGTGCGAGCTGCGGTCGTCGGCGCTGAGGACCGCTGGGAGGTGCGCACCGAGGACGGCCGCGAGACCGGCCGGACCGAGCCGGGCGCCTACGACCGGGTGCTCGTCGACGTCCCGTGCACCGGGCTCGGGGCGCTGCGCCGCCGGCCCGAGGCGCGGTGGCGGCGCACCCCGGCCGACCTGTCGACCCTGGCCCCCCTGCAGCGGGCGCTCCTCGACTCGGCGTTGCGCGCGTGTCGTCCTGGCGGGGTGGTCGCCTACGTCACGTGCTCGCCGCACGTCGTCGAGACCCGGGCGGTCGTCGACGACGTCGTCCGGGCGGGGCGGCGGGGGAGGGGTCCGGCGGCCGAGGTGCTCGACGCCCGGCCGCACGTGACCGGCCGCGACGGCCGACCGCTGCCCGGGCTGGGGGACGGACCCACGGTCCAGCTGTGGCCTCACGTCCACGGCACCGATGCGATGTTCGTCGCGCTGCTCCGCCGCACCGACCCCTAACCTGGCCGACCGTGGGCATCCGCATCTCGCCGAGCATCCTCTCGGCGGACTTCGCCAACCTCGAGCGGGAGCTCCGGCGGATCTCGACCGCCGACTGGGCGCACGTCGACGTCATGGACAACCACTTCGTGCCCAACCTCACCTTCGGTGCCCCGATGGTCGAGGCGCTCGCGAAGGTGAGCCCGATCCCGGTGGACGCCCACCTCATGATCGCCGACGTGGACCGCTGGGCGGTGTCGTACGCGGAGGCCGGCGCCGCGAGCGTCACCCTGCACGCCGAGGCCAGCGCCGCCCCGGTGCGCACGGCCCGGGCGCTGCGTGCCGCGGGGGCCCGAGCGGGCATCGCGGTCCGGCCCGCGACGCCGGTCGAGCCGCTGCTCGATCTGCTGCCCGAGTTCGACATGATCTTGATCATGACCGTGGAGCCGGGCTTCGGGGGGCAGGGGTTCCTCGACGTCACGCTGCCCAAGGTGAGCCGGGTCCGCGACGCAGTGCGCCGGTCCGGACTCGACGTCTGGGTCCAGGTCGACGGGGGGGTGGCGCTCGACACGATCGAACGCTGTGCCGAGGCCGGTGCCGACACGTTCGTGGCTGGGTCCGCCGTCTACGGCGCCGACGACCCGGCCGCCGCGGTGGCGCACCTGCGCCGCCGCGCCGAGGCGGCATCCCGAGGTCCCGCACGGGCTGATGCCTGCTGACGGCTTGCCCGTGGCACGATCAGGGTCGTGTTCACCGGAATCGTCGAGGAGTGCGGTGCCGTCGTCGCGGTCGGCCGGGGTGCCGACTCGGCACGGGTGACGGTGCGCGGACCGGTCGTCACGGCCGGGGCTGGGCACGGGGACTCGATCGCCGTCAACGGGGTCTGCCTCACCGTCACCGAGGTCGCCGGCGACGCCTTCACCGTCGACGTCATGGCCGAGACCCTGCGCCGTAGCAGCCTCGCCGCCGCCCAGCCCGGGGCCCCGGTCAACCTCGAACGGGCGATGCCGGCGGACGGCCGGTTCGGTGGTCACGTCGTCCAGGGACACGTCGACGGCACCGGGACCGTCCTCGCGGTGGAACCGGGCGACCGGTGGGTGGTCGTCCGGATCAGCCTGCCGGCGGCCCTGCGGCGCTACGTCGTCGAGAAGGGATCGATCGCGGTGGACGGTGTGTCGTTGACCGTGGCCGGGGTCGGCGGGGACGACGGCGGCGGGGTCGACGCGGACGGCTGGTTCACGGTCTCCCTCATTCCCACCACGCTCGAGGTCACGACCTTCGGTGCCCGAGCACCCGGTGACGTCGTCAACCTCGAGGTGGACGTGCTCGCCAAGTACGTCGAGGCCCAGCTGGCCCACCTCGGCACCGGCTCGGTCGTGGGCGGTGCGGCGTGAGCGGGGCGGGGGCACCCGAGTCGATCGTCGCCGAGGGCGCCGGTCGCGGGCTGCGGATCGCCGTCGTGTCGTCGTCCTGGCACGACGAGGTGATGGACGGGCTGCGGGCCGGCGCGGCGCGCGCCCTGGCCCGGGCGGGTGTCGACGACGTCCTCGAGGTGCGCGTCCCGGGAAGCTTCGAGCTGCCGGTCGCCGCGGTCCGCCTCACCGACCACGTGGACGCCGTGGTGGCGCTCGGGGTCGTCATCCGGGGCGAGACGCCGCACTTCGACTACGTGTGCACCGCCGCCACGATCGGCCTCACCGAGGTCAGTACGGGCACCGGCACCCCGGTCGGGTTCGGGGTGCTGACCTGCGACACCGAGGAGCAGGCCGTGGCCCGGGCCGGCCTGCCCGGCAGCCGCGAGGACAAGGGCGCCGAGGCCGCCGACGCCGCCGTCGCCACGGTCCTCGCCTTGCGCTCCGCCGGCGCCCACTCGGCGTGAGGAGCCATCGGGCGACCTGAAGATCGCTGTTTCGCACCCGACTCGTTGATCCACAAGCTGGTTCGATCAACGAGTCGGGTGCAAAACGGCGATCATGACGGAGGTACGCGATGCCGAGGACGCCGTCGAGCGTTCAGGAGGAGGCGTAGCAGGCGTAGGTGATGCCGCTGCGGAACACCTTGGCGTCGTGCAGGCGCAGGCGGGGCAGTTCGACGCCGTCCGGGATCAGTCGGCGGCCGCCCCCCTGGACCACCGGATACGTGAAGAGTCGGTACTCGTCGACCAGGCCGGCCCGGATGAGGTCGTGGCACAGGGTGATGCTGCCGGTGACGACGATGTCGCGGCCCGGCCGACTCTTGAGTGCGCGGACCTCGTCGACCGGGTCGCCGGTGAGGACGGTGGAGTTCTGCCAGCCGGGCTCGGGCAGCGTCGCGGAGACGACGTACTTGTGCACCGCGTCGAGGGAGGCGGTGATGCCGGTCGCGTCGTCGGTCTGTCGGGGCCAGTAGCCGCGGAAGTCCTCGAAGGTTCGCCGGCCGAGCACGAGGGCGTCGGACTCGCTGCCCTGTCGGCGCGACTCGGCGAGCACGTCCTCGGTGTCGGCCTGCAGCGGGTCGAACCAGTCGCCGAGCATCTCGATCGAGCCGTCGACCGTGATGTTCTGCGTGATCGCGAGCGTTCGCATCGTTTCCTCCTCGACTCGACATCGTCCCGGAAGGCGACGGTAGTGCGGCCAGGAACGCAGCGGTCCGGGCGTTGGTCGTCTTGCGGCGGTGCTGTCAGGAGATGCGGCGCCGGTGGACGATCGTCGCCACGAGGTATGCGAGGACGAGGACGCCGGTGCACCAGGCGAGCGCGACCCACAGGTCGGCACCGACGGACTGCCCGGCGAGGAGCGCCCGCACGGCATCGACGATGGCGGTCACCGGCTGGTTCTCGGCGAAGATCCGCACCGGGGTGACCATGGTGTCGGTGGGGACGAACGCCGAGCTGACGAACGGCAGGAAGATGAGCGGGTACGAGAACGCGGACGCGCCGTCGGCGGACTTCGCGGTCAGGCCGGGGATCACCGCGATCCAGGTGAGGGCCAGGGTGAACAGGACGAGGATGCCGGCCACCGCGAGCCAGCCCAGCACTCCCGCCTCGGCCCGGAAGCCCATGAGGAGGGCGACGAGCACGACGACCACCAGCGAGACGAGGTTGGCCACGACCGACGTCAGCACGTGTGCCCACAGGACGGACGACCGGGCGATGGGCATGGACTGGAACCGCTCGAAGATGCCGCTCTCCATGTCGAGGAAGAGCCGGAACGCGGTGTAGGCGATGCCCGAGGCGATGGTGATGAGCAGGATGCCGGGCAGCAGGTAGTCGACGTACGGACCCGACCCTGTCTCGATCGCGCCGCCGAACACGTAGACGAACAGCATCAAGAACGCGATCGGCATGAGCGTGGTCGTGATCACGGTGTCGAGGCTGCGCACGATGTGGCGCAGCGACCGCCGGAGCAGGACCGTGACGTCACCGAGGATGTGCGTGGTCATGACTGTCCCCCCGTGATGGCCAGGAAGACGTCCTCCAGCGTCGGCTGCTTCTCGACGTACTCGACCCGGGCGGGCGGGAGCAGCCGCCGGAGGTCGCCGAGAGTGCCGTTGACGACGATCCGGCCCTCGTGGAGGATCGCGATCCGGTCGGCCAGGTGCTCGGCCTCGTCCAGGTACTGCGTCGTCAGCAGGACCGTCGTGCCCCGCTCCGCGAGCTCCCGGACGCCCTGCCACACGTCGAGGCGCCCCTGCGGGTCGAGCCCGGTCGTCGGCTCGTCGAGGAAGATCACCGGCGGGTTCCCGATGAGGCTCATCGCAAGGTCGAGCCGGCGGCGCATGCCTCCGGAGTACGTCGCGACCCGGCGCCCGGCCGCGTCGGCCAGCCGGAAGCGCTCGAGCAACTCGGTCGCGATCGCGCCCGCAGCCTTGAGGTGGCGCAACTGGGCGATGAGCACGAGGTTCTCCCGCCCGCTGAGGAGCGGGTCGACGGCGGCGAACTGGCCGGTGAGGCTGATCGACGCCCGCACCCGTCCGGCCTGCGTGGTGACGTCGAAGCCGTGGACGCTGGCGCTGCCCGCGTCTGCGCGCAGCAGCGTGGACAGGATCTTCACGACCGTGGTCTTGCCCGCCCCGTTCGAGCCGAGCAGGGCGAAGACGCTGCCCCGCGCGACGTCGAACTCTACGCCGCGCAGCACAGTCAGCTTCTTGTAGGACTTCTCCAGGCCCCGGACGCGGACGGCCGGGCCGGGCCCGTGATCGACGGTTGTCGGCATGCTCGCTCCTCAGGAGTCGGACGAGGGTCGGGACCGCCGGACGACGACGTCGCCGGCCGGGGTGCGGGCGAAGACCTCGACGGTGTGGGCGGCAGGCTCGGGCGCCTCGGTGGCGGTCAGTTCGTTGCGGACCCGCCCCGCCTGTGAGCGCACGTCCAGGTGGGCGGCGGTGCCGGGTCGGATGCCGACCTCGAGGTCCCCGGACGACGTCACGAGGGAGACCGCACCCTGGACGACCTCACGGATGCGCACGTCGCCGCTGGCCGACCGGGCGTCGACGTCGCAGTCGGCCTGCTCGACGGCGATGTCGCCGGCGGCCGCCCGGCATCGCAGGTGTCCCGCGACGTGCCCGATCCAGGTGTCACCGACCAGGTTCTTGATCCTCGCGTGACCGCGGACCTCACCGATGCGGATCTTCCCCGCGGCCACCACATCCGCGTGGCCGTCGATGAGGTCCACGGTGGCCGTCCCGGTAGCGGTCTTCAGCCGCAGCGGTCCGGTTCGGTCGAGCCGGACGTGGCCGGTGCCCGTGACGACGTCACAGGACGCCAGCGACCCGTCCGCCGACAGGTCGCCCATGCCGAGACGGACCCGGACGGCGGAGCCCGCCGGTAGCCGGATGACAGCTGACACGGACCCGAACCTGCGGGGCAGGGGACTGTACTGCCGCCACTTGTCGCGGGTGACGACGCCGAGGCGGCCGTCGACGAACTCGACGGCGACGCGTTCCGCCGCGCGGACGTCGACGGCCGAGGCCGGGTCCTCGGGCAGCACGTCGACGACGGTGTCGCGGCGGTCGCTCGCGACGAGGGTCACGTCGCCGACGACCAGCTCGATCGTGGCGGAGATCGGGTCGGGAGTGTCGAACTCGGGCATGGTGCTCCCTTCGAGGGTCGGGTCGTCGGGCATCAGCGCACCCAGCCCGTGTAGTGCTGGGAGTCGCGACGGCCGGTGCGGGACGGCGGGGCCGGGTCGACGGCCGCCGCGACGGCCCTCACCAGCCAGGCGTTGACCGAGAGGCGTTCGCGGCGGGCCGCCTCGTCGACCCGGGCCTTGAGCGACTCGGGGAGCCGGAGGTTGATCCGGGTGGTGCCGCCGTCGACACCCGTGGTGTCCGGCGGCGGGAGGGCGTCCGGGGGACGGGTGTGGTCGTGCCATCCGTCGTGACCCTCGTCGACGGGCGGGACGACCACGAAGCGCGGGTCGCGGCCGTCGAGGCGGACCTCCACGGACCCGGGCACCAGCTCGGCGGCGATCTCGTCCGCGGCGGCCGCCAGCGCCTCGAGCAGGACGAGCCGCGCGGCCGCGCCCATCCCGGCGCTCACCCGTCGCAGCAACGCCTGCGATGCCTCGTCCTCCACCACCACGACGTCGGCCAGGTGCCGGCGGAGGTCGTCGACGTACCGGTCGAGTTGCATGGCATCATTGTTGAGCCATTGTGGCTCAGGTGCAAGCCGACATGGCACATCGCGTGGCGAGCAGTCGTGTGCTCGGGGTAGTCATACGTATGCGCGTGGCGTACGCTGGTATGCATGCGAACCACGCTCGTGCTCGACGACCAGCTCTACGCGGATGTCCGGATGCTCGCCGCGGCGTCGCACCGGTCGGTGAGCAGCGTCGTCGAGGACGCGCTGCGGCGTCTGCTGGCCGAACGCGCGGCCGGGGCACGGCGGGTCGACGTCGACCTGCCGACGTTCTCCGGGCGGCTGCGGCGGGGCGTTTCGCTGGACGACGGGGCCGCCCTGCTCGACGCCATGGACCGCTGGGACCGCGAGCAGGGGGACACCCGTGCTGCTGTGTGACGTCAACGTCCTCGTCCACGCGTTCGAGGACACCTCGCCCCGCCACCTCGAGTACCGCGTGTGGTTGCTGTCACACCTGCGCGGGGTCGAACCCGTCGGACTCTGCGACCCCACGGTGGCCGGCTTCCTCCGGGTCGTCACGCATCCCGCGATCTTCACCGAGCCGGCGACCTGGGGCGAGGCGGTCGCGTTCGTCGAGGCACTGCGGGACAGCCCGGCGTACCTGCCCGTGGCTCCGGGTGAGCGGCACTGGGCCACGGTCCGCGACCTCGGCCACCGGGTGGGGGCGAGGGGCAACCTGGTGCCGGACGCCTGGCTCGCCGCCACCGCCATGGCGAACGGCGCCACCCTCGTCACCACGGACCGGGGCTTCGCCCGCTTCCCGGGCCTGCGTCACGTCCACCCGCTGGAGGACGCGGCGTAACCTCGGCCCGTGACCTCCGCCCCCACGGCCCGCGAGATCACCCGCGCCGTTGCCCGCGCCCGCACCGGCAAGGCCTTGGACGCCGACGAGGCGACCGGCCTCCTGCACGCCCGCGGCGACGCGCTGGCCGACCTGTCGCAGGTCGCGGTCCGCGTCCGCGACGCCGCCATGGAACGGGCCGGCCGCCCGAGCACCGTCACGTACTCCCGCAAGGTCTTCGTCCCGCTCACGCGGCTGTGCCAGGACCGCTGCCACTACTGCACGTTCGCCACCGTCCCGCACCGGCTGCCGGCGGCGTTCCTCACGGTCGAGGAGGTCCTCGACATCGCCCGGGCCGGGGCCGCGGCCGGCTGCCGGGAGGCGCTGTTCACCCTCGGCGACCGGCCCGAGGAACGCTGGCCGGCGGCGCGGGAGTGGCTGGACGAGCGCGGGTACCCCGACACGCTGTCCTACGTCCGGGCGTGCGCGGTCGCGGTGCTCGAGGAGACGGGGCTGCTGCCCCACCTCAACCCCGGCGTGATGTCCTGGGAGGAGCTGCAGCGCCTGCGCCCGGTCGCACCGTCCATGGGGATGATGCTCGAGACGACGGCGACGCGGCTGTGGTCCGAACCGGGGGGCCCGCACTACGGCAGCCCGGACAAGGACCCGGCCGTGCGGCTGCGGGTCCTCGACGACGCGGGCCGGGTCGGGATCCCCTTCACGACCGGGGTCCTGCTCGGGATCGGGGAGACACCGGGCGAGCGGGTCGACGCCCTGATGGCGATCCGCCGCACGGCGCGCGAGTACGGGGCCGTGCAAGAGGTCATCGTCCAGAACTTCCGCGCCAAGGACGACACCGCGATGCGCGGCGAACCGGACCTCGACGCCGAGGAGTACCTGGCCGCCATCACCGTGGCCCGCCTTCTGCTGGGTCCGACCGTCTCGCTGCAGGCGCCGCCCAACCTCAGCGACCGCAACCACCTCGTCGCGCTGCTGCAGGCCGGCGTGGACGACTGGGGCGGGGTGAGCCCGGTGACCCCCGACCACGTCAACCCGGAGCGGCCGTGGCCGGCGATCGACACCCTCACCGCCGTCACGGGGGAGGCGGGCCTCCGGCTCGCGGAGCGCCTCACCGCCCACCCGTCGTACGTCCGCTCGGCGATGGCCGGGGACGCGAGCTGGATCGACGCCCGCCTCCACGGGCACGTGGCGGCCCTCGCCGACGCCGTCACCGGCCTCGCCGACCCGACGACCCGTGCGAGTGGTCGTCCTTGGCAGGAGCCCGACGGCGGGTGGGGCGAGGCGGGTCCCAGCGGGCGGATCGACCTCCACACCACCATCGACACCCGCGGCCGGACGGACGACCGCCGCGGTGACTTCGACAGTGT
>JBHJOS010000046.1:0-74334 GCA_050329415.1 Kineosporiaceae bacterium
ACCGACACCCCGACCAGCCGGCCCGGCAGCTGCCGCTCCAGGCCGGCCCGGACCGCGAGGTACGCCGCGTGCGGGCCGCCGCCGAACAGCGGCACCCCGAACCGCTGGGTGGAGCCGAACGCCAGGTCGGCCCCCAGCTCCCCGGGCGGCTTGAGCAGGGTGAGCGCCAGCGGGTCGGCGGCGACCCCCAGCAGCCCGCCGGCCGCGTGCACGGCCGCGGCGACCGGGCGCAGGTCGCGCACGGCACCGTCCGCCGCCGGGTACTGGGCGAGCAGCCCGACCAGGACTCCCCCGGCGTCGGAGCCCGTCAGGTGGTCGTCGAGCGGGGAGTCGAGGTCGACCACGACGAGGTCGACCCCCACCGCCTCGGCCCGGGTGCGCAGGACGGCCAGCGTCTGCGGCAGGCATCCGGCGTCGACTCCCAGCCGCGGCCGAGCCCCGACCGGCAGCCGGGACGCGCGCACCATGAGCAGCATCGCCTCGGCCGCCGCGCTCGGCTCGTCGAGCAGTGAGGCGTTGGCCACCGGCAGCGCCGTGAGGTCGGCGACCATGGTCTGGAAGGTGAGCAGCGCCTCGAGACGGCCCTGGGAGATCTCCGGCTGGTACGGCGTGTACGCGGTGTACCAGCCGGGGTCCTCGAGCAGGTTCCGACGGATCACGGGCGGGGTGACCGTGCCGTGGTACCCGAGGCCGATCATCGGTACCGCCACCCGGTTGCGAGCCGCGAGGCCGCGCAGCTCGGTGGTGACGGACTCCTCGCTGCCGGCCGGCGGCAGGTCGGGCCGCGGCGCCCGCAGCAGGCCGGGAGGCAGGGCCGCTGTCATGAGGGTGTCGAGCGAGGCGTGCCCGACGGCGGCGAGCATCCGCCGGGTCTGGTCGGGGTCGGGACCGAGGTGCCGGTCGGCGAAGATCATGGGCGGGCTCCCGGGGGCGCGACGTGGCTGGGTGACGAGCTCCCCGCTCTGTCATGGACCTGAGAGATTCTCCGCCGGTGTCGCCGCGCGGTTGCCCCGTCGGTGGACCGGTGCCGTCCGGGTGGCGGGACGGCGAGCCGGTCGCTTTCCAGAGTGGCCAGGTGTCCGCGGTCCGGGTGCCTGAGAGTTTCCGGGGACGGTTGCTCCTTCGGCGCCCCCGTGGTGCTCGGGGGACTCTCCCGCGGGCCGGTCGGCCGGGTGCTGCGCCTCCTCGGATCGGGATCGTGGCGTACCGGCCCAGGGTAGGGGCCTGGGTGGCCGGCGGGCCACGGCCCCGACCCTCGGCCGTCCCTCGGGGACGGCCCGGCGCTCGGACACACGTTCGACTTCTCGAGTATCGTCGCCTCGTGGCGCTCGTCGACTACCAGCCGTCGATGCTCGACCTCGCCGCTCCGGCGCTGGGCGAGTTGACCGGCGGGCGCCGGACGGTGCTCACCGGCGGCGCCTGGGTCGACCACCTGCCGGGCTGGGTCGGCGGCTCCGACGAGGTGTTCGACGTGCTGCTGAGCGAGGTGCCCTGGCGCGCCGAGCGGCGCGAGATGTACGACGCCGAGGTCGCGGTGCCCCGGCTGCTGTGCTGGTACGGCGGCTCCGCCCGCCTGCCGCACCCGGTGTTGGCGCAGGCCCGCGACCTGCTGTCGCGCCACTACCGGGACGAGCTCGGCGAGCCGTTCGTCACGGCGGGGATGTGCCTCTACCGCGACGGCCGGGACTCGGTCGCCTGGCACGGCGACACCCACGGCCGGGGGTCGCGGCAGGACACCATGGTGGCGATCGTGTCCTTCGGCTCGCCGCGGGTGCTGGCCCTGCGCCCCCGCGTCCGTGACGGCGGCGACGGCGGCGACGGCGACGCCACCGACCGTCCCGGCCGGGAATCGCTGCGATTCGCCCTCGGCCACGGCGACCTCGTGGTCATGGGCGGGTCCTGCCAGCGCACCTGGGAGCACGCGGTGCCGAAGACGGCCAGGCCGGTCGGCCCCCGGGTCAGCGTCCAGTTCCGCCCGGCGGGCGTGGCATGAGCACCCGCCCGGTGGCCGCCGTGGCCGCGGCCACGGCACGCACCCCGACCGCGACGGTCGCTCCGAGGATGACGCCGGCCGCGAGGACCACCCGGTCCTCGGCCCGGCCCGTCGGGCCCCGGTGTCCGTCGGCAGGTGCCGACACCGCCGCGGCCACCGGCTCGTCCCGTGGCTCGGCGGCCGCGGCCCGGGCCGCGGCCTCGTCGGCCATGAGGCCCGCCCACGCCGCGCCGAGCAGCGTGATGCGGGCCACCAGATTCATCCAGATCAGCAGCGCGAGCACGCTGCCGGCAGCCGCGACGACACTCGTGGTGACCGACGTCCCGACGTTCGCCAGCAGCACGCCCGCCAGCTGCTTGAGCACCCCGAAGGCCAGCGCGGCGGCGACCGACGCCCGCAGGACGTACCGCCGGGGCAGGGGCGCGGCCGCCAGGAGCTTGTACTGCAGGGAGAAGAGCAGTGTGTCGAACACCGCGACCACGACGAACGACACCACCAGCACCACGGCCTGGGACCAGTCGCCCCGCGCGGCCCCGGCGATCTCGAGCGCCGCACCCGTCGCGGTGTTGACACCGACCGACGCCACCGCCGAGACCACGGCGGCACCTCCGATGAGCAGGCCGATCAGCAGGTCCCGCGCCTTGGCCCACACCGGGTGGAAGTCCGCCACCGGCAAGTGCATGGCCGCCCGGATCCCGAGGCGCAGCGCACCCACCCAGCCCAGCGCCGCCCACACGAGAGCGACGACGGCGACGACGGCGGTGGGCGTCAGCAGACCGCCGCTCGACACCTCCGCGACCAGGGTGACCGGCTCGACGAGGCCCGCCGGGTTGTCCGCGGTGCGGACCAGCCCGGGGACGTTCTCGTTGAGGGAGAGCGTGACGTCCGCGACGAGGCGCTCCCGAAGGGCCGGCCGGGACTGCAGCACGAGGCCGAAGCCCACGAACCCGAGCGCGAGGATCGGGAACACCGAGAAGAACGCCGAGTAGGCGATGCCCTTGACGAGGACGGTCCCCCGGACCTCCGTCAACCGGTTCCACACCCGCAGGGGCAGCGAGGAGTTGACCCGGCCGGCCCACCGGGTCGCGACGGCCACGAGCGCACGCACGACGCCGATCGTGCCGGAGTCCCGGCTCAGACGCGCGGCAGCTTGACCTCGGACACCGGCCGCCAGACCCGGTCGTCGTGGTGCTTGTACAGGGTCACGTGCTCGACGGTGAACCCGCAGCACCACCCACCGAGGACCTGGAGCGCGCCGTCGATCACATGGTCGGGCACCGCCTGGGCGACCGTCACGTGCGGGTGGTAGCCATAGGCCGGCTCCCGGTCCAGCGGGCCGGTGTTGACCCGGCGCTGCAGGTCCTCGCACCCGGCGGCGCCGGTCTCCACCCGAACGAAGGCGACCGGCGACACCGGCCGGAACGAGCCCGTCCCGGCCAGGCGGACATCGAACGGCCGGGCGCCGGCCAGGGCCGTGACGAGGTGCGCCTCGACGTCGATCAGCGGCACGTCCGCGATGGCGGTCGGGGGCACGAGGGTGATGTGGGCCGGGACGCCGACGGCCCGGGGGTCACCGAAGCGGGCCCGCCATGCCGTGAGCTCGGCCCCGAACGGCTCGGGGATCGCGATGGCGACGCCGACGACCAGCCCGTCGGGAGGGTCCTCGGCAGCCGGGGAGTGTCCGGGCCGGGCGCTCACCTGCGACTCCCCCCCGCTGCGGCCGGGGCGGGCGGCACGAAGCCGACCCGTTCGTGGACCCGGGCCAGAGTGAGGGCCGCGTGCTCGCGCGCCCGCGCGGCCCCGTCGGCGAGCAGCCGGTCCAGCTCCGCCGGGTCCTTGAGGAGCTCCCCGGCCCGCTCGCGCAGCGGGGCCAGCCCGTCGACCGTGGCGTCGGCGACGTCGGCCTTGAGGTCCCCGTACCCCTTGCCCGCGTAGTCCGCGGCCACCTCCTCCGGGGTGCGGCCGGTGAACGAGGCGAGGATGGTCAGCAGGTTCGACACGCCCGGCTTGGCCTCGGGGTCGTAGCGGACGTCCCGCTCGGTGTCGGTGACGGCACTGCGGATCCGCTTGCGGATCACCGGCGGGTCGTCGAGCAGATCGAGGATCCCGGCGCCCGGCACCGACTTGCTCATCTTCGCCGTCGGATCCTGCAGGTCCATGATCTTGGCGGTGGCGCGCACGATGTGCGGCTCAGGCACCGTGAGGGTCTCGCCGAACCGGGCGTTCACCCGCTGCGCCAGGTCGCGGGTGAGCTCGAGGTGCTGGCGCTGGTCCTCGCCGACCGGCACGACGTGGGCGTCGTACAGGGTGATGTCCGCGGCCTGGAGGATCGGGTACGTGAAGAGCCCGACCGACACCCGGTCGGCGCCGGAGCGGGCGGACTTGTCCTTGAACTGCACCATCCGGCTCGCCTCGCCGAAACCGGTGAGGCACGACAGCACCCAGGCGAGCTGGGCGTGCTCGGCCACGTGGCTCTGCACGAACAGGACCGACCGCTCGGGGTCGATGCCGGCCGCGACGTACTGGGCGGCGGTGCGCCGGGTCCGGTCCCGCAGCACGGCCGGGTCGACGTCGACGGTGATGGCGTGGAGGTCGACCACGCAGCAGTACGCCTCGTGGGTGCGCGCCAGGGACACCCAGTGGACCAGCGCCCCGAGGTAGTTCCCGAGGTGCAGCGAGTCCGACGTGGGCTGCATCCCCGAGAACAGGCGGCGGGGGCCGGCGGCGGTGGACATCGGCGTCATCATGGCAGCCCTTCGGAATCCGTCACAGAGTGTCTGCGGGGCGGTGTGGAGCGCTCGAATCCGCCGACCGATCGGCGCCTGGTGGGCCATGGTGGGATATGCGCGGTCCTGGTTGACCGGACGGGCGTCCGTGGTGGGAGGATGCGGGGATGCGGGCGTGGCCGACGGACAGGGTGGTCCTCGGAGGCGACTACAACCCCGAGCAGTGGCCGGGCGCCACCCTCGACGAGGACCTCGTGCTGATGGCCGAGGCCGGGGTCGGGTTCGTCACCGTCGGGGTGTTCGCGTGGGCGCTGCTCGAGCCCCGGCCGGGCGAGTTCGAGTTCGGGTGGCTGGACCGGGTGATGGACCGCCTCGGTGATGCCGGCATCGCGGTCGACCTGGCCACCGCCACCGCCTCGCCACCGCCCTGGTTCGCCCGGGTGCACCCGGAGGCGCTGCCGGTGACCCGGGACGGGGTGCGCCTCACGCACGGGTCGCGGCAGACCTGGTGCCCGTCGGCGCCGGCCTTCCGCGAGCGCTCCCTCGCCCTCGTCACCCGCCTCGCCGAGCGCTACCGCGACCATCCGGCCCTGGCGATGTGGCACGTCAACAACGAGCTGGGCTGCCACAACGTCGACAGCTACAGCGACGCCTCGGCCGCGCACTTCCGCCGCTGGCTGATGGACCGCCACGGCGACCTCGACGCCCTCAACGACGCCTGGGGCACGACCTTCTGGTCCCAGCGCTACACCGACCTCGCCGACGTCCTGCCGCCCCGGGCGACCACCGCGGTCCCCAACCCGGGCCACGTCCTCGACTGGCGGCGGTTCTGCTCGGACGCGGTGCTCGCCCAGCACCTGGCCGAGCGAGAGGTGCTCCACCGGCTGAGCCCGGGGGTGCCGGTCACGACGAACGTCATGGTCATGGACCACGTGACGGGCATGGACTACTGGCGCTGGGCGCCGCACCAGGACGTCGTGAGCAACGACCACTACCTGTGGCAGGGCTACGAACAACCCCACCTCGAGCTGTCCCGCTCCGCCGACGTCACCCGCGGGCTGGCGGGCGGGGCGCCCTGGGTGCTCATGGAGCACTCGGCGAGCGCGGTCAACTGGCAGCCGGTCAACCCCGCCAAGGAGCCGGGCGAGCTGCTGCGGAACAGCCTCGCCCACGTCGCCCGGGGCGCCGACGCCGTGGGCTTCTTCCAGTGGCGGCAGTCCCGGGCCGGGGCGGAGAAGTACCACTCGGCGCTGGTCCCGCACGCCGGGCGCGACAGCCGGCTGTGGCGCGAGGCCGTCGAGCTGGGCCGGGTGCTGGCCGCGATCACCGAGGTCGCCGGCAGCCGGGTCGAGGCCCCGGTCGCGCTGGTCCACGACTGGCCGTCGTGGTGGGCGACCGACGCGCCGTCGACCCCGACCCAGCTGCACCGCTACGCCGACGAGGTGGCCACCTGGTACGACGCGCTGTGGCGGGCCGGCGTCACGTGCGACGTCGTCAACCTCGAGACCGGCGCACACGGGGCTCCCGCCGACCTCACCGCCTACGCCGCCGTCGTGCTCCCGGCGACGCACGTCGTGAGCGAGGCGGCGGCCGGGCGGGTGGCGGCGGCCGTGGCGGCCGGGGTCCGGGTCCTCGTCACGTACTTCTCCGGGATCGTCGACGAACGCGACCACGTCCACCTCGGCGGCTACCCGGGCGCGTTCCGCGACCTGCTCGGCGTGCGGGTCGAGGAGTTCGCCCCGCTGCTGCCCGGGGGGTCCGCGGCGCTGGCCGGCGAGCTGGGTGACGGGCTGGCCGGGCGGATCTGGACCGAGCGCGGCCGCGCCACAGCCGGCACGCAGGTGCTGGCCTGGTTCGCCGACGGCCCGGCGGCCGGCTCCCCCGCCGTGACGAGGCGGGCGGTCGGGGAGGCGGGCGGACAGGCCTGGTACGTCGCGACCCGCCTCGACGCGGCGGGTGCCGACCGGGTGACGGCGGCGCTGCTGGCCGGGACCGCGGCCGCCCCGGTCCTGGCCGGGCTGCCGCCGGGCGTCGAGGCGGTCCGCCGGCGAGCCGCGGACGGGACGTCGTACCTCTTCGTCCTCGACCACCCGGGCGAGGGAGTCACGCTCGACGTCCGCGGGGTCGACCTCGTGACCGGCGCCGCCTGCGGCGCCGACTCCCCCCTGACGGTCGCGCCGGGCGCCGTCGCGGTGGTCCGCGAGGGTTGAGCGGTGCTCGCCCGGCAGCGGCAGGAGCGCATCCTCGACCACGTCCGCCGCACCGGCGGGATCCGGGTCGGGGAGATCGTCGACATGCTGGGCGTCTCCGAGATGACGGTGCGCCGCGACATCGCCGTGCTCGCGGACCGCGGCCTCGTGCTCCGGGTCCACGGCGGGGCCACCCTGGCGGGGGCGCCGCACTCCAGTCACGAGCCGTCCTTCACGACGAAGTCCACCGCCCAGCACGCGGAGAAGGCCGCCATCGCCGCGGAGGCCGCGGGGCTGGTGGGGGCGGGGGCCTCGGTGGCGCTGTCCGGTGGGACGACCACGCTGGCGGTGGCCCGGGCGCTGCGGGACGTGGCCGACCTCACCGTGGTGACCAACTCCCTGCCGGTGGTGACCGAGCTGCACGAGCCGGATCGGCGCGATCGGACCCTGGTCGTCACGGGCGGCTCGCCGACCCCCTCGGACGCCCTGGTCGGGCCGGTGGCGACGGCGGCGCTCCGGGACCTGCACGTGGACCTGCTGTTCCTCGGGGTCCACGGGTTCGGCACCCGCACCGGGTGCACCTCGCCCAACATGGTCGAGGCGGCCACGGACCGCGCGCTGGTGGCGGCGGCCGGGCAGACCGTCGTGGTTGCGGACAGCGCGAAGTTCGGGCTGGTCGGGCTCATGACGATCCTGCGCCTGGAGGACGTCGACGTGTTCGTCACCGACGACGGCCTCGGCCGGGACGAGCAGGAGGCGATCGGAGCGCTGGTCGGGCGCCTCGTCGTGGCCTCGGTCGGCGCGCGGGGGACCACCCCCGATGCCGGGGACGACGTGGCGACGCCGGGACCGGGGCCGTGACCCGGGGACGGCACGCCGTGCAGCTCGCGGACGGCCGCGATCTGATCTACTTCGACGACACCGAGCCGTGGGCGTCCGCACCGGGCCCCCGGCCCGGCGCGGACACCCGCCCGCTGCCACCCGCCGTCGGCGGGGCCCGGATGCGCCGCGACCCGCTGACCGGCGAGTGGGTGCCCATGGCCTCGCACCGGATGGACCGGACGTTCCTGCCCCCACGGGAGGTCTGCCCGCTGTGCCCGACCCGGTCGGGCCTGCCGTCGGAGATCCCCGCGGCCGACTACGACGTCGTGGTCTTCGAGAACCGCTTCCCGGCCCTGACCCGCCGCGATCCCGGACGGGCGGTCGCCGTCGACGGCGAGGCGCTGTGGCCGGAGCGCCCCGCGGCCGGCCGGTGCGAGGTCGTGTGTTTCACCTCCGACCACGACGCCTCGTTCTCGGCCCTGCCGCCGCACCGGGTCCGGACCGTCGTCGAGGCGTGGGCGGACCGGACCGCCGAGCTGTCGGCGCTGGACGGGGTGGCGCAGGTGTTCTGCTTCGAGAACCGCGGCCGGGAGATCGGGGTGACCCTCTCGCACCCCCACGGTCAGATCTACGCCTACCCCTACCCGGCCCCGCGCACCGCCCAGCACGTCGCCCGCGCCGCCGAGCATCACGCGGCGACCGGTCGCGACCTGCTGGGCGACGTCCTGGCGGCGGAGTGCCGGTCCGGGCGACGGGTGCTGTGGACCGGCGCGCACTGGACGGCCTTCGTGCCGGCCGCGGCCCGCTGGCCCGTCGAGCTGCACCTCGTCCCGCACCGCCACGTCCTGGACGTCGCCGGCCTGGACGACGCCGAGCGCGAGGAGATGTCGACGGCGTACCCGCGGCTGCTGCGTGCCCTCGACCGGTTCTTCGTGGCCCCGCCGGCCGACGACCCGGGCGGGCCGGCGGCGCCGGTCACCCTGCCCTACATCGCCGGCTGGTTCGCCGCGCCGCTCGCCGGGCGCGAGACCCCGGACCGGCTGCCGCGCCTGCACCTGCAGGTGTTCTCGATCCTCCGCGCCCCCGGCAAGCTCAAGTACCTCGCGGGCTCGGAGTCGGCGGCCGGGGCCTGGATCTCCGACACCACGCCCGAGCGGATCGCCGACCGGCTGCGCGAGGTGCTCGAGGTGACGCCGTGACGGCGGGGGCCGACGCGGCGTGCCTGCCGGTGCCCGACCCGGCGGCGCAGGCGGGCGCCGTCGCCGCCCGGTTCCGCGAGGCGTTCGGCCGGGAACCCGCCGGCGTCTGGTGGGCGCCCGGGCGGGTCAACCTCATCGGAGAGCACGTCGACTACCACGACGGCCTCGTGCTGCCGGTCGCGCTGCCAGTGGGGTGCGCGGTGGCGTGCTCGCTGCGGGACGACGACCGGCTGGTCGTGGGCTCGTCCCAGCGGGGCGGGATGTTCGACGGCCGACTCGCCGACGTCGGACCCGGCGCGGTGGACGACTGGCACGGGTACGCGGTCGGGGTGCCGTGGGCGCTGGCGCGGGCGGGTCACCGGGTGCCAGGCGCGCAGCTGTGGGTGGATGGCGCGGTTCCCGCCGGGGCCGGACTGTCGAGTTCCGCGGCACTGGAGTGCGCGGTCGCCGTGGCGTACGCGCAGCTGCTGGACCTGCCCGGCGCCACGGCCGAGGACGATGCCGGCCGGGCGGCGCTGGCCAAGGCCTGCATCCGGGCGGAGAACGAGATCGCCGGGGCGGGCACCGGCGGCATGGACCAGTCGGTCGCCCTGCGGGCGCGCGCGGGCCACGCGCTGCTGCTCGACTGCGGCGACTGGTCGGTGGCCCACCTGCCGCTGGACGAGCCGCTGGCGGCCGAGCGCCTCTCGCTCGTGGTCGTCGACACCCGGGCCCACCACACCCACGCCGGCGGCGAGTACGGCGACCGGCGGACCCTGTCCATGGTCGCGGCCCGGGCGCTCGGCGTGGCCACCCTGCGCGAGGTGGCGCCGGGGTCGCTGCTCGAGGCGCTGTCGCGGCTGGCCGATCCCGGGCAGCAGGCGGCGGCCCGGCACGTCGTCACCGAGATCGACCGGGTCCGGCGGGCGGCGGACCTGCTCGCGAGGGGTCGCGCCGGTGAGCTGGGACCGCTGCTGACCGCCTCGCACGCCTCGCTGCGCGACGACTACCGGGTGTCGAGCCCCGAGCTCGACGCCGTCGTCGAGGCCGCCGAGGACGCGGGCGCGCTGGGGGCGCGGATGACCGGCGGCGGCTTCGGGGGCTCGGCGGTGGTGCTGTGCCGGGCGGGTGACGTCGACCGCGTGTCGGAGGGGGTGACCCGCCGGTTCGCCGCCGACCGGCGGCGCGCGCCCGGGGTCCTCGTGGTGCCCGGCGGAGGCGGTCCGGCCCGGCGAGTCGCCTGAGAGCCCGTTTCGGGTGGGGTGGGGTGGGGTGGGGGTGGGGACCGGAGTGGTGTCCCGGACGCTGTGCAGAACCTACAAATCTGTGAAGGGCGGCCTGCTGCCGGCCTGTCGGCGACCGGACCCGCCCTCGCGCGACCCAGCACGATCCCACCACACCTCACCGCGCGACCTCCGAGACAGGCTCCGAGCGGGCGGTCCCCGCCTGCGTCACAGCTCGGGGACGCACGGCCCCGAGCCCAGGAGCGCCAGGCCCGCCAGGTCGCCGGCCTGGAACGTCCGCACCTGCCCGGTCGCGCGGGGGTACATGAGCTGGGTGGCGTCGTCGACGTGGCCGAGGCCCACGAGGTGGCCCAGCTCGTGCTCCAGGGTCGAGCGGACCAGGTCCCGCCCGCCCGGGCGCGCGTACAGCTCGGCGAGCTGGGGGCCGTCGAGGTACACGGTCCCCGACACGTAGACCGCCGGCAGGTCGCCGGCCCGCGCGGACACGCTGCCCGCGAGGCCGAGCACGTCCCCGGCGACCTCCGGCACCTCCTCGGGCGTCACCCAAGCCACCAGGATCGGGGCCCAGGCCTGGCCGTACCGGTCCGGCTGGTACGGCCGCCGCTCGAGTGCCGGGGCCTCGTCCGTGGCGCCGACGAGCGTGGGCCGAAGGCCCGTCGCCCGCTCCACCGCGGTGAAGGCGTCCTGCAGCAGGGCGTCGGCCTCGGGCGGGGCGTGGTCGGGGCGGACGACGTAGCGCAGCTGACGACACGGGTCGTAGGCGATGGGCGTGGCGCGATCGTCCTGGGTGGCGGTGAAGACGTAGGACTCGCTGCCGCCGGGCGGTGGGCTCGGGCTGCCCAGGGGGGAGGTCGCCGCGCCCCTGCCCGGCGGCGGGAAGTCGGGGTTCGTCCACTCGGACGAAGCCGACGAGGCCGATGGGGCCGTGAGCAGGGAGGGGGCGGGCAGCGGCGCCGCGCCGGCCGCCGGTGCCGACGGCAGCGGCGTCGTGACGACCACCTGCGGGGGCGGCGTACCGCGGACGCCGACCGCGTCCGGCTGCGGCCCGCCGCCCGTGGCGTCCGGGTCGCGACCGAGGTCGGCGAGGAACGGCAGCACGGCGACGAAGCCCACGGCCACGGCCAGGGCCACGATCCGGCGGCCACCGGAGCGGCTGCGGCGGTGGCGGGGAGCTGCGACCGCCGCCGGCCCGTCTGGCTGCCCCGGCACGCCTCACCTCCGACCCGGTCCCGACGCGTACCCAGTATGGGCGGCAGCCCCGCCGTTCACCGGCAGACGGCCACCGGACGGCGCGGCGCCACTCGCCCCCGGGAGACGTTGTGGAAGCCTTTGCCAGTGGCCAAATTGGTAACTCAAAGTGATTAAGGACGACTACAGGTCACCTGATCACAGCCTTGCTCAACCGTCCGGACGGCAATACCCTGTACCCCAACTGGGGTTGTCAGGTCACCGACAGCGCCCTTCGGGGGTACATTCCTCTGCGGCGCTGGAAGTCCTGCACGGTGGAGAGGATTCGGTGGCCGGACTGTGACATGGAATGACGTCGATGATGTCGCTCTGACCCGGGCGCCCCTCACGGACCTCGCCGGCCACCCACTCGGTCGGTCATCCCGCCGCCACGTCGTCCGGCCACCCTCGCGGACCTCCATGAAGATCGTCGTTGCCGGGCCATTCGCCGCGGGCAAGACCACGTTCATCCGGACCGTGGCCGACCGCGACGTCATCTCGACCGAGACCGTCACCAGCGAGGACAGCGACCGCAAGCCGGCCACCACCGCAGCCATGGACTTCGGCCGGTTCGCGGTCACCGACGGCCCGGACGACGGGGTCGAGCTGCTGCTCTTCGGCATCCCCGGTCAGGCGCGCTTCGAGTTCATGTGGCGAATCCTCGGGCACGGCGCCCTGGGCTGCGTCCTCCTGGTGGATGCCAGCGACCCGTCGACCTGGCCCGAGGCCGCCGACGTCGACCGGGTGCTGGCGGCCGGGCGGGGCCTGCCGCGCGTGATCGCCGCCAACCGCAGCTCCCCCGGCCAGGACCTCCCGGCGATCCGCAGCGCGCTCGGGATCGGGGCTGACGTGCCGATCATCGCCTGCGACCCGCGGCAGCGCGCCTCGTCCGTCCAGGTCCTCATCATGCTCTTCGTGGAGATCATCAAGCAGCGGCAGGCGACCGGCGACGCCGGCCGTGCCGCCGTCACGGCGCCGGAGCCCTGGGCGTGACGAGGGCCAGCACCAACCCGCCGCCGTCGCACGTGCTCATCGCGGCCGCCCTGGACGACCTGCGCGACGACGTGCCCGCCGTCCACCGGGTCATGCTCGCCACGAGCGACGGCCTCCCGCTCGTCACCGACCGCCAGGCGGCCCTCAGCGAACCGCACGAGGCCGCCATGACCGCCGCCGTCCTCGCCCTGGGCAGTCAGGTCGGCGCGACCGTGGGGGGCGGCGACTTCATCGACTGCGTCATCCGGAGTTCGGAGTCGGTCGTGTGCGTGGTGGCGGTCGGGAACGGGCACGTGCTCGCCGTGTCGGCGCCCGCCCGGGTCAACCTCGGACTACTGCTGCGCCAGTCCCGCATCACGGCCCGGCGGCTGGTGGGTCAGCTGCCGGGTCCCGGGCGGCGTCAGACCACGGGCCGGATCAGGTAGACGCACTCCTCGGCACCCATGGCCTCGCACCGGGTCTCGTGCCCGCGCATCGGGGCGCCCAGGATCGCCTGCAGCGCGCCCATGAAGACGCCGAGGGTGTAGGCGCACACCGGCTCGTCCGACCGGCGGCCCATGGTGCATGCCCCCTCGAAGATCCGGACCTCGAAGGTCCCCTTGTCGACCTGTGCGACGGAGCGCACCATGCACAACCGGGTGCCGCCGAGACCCAGCACGCCATCGAGCACCTCGGTGAGCTTCGCCCCGTCGGCGGGGACGCCCGCAGGCCCTTCTCGACGATGACGTCGTACCCGCGGCGGCGACCCGCGGCCACGACCGACACCCGGCCCACGACCTCCTCGGCATGGAAGCGGAGGTACTGGAAGCAGACCGCGTCGACCATCGGGCCGAGCGTGGGGCGGGTGGGGGACATCGGGGGCTCCTCGCAACGGGTCCGCCGGTGCGACCGCGTGAGCTCGGACGATATCGGCAATCAGGGACTTTCGTCCCGGTGATCCGGGTTCAGCTCACCCCGGCCTGGCGAGCCCGTGCCAGGGAGGCCAGGGCTTCCTGGGTGCGCAGCCGGGTGAGCAGCGCCTCGGGCATGCCCGCGACCGAGTAGAGCGCGTCGGTGACCGCGCGGTCGTATCCGAACGCGATGATGACCGCGATCGTCGAGAACAGCCGACCGAACGCCGCTGCCAGCTCGTCGGCCTCCTCCGGGTGCAACCCCGCCTCCTGCGTGCGGTCGACGACGAAGTCCACGACGTGGTCCTTCATCGCCAGCATCATGGGGTTGCTCACCCCCCGGACCACATGGACCAGCCCGACCATCGCCATCCACGCGAAGTACCGCTCGTCGTGCGGCCCGGTCACCGTCCGGCGCCACCAGTGGGCGAGCTGGTCCTCGCGGGTCGGTCGCTCGCCCTCGGTGAAGACGGCCGCGGTGGGCGGGTGGGCGAACAGGGTGTCGTAGAAGCTCGCCACGAGGTCCTGCTCGAGGCCCAGCAGCAGGTCCCGCTGGCCCGTGATGACGTCGCTGTCCGACTGCCGGAAGCGCCGCCCCGGGGGGACCTGCTCGACGGCCGCCCGTGCGATGTCAGTGAGGTCCATGAGTGTCGTCACCGCCTCGCGACTCCTCAGTTGAGCACTTGGGTGATCTGCGCCGCGGCGGTCCGGGCCTCGATCCGCATGAGACCGAGGTTGGCGTTGGTCGGCCCCGACATGACGAGGACCGCCGACTCCCCCGCCCCGTACACCACGAAGTAGCCGTACTGGCCGCGCACGACGGCTTCCAGCAACCCGCCGACCTTGGCGCGCTCCGAGATCCGCTGCCCCAGCCCGAGCGCGGTCGCCGCCATCGCGGCCACCGCCTCGGCCTCGGACTCGGGGAAGTCGTGGGCGAGCGCCAGGCCGTCGATCGAGGCGATCATGACGCCGTGCAGTTCCGGGATGGACCGCCGGATGCCGCCGGTGATCCTCAGCAGGTCCTCCTGCTTGCTCATCGCCGATGCTCCCTCTGTCCGGAGGCCGTCGGTGGCCGACGGCCGGGTGGGTGGGTGTCGGGTCCCCGGACCGGCGCGCCGGTCGCCCGGTCTTCCGTGCCAGGGGGTACATGCGCCAGCCTCATCGCATGTCCTGACGGCCGGATCCGTGCCCGGCCGCGTGGACCCTTGCAGTGCCCCGGAAGAACGCGCAAGGGTCGGATGCGCATGAAAGGGCATCGTTCCCGCTATCCAAGACAGGCGTCCCCGAGCGCCACACCTCGCGAACTGAAAGTGACTCTTTTGTCACTGAGAGAAATGAGCGCTGACACCCGATGACCATGGCAGAACCGGGGCCGAGCCCCCGACCACGCCGACGCGCACCGGTCGTCGTGATCGCCGGCGCCCTGGCTGCCGTGCTCGGGACGGCAGCCCTGGCGGCGGCAGCCCTGGGGATCGCGCGCGGTGTCGAGACCAGGCTGACGAGCGAGGCGCAGGCGGCCCTCGCCGCCACCGGCATCCCGGTGACGGTCGACTACGACGGCCGGGACGCCCGGGTCAGCGGGACCGCGGTGGACCTCGAGGCGGCCGCCCGGGCGGCCGACGTCGTCCGGGGGATCCGGGGGACCCGATCGGTGGTCACCGACGTCCGGGTGGACATGCCCGCCCCGTCCGACGCCGCCGCCGTCCCGACCCCTGCGCCACCGGACGCCGGCCCGGTCCCGGCGCCGGACGTCCCGGCGCTGCCGCCGACGACGGTGCGGTTCGACGACGCCGTCGCGGAGCTGTCGCCCGTGGCGCAGGCTGAACTCACGGCCGTCGTCGACCACCTGCTCGCGTACCCGGAGGTCCGGGTCGTCATCGAGGGCCACACCGACGGCACGGGGTCACCGGAGTCCAACTGGCGGCTGTCCCGGCAGCGGGCGGACGCGGTGCGCGCCCACCTGATGTCCCGGGGCGTGCCCGGGGACCGGATGGAGATCGCCCTGTACGCCGACACCCGACCGGTGGCCCCCGAGGACACCGCAGACGGCCGGGCGGCCAACCGCAGGGTCGAGGTCGTGCCGGAGGCGACCCCGTGACCGCGGGCCTGCTCTACGTCGCCGGCGAGGCGGCCCTGCTCCTCGTCGTCGCCCTCGTGGTGGGCGTGCTGCTCGGACGCTTCGCCTGGCCGCGCCGTCGCCCCGCCCCGACGTCCGCCGGGCTGACCCCCACGCCGGCCCCCACGCCGACCACAGGTCCACCCGGCACCGGGGAGGGCGGCGCCTCGCCGGAGAGCGCGGTCGGGGACCGCCGGACGCTGGACGCGGCGGAGCGACGACTGTGGGCGTGCCGCACGGAGGTGACGGAGCTGCGGGCCACGCTGGCGGAACTGTCCGACAAGAAGGACCTCGAGATGGCCCGGCTGGAGACGGCGGCCATCGAGGCGCTGGAGACCACCATCACCGCCCACCGCGACCGGATCACGGCCCTGGAGAGGGAGGTCGCCGCGGGTCAGCGCCAGCTCGACGAGGCCCGGGCCCTCGCCGAGGCCCAGCGCCGGCGAGCCGACCTCCTCACCGAGGCCCTGGCCGAGCGCGACAGCCGCATCGCGGATCTCCTCATGACCGACTGAGCCGAGCAGGGGTTCGACTCCAGGTAGCCGGTTGTTCACCGAGTGTTCACCGCTGGACCCCTGGTCGGTCTCCCTGCCTGCGGGTCCACTCGACAGGTCCACTCTCTCTGGATCAGCCGTGGAGGATCTGTGACCCTCGCCCCCGGAACCCGCCGGCTCCTGCCCATGTCCGGGCACACCAAGGGCAGCCGCAGCGCCACCGTCTGCCACTACAAGTGCGCTGACGCCTGCGCCCACCCGGCGCCCAACACGACCGAGACCTCGTACTTCCCGGACGTCGTCGCCCACGTGCTCAAGCGGCGCACGGTGATGGCCGGCGGCCTGGCCGCCGTGGCCGGGGCGGCCGCGCTCTCCACCGCCGCGCCGGCCGCGGCGCACGGTGGGGGCCACGACGGCGAGCCCGTGCCCGGCTACGAGTTCGACCGGGAGCGGACGGTCCGCTTCGACCCCATCGAGCCCGTCCCCAACACGGTCGACGACGTCGTCGTGCCCGACGGCTGGGCGTGGGCCCCGATCATCGCCTGGGGTGACCCGGTCCTGCACGGCGCCCCCGCCTTCGACGCGGCGAACCAGTCGCCGGAGGCCCAGGCCGCGCAGTTCGGGTACAACAACGACTACCTCACGATCATCCCCACCCGCGAGCGCTGGAAAGGCTGGGAGTACGCCCTGCTCGTGGCGAACCACGAGTACGTCAACCCCGAGCTCATGCTCCCGGACTGGGACCCGGCGGTCGTCGACGAGACGCTGCGCCGCAACGTCGAGATCCTCATGTACGCGCACGGCCTGTCCGTCGTGACCGTCCGCCGGCGCCGGCGCGGCCGGCCCTGGCAGGTGGACCCGAACCTGGACGACCCCCGCAACCGCCGGATCCACTTCCGGACCGCGTTCGCCGTGGACGGCCCGGCGGCCGGGGCGGCGTCCCTTCGCACCGGCGCCGACCCCGAGGGACGCACGGTCTTCGGGACGCTCAACAACTGCGCCGGCGGCACCACGCCGTGGGGCACGGTGCTGTCGGGCGAGGAGAACTGGAACCAGTACTTCAAGGCCACACCCGAGCAGGCGGCGACGCCGGAGTTCGCCCGCTACGGCATCGGCACCACCGGTTCGCTGTTCGAGCTGGTCGAGCCGCGGTTCGACGGCTCGGTGGAGCCGAACGAGGTCAACCGGTTCGGCTACATCGTCGAGGTCGACCCCTTCGCTCCCGACGAGGCGCCCGTCAAGCACACCGCCCTGGGACGGTTCAAGCACGAGGGCGCCACCATCCGGGTCGGGCGCACCGGCCACGTCGCGGCGTACCTGGGCGACGACGAGCGGTTCGACTACGTGTACAAATTCGTCTCGGCCCGGAAGTTCGACCCGCGGGAGGGTGAGCGGGCGCGCCGTCGCAACAAGCGGCTGCTGTCGGAGGGGAACCTGTACGTCGCCCGGTTCACCGGCGACGGCACCGAGGACGGCGTCTTCGACGGCACCGGCGAGTGGATCCCGCTGGTCGAGGACGGGCAGTCCAAGGTCCCCGGCTTCACCGTCGAGCAGGTCCTGGTCTTCACGCGGCTGGCCGCCGACGCGGTGCAGCCGACGAAGATGGACCGGCCCGAGGACGTCCAGCCCAGTCCCGCGACCGGCAAGGTCTACATCGCCTGCACGAACAACACCCGGCGCACCGCCGACCAGGTCGACGAGGCCAACCCGCGGCCGGCCAACAAGGACGGCCACGTGGTCGAGCTGATCGAGGACGGCGACGACGTCCGGTCGACCACGTTCACGTGGAACCTCATCCTCGTGTGCGGCGACCCGGACGACCCGACCATCCCGGTCTACTTCGGCGGCTACACCGGACCCGTCTCGCCGATCTCCTGCCCCGACAACGTCGCCTTCGACGGCGCCGGGAACCTGTGGATCTCGACCGACGGCCAGCCCGGCACCATCGGCCTCAACGACGCCCTGCACCGGGTCGCGGCCGAGGGCCCGGAACGGGGCAAGGTCGAGCAGTTCCTCGCCGTCCCGACCGGGGCGGAGACCTGCGGGCCGATCATCGACAGCGACGACGGCTCGGTGTTCGTCGCGGTGCAGCACCCCGGCGACGTCGAGGGCGCGTCGTACACCGCTCCCGGCTCCGGCTTCCCCTATCTGGACGACGGCTTCGACGGGCCGCGCCCGGCGGTCATCCAGGTGTACCGGGACCGCCGCGGGCACTGAGGCCCGCCCCGACGCCCGCGGCCCCGGCCCCCGCACGGGGGGCCGGGGCCGCGGGCGTACGCGGCACCGGCTAAGGGCGCAGCAGGTCCCGCAGCCGCAGCGGGCTCACGTCGAACGGGACCAGCACCCGGTCGACGCCGTGGCCGATCTGCACCTGCCCGGCGTTGACATCCGGCTGCCCGACGACGGGGTCGGTGAACCGGGTGCCCGCGTCGATCAGCGTGATCGTGCCGTCGGTGACGTCGACCTCGACCGTGCCGCCCTGGGCCGTGGTGAGGACCGCGCCGTCCGAGGCGAGGACCGCCGTGGAATCCAGCGTCGCCCCGGGCACGACGTGATAGAGCAGCACCTGCTCGAGGGCGTCGACATCCAGCAGGTACAGCCCGATCAGCCCACCCAGCTCGGTGCGGACCCGGAACGGCAGGTACTCGCTCAGCGAGGCGAGGAACCCGGCGTCGGTCGGCAGGAAGGCCGTGACCGGCACCGTGGGGTCGGCGAGCACGCCGACCGCGGAGTCCGGCCGCTCGGCCAGCACCCGCCGGACCGCGACCTCCAGCAAGTCGTAGTCGTCGGGGTTCCGGTCGACGAACGAGTCCTCGGCCAGGACGTCGGCGAGGCTGACGTCGGTGCCGAGCGGCGGGACGGCGTCGAACCCGACGACGATCGGGTTGTGGTCGCTCGCCCGGTACGGGTACGGGGCGTACAGGCTCGCCACGCCGGAGTCGTACTGATAGGCGAACGGCTCGGCGGCGTTCACCTGCCAGATGTCGACCCCGGTGGCCTTGGCGGCGGCGCCCGCCGACAGCAGGGCGTGGTCGAGGTTGCCCTCGCGCTGGTCGAACGAGTAGGTGAACTCGTCGAGGCCCTCGACGACGTCCACGTAACCCGCCGCCTCCAGTGTGGTGATCGGGTCCTCCTCGCCGTAGGCGTTGAAGTCGCCCAGGAGGAACACGTCGTCCTCGCCCAGCTCGGCGGCGAGGTCCGCGGTGGCGGCGGCCAGCGCCTGCGCCTGGCGGGTCCGGTCGGCGTTGAACGCCCCCTGGCCGTCGCCCTGGTCGAGGTTGTCGCCCGAGGCGCCGCCGGGGCTCTTGGACTTGAAGTGGTTGGACACCACGAGGAAGCGGTCGCCGTCCCGCTCGAACAGCTGGGCGACGGGCTCCCGGGCGTTCGACCACGCCAGCGGGTCGGTGCCGAGCGAGACTGCCTCACCCACCGTCGTCACGCCACCGCTGCGGTAGACGATGGCGTTCTGGATGACGTCGGGTTCGGCGCGGACGTAGTCCGGGGTGGGGACGAAGGCCCAGTCCGCGGGCTGCCCGGCGGCCGGGGCCGCCGCGTTGAGAGCGGCGACCAGGGCCTCCAGGGCGACGTCGGCGTCCTTGCCGAACCGGACGCCGTACTCGATCTCCTGGAGGGCGACCACGTCGGCGTCCAGCGCGAGCAGCGCGTTGACGATCTTCGCCTCCTGGTTCGCGAAGTCCGCGGGCGTCGTGGCTCCGCGCGGCTCGGGGTCGGTGAAGGTCCCGTCGTCCAGGGTGACGAAGTAGTTGAGGACGTTGAAGGCCGCGACCGTGACGTCGCCGCCGACGTCCTCCGGCGCTGGGGTGCGCGGGTTCGTGGCCTGCCACGTCACCTGGTCCGGGAGCCCGGTGGCGGG
This sequence comes from Kineosporiaceae bacterium, assembly GCA_050329415.1. Lineage (GTDB taxonomy): Bacteria > Actinomycetota > Actinomycetes > Actinomycetales > JBBAYJ01 > JANNOG01. The sequence goes on from JBHJOS010000046.1 coordinate 19,747, forward strand.
CTGCAGCCGCCAGTTGCCGAACCCGAAGGACAGCACGTGCGCGCCGAGCTCCGCGGTGTCGCCGACCCGGACCGTGTCGTCGACGGTGAGGTACGGCGGCGCGAGGCCCGCGCTGCGCAGGTCGGTGTTGGACCCGTCGTCGAGGATGACCTCGCGGGTACGGTTCTCGGCCTCGACGGCCGCGGCCGGGGCCCCGGGGGCGGCGGCCTCGGTGCCCTGGACCAGGGGGCCGCCGGACGACAGCCGGACCTCGCCGAACTGCTCCAGCCGGAACAGGCCGGTGACCGACAGGGTCTCGGACGGGGTGACGAGCATGCCCTCGAACGCCTCGCGCTCGGCATCGGTCGACGGGAACGGCAGCGTCGCCGCGGCCGGGACGCTCGCGATGCCGCAGACCTCGGCGGCGGTGCCGGTGACCTGGGTGAGGGTGAAGAACTCCCCGGCGGTGCCCCGCACCGCGACCTCGTCCCCGACCTGGACGTCGACGAGGCCGGCCCCGAACACGAAGACCCCGTCGGAGGTCGCGGGGTCGCCGTCACCGACCGGGTCCTGCAGGAAGAAGCCGGACAGGCCCGGCTGGGTGTCCGCCGTGACGACGCCGCGGGTGACGACCTCGCTGCCGTCGAGCGGTGTGGTGGTGCCGCTGCCCTGGATCTGCGGGATCGTCGCGGTCACCTCGGCGGCGCAGACGTCCGTGCCCCCGCCCCCGGTGCCCCCGCCGCCGAGCCCGACGGTGTCGTTGACCTCGCCGAACGTCGCGGTCGCGGGACCCGCCCAGGAACCGTCGACCTTCTGCAGGGACTGCCCCGGCGGCTCGCTGCCCGACTCCGTGACCCCGATGTCGACGCTGGTGAGGCCCGCGGCCGGGCCGGAGGCAGCGGTGAAGCTCCCCTCGTACGACAGGAACTCCACGACGGTCCCCGCGGGGTCGACGAGGGCGAGCCCGTCGGGCGAGCCGTTCTGGATCCCGTTCGCCGCATAGGTGAGCACGACGGTGCCGTCGCCGCTCGGGTCGGCGGCGGGGGCGTCGACGACGCCGGTCAGCGGGCGGGTGTCGTAGGGGGCGAGCGACGACGAGGCGCCGTTGTAGAGGACGACGGACCAGCCGGTGAGGTCGGTCCCGAGGGCCGCCGTCACCTCGACCGCCTCGCCCTCGTCGGTCCCGGCGTTGTCGTAGTGGAGCTCGCTGAGGAACGGGGTCGACGCTGCCGCCGACGCGCTGACGGGCACCAGCGCGGCCGCGGCGAGCGCCCCGGCCGCGCCCGTCGCCAGGGCGGCCCTTCGGATCGAGGTCACGGAAGTCCTTCCGTCGGAGGGAGGTCTCCCCCTGCTTACCCGGCATGTCAAGCGCCGGGTAAACGTGGAGTGAACGGAGCGTGACACCTCAGCTTCCGAGATAGAGGCGCTCGAGGTCGACCAGCTCCACGTCGTCGCGAGCGTCCGCCCTGCGACGCAACTCGCTCGTGAACCCGGAGCGCGCGAAGAGCAGCAGCTTGGGCCTGGCCGCCGCTCCCGAGCGGTCGAGGATCTCGCGGACGTGGTCGAGCCGGGCCAGCAGCTCGCCGTCGACGGCCGCGGTGCCGCCCTTCGACTCACCGACGGCGATCACACGGTCCCGTTCCCCTGGACACGCCTCGAGGACGACGACGTCGAGCTGGTGACCACCGGGGTGGCTCGGACAAGCGACGACAGCCTGCTGGACCCGGCTCGCCACGCCGCCGAGGCTGGCCTCGCCGGCGTGGTCGAGACACCAGGCACGCGTCAGATCCTCCCAGTGAGGGCCGAGGATCCGCGACGCCACGACGTCCTGGACCCGCGCCCAGACCTCGGCCGCCCTCCCTGCGACGAGCGCCGCCTCATTGGGAGCGGCGACGAGCTGGTGGAGCCGGATCACGGGCTCGCGGACCCGGTACGTCGGTCGACGCTGTCGGAAGGCGTCCTCGGTACGCGCGATCAGGCCGGTCTGCTCGAGAACGGCCAGCGGGTGGGCGACCGCGGTAACAGGCCGGCCGAGGGCCGTGGCGATCTCGCCGGGCCGGTGCGCCCCCTGGGACAGGGCGGTGAGCGTGGAGTGATAGAGGCCGAGGTCGTGAAGCCCGGGCTCCTCCTGCAGCAGGATCGCCCCCTCCCGGAACAGGGCGCGGTCAGGGTCGAGCGGCCCTCGAGCCACCCACTCGGCCAGGTCCGCTCGGCTGTCGGGCGGCCCGCCGGCCATCGCCCGGTAAGCAGGAGTGCCGCCCAGCAACGCGTGCACCTGAAACGCCGTGTCGAAGTCGGGGGCGCCCCAGAACTCAGCGCTCTGCCGGAAGCCGAACGGGTGGACGAGCACCTCGAGCTCGGCCCGACCACGCAGCGGGGCGCTGCCGGACAGCAGGCCCCGCATGACGTGCAGCGCACTGCCGCACAGGACCAGGCGAGTACGCCCCGCGACCCTGGCCGGAGACAAGGGCTCCAGAGCCAGCTGCACCAAGGACGGCAGCGACGGCTCGGCCTCCATGAGGTAGGGGAACTCGTCGAGGACGACGAAGGCCGGCCCGCCCCGGCGTTCACCGAGACCCAGCAGGATCTCCAGCACCCCCCGCCAGGAGTCGAAGCGCGGCTCCGGTCCACCGGTGACCCCGGCATACGAAGCCGCGAGCCGCCGCAGCGAGAGGTCTCGCCGTTCACGCAGGCCCGTGAACATCAGGCCGCCGACCTCCCGCGCCAGGAGCTCCAGCAGGAGCGTCTTCCCTTGCCGCCGCCGCCCGTAGACGAGCGCGAGCGCAGAGCCCGCCTCGTCGGTGGTTGCGAAGCGTGCCAGGGTTGACCAGTGCCGGTCACGGTCGTGGAGACCGGAGGGCTTCGGCGGTTTCGTCACCCGAAAACTACAACTGGAATTACAACAACTCTGGTCATAGTACAGGGGCGCCGTCACCGCAGGCGCGCGACCACCCGGTGCTCGACCAGCCCGAGCCCGGCGTCGCTGAGCTTCCCCAGCACCGCCAGCAGGACGATGGTCAGCAGGATCACCTCGACCCGCCCGGTGTTCTGGGAGTCCACCAGCAGGAACCCGAGCCCGGCCGAGGCCCCCAGCAGCTCCGCGGCGACGAGGAACAGCCAGGCCTGCGCCAGCCCCAGCCGCGCCCCGGCCAGCAGGGACGGCGCAGCGGTCGGCAACAGCAGCCGCCGCACCCGCTGCCCCGCCGACAGGCCGTAGGTGCGGGCCACCTCGACCAGCCCGGGATCGACCTGGCGCAGCCCGGACACCAGGGTCGCGAGCACCGGGAAGAACGCCCCGACGGCGATGAGGACGACCTTCGGCTGCTCCCCCAGCCCGATCCAGAGCACGAGCAGCGGCACCCACGCCAGCGACGGCACCGCCCGGACCGCCAGCAGGCTCGGCGTGAGCAGCCGGTCCAGGGTGCGGCTGAGCCCGATCCCGATCCCGGCGACGATCGCCAGGCCGGCGCCGATCGCGAACCCCGTGGCGACCCGGGCCACGCTCGTCGACAGGTGCTCGGTGAGCGAGCCGTCGGCGGCCAGGCGACCCGCGGCATCGACCACCTCGACCGGCGGCGGCAGGATCGACGCCGACACCGCCCCGGTGGTCGCGGCCGCCTGCCAGGCGACGAGCGCCGCGACCGGCACGACCAGCCCGAGCGCCACCGCGCCCAGGCGCAGCCGGGTGCTCACCGCGACGTCACGGCCGTGATCGGCTCCGTGGCGAACAGCGAGTCGAGCGCCTCGGTGACCGTGGCCTCGTCCCGCACCTGGTCCTCGGCGACGACGATCGGGACGACCTGCTCGAGAACCTCGCGCTGGACATCGCCCGGCACCGGGTCGACGGTGAGGTCGGTCCGCTCGCCGAGCACCCGCTCGGCGACCTCCAGGTCCACCCCGGACTCCCGGGCCAGCAACTCGGCGGCCTCGTCCGGGTTCTCGGCGATCCAGGCCCGGGCCCGCTCGTACTGCTCGAGCACCAGCTCGACGGCGTCGGGGTGCTCGGCCAGCCAGTCCTCGCGGACGTTGAGCACGCTGTAGGTGTTGCGCTCCGGCGCCCGGACCACGAGCTCGAAGCCGTCGGTCAGCTCCGCGTCGGCCATGATCGGGTCGAGCCCCGCCCAGGCGTCGACGTCACCGCGGACCAGGGCGGTGCGCCCGTCGGCATGCTGCAGGTTGACCACCTCGACGTCGTCCAGCGACAGTCCCGCGTCGGCGAGCGTCTGCAGCAGGAAGAAGTACGGGTCGGTGCCGATGGTCGCGGCCACCGTCGCCCCGGCGAGGTCCTCCGGGCCGGCGATGTCGCTGTCGGCGGGCACGACGATCGCCGACCACTCCGGCAGGCCGAGGACGTCGACCACGACGTTGGGGCCGCCGTTGGCGCGGGCGACCAGGGCGGCACTGCCCGCCGTGGAGGCGACGTCGACGGCGCCGCCGCGCAGCGCCTCGTTGGCCTTGTTGGAGCCCTGAGACAGGGTCCAGGTCACCTCGACGTCCTCGCCGACGGCGTCCTCCAGCCAGCCCTGCTCGCGCAGCACCAGGCTCGCGGGGTTGTAGTAGGCGTAGTCGAGGTCGAGGGCGTCGACGGACAGCGACGCACCGTCGCCGACCGCGGGCGAGGCGTCGCCGAGCTCGGCGCCGGAGGGGTCCTGCCCGGCCCCGCAGGCCGCAGTGAGGGCTGCGGCAAGGGCGGCGGCGGCCAGGGCGGCGGGGCGGGTGGCGGGGCGGGTGAGGTTGGTCATGGTCTGCCTCTCGTGGTCTGTCAGTGCTGATCGAGGGGGTGCTCAGTGGGTTCGGACGCCGACGAGGTCGAGCAGCCGGGCGCGCAGCGCGGCCGCCGCGGCGGCGGTGGCGGGATCGGTGGTGTCGCGGGGACGGGGCAGCTCGACCGGGACCCGGGTCGCCACCCCGCTGCCGGCCGGGCCGAGCACGGTGACCTCGTCGGCGAGACGGACGGCCTCGTCGACGTCGTGCGTGACGAGGACCACGGTGGTGCCGTCGGCGTGGACCAGGTCGTGGACGAGGGACTGCATGCGCAGCCGGGTGAGGGCGTCGAGCGCGGCGAACGGCTCGTCGAGCAGGAGGACGCCGGGCCGCGAGACGAGCGCCCGGGCCAGCGCGGCCCGCTGCGCCATGCCACCGGAGACCGCGGCCGGCCGCTGGTCGCCGTGATCGGCCAGGCCCACCCGCCGAAGCAGCGCCTCGACCTCCGTCCGCGCCCCGGCCGAGCGGTCCCGGCGCCGACGCCGCGTCGCGCCGAGGGCGACGTTGGCGTGGATGTCGAGCCAGGGCAGCAGCCGCGGCTGCTGGAACACGACTCCGACCCGGTCGTCGGGGGCCGACACCGGCCGACCGCCGATCCGCGCCTGACCCGTCGAGGGGCCGGCCAGGCCGGAGAGGACCCGCAACAACGTCGACTTGCCGCACCCGCTCGGCCCCACCACCGCGTGCACCGAGCCGGCCGGGACGTGCAGATCCAGTCCCGTCAGCACCGGGCCACGCCCGAAGTCGACGCCCAGTCCGTCGATGTCGACCGACAGTGATCGGGTGGTGGGCGGCGGGTCAGTGGGGGGTGGGGCGACAGCCGCACGTGAGGTGTCGACGGTCGACGGCATGGCGGAACCTCCGGGATCAGGGGTCGGACGGTCACGGCCGCGCTGCGGTGCGGGGCGGCGCGGGGCGTGGCGGGGCGGCGTGGGGCGGCGCGGGGCGGGGCCGGCGGCAGCCGGGCGTGGCGAGGGCCGACCGCCGGCCGGCGGACGGGTCAGCGGCTCAGGAGGGACCCGCTCAGCGGGTCAATCTGCTCAGCGGGTCAACTGCCCAGTGGTCAGCGACAGGCCGCCGATGCCCGCCGACCGAGATCGACGTCGCGCCTGCGGATGAGGACGGTGCTCACGATGCCTCCATCGGCCCTGGCGGTAGCACCCACACCCGTTGCCGGGGGGTTGCTGCGGCGTCGTCGAGCCAGGTCTCTCGGCCGCTCCTGATGGACGAGGTGACCGTAGCGGGCGGGTTCTGGTCCTCGCGAAACCGACATCCGGATGACGAGACGGTAACTAGGGGGTTACCTCCGGGATCATGGAAAGCGGACACCTGGCACGAGACCGGCGTGCAGGCTGGGTGGGTGGATGGTGTCCGACCCCGTGCGGACCTGCTCGACGCCGTCTTCGTGCTCGCTCGGCACTGGCCGCGGGTGTGGCAGGTTCCCGGCGTGCCCGAGGCGTCGGCGACGGTCGTCCGTTGCTTCCGCGGCGACGTCGAGCTGGTGACCGTGGGTGACGTGGCCCGCATCCTCGCTGTCGCCCCGTCCACCGCGAGTCGGCTGGTCAGCGCCGCCACCAAGTCCGGACACGTCACGAAGGGCCCCACCCAGGGCATGCCTCGGTTCGTCGCGGTGCGGCTCACGCCCCGCGGTCAGGACCTCCTGGACCAGCTCGTCGCCGCCGAGCGCGCCGCGCTCGCGGCGGCCACCCCGGGATGGTCGGCCCGGCGGCGCTGGCAGGCCCGCGACCTGCTGCTCGAGCTCGCCGACGGGCTGAGCGGGGCCGAGGGCGCAGCCGACGGCGCGGCGCCTCCCGCTCCGGTCCCCACCCCGATGCCGGGTGCGGTCCCCGACACCGGCCGCCGGGTCCCGACTCCCGGGCCCACCGTCGTGGTGTCGGTGCCCTGACCCTGCCGAGAAAGTGGCGGCGGCCGTCGCCCGGGAGTCGCCCCGACCGACGGCCGCCGCACCGTCAGCGCCGCGTGAGTACCGCCACCGTGTGAGCGGGCACCGTGACCGAGCCGGTCGCCCGGTCCCACTCGGTGTCCCGCACCACGTCGTCCGCGCCCCGCTCCTGCACCGGGTGGAGCCGGAACCGGGCGCCGTCGAGTCCCGGCACCTGCTGGGTCACCGCGTCAGGGCTCGCGTTGACGACGACGAGGATCCCCTCGCTGCGCCGGTCCAGGTCCCGGCCCCCGGTGTCGTCCACGTACATGACGACCACGCCCGGCGCCTGGTCGGTCCCGGCGATCGGGAAGGACACCCGGTCCTGGATGAGATCGGCGTCGCCGAGGCGGAACAGCGGGCTGGAGTAGCGGATCCGGAGCAGGTCCTCCGCCGCTGCGGCGGCGGCCGCCACGTCGTCGGCGTCCGGCTGCAGCGCCTCCTCGGCGAGCAGTGGCTGCGCGAACGGCCACTTGGCCTCGTTGTCCCAGGCGGGCGGCAGGCCGCGGCCGAAGCCGTTGTCCTGACCGTCCCAGCCGATGTGGTTGAACCAGTCGCCGGAGTCGAAGGAGTTCCGATCCAGCGACTTCGAGCGCAGCAGGTCCGCCCCGGCGTGCCAGAACGCCGGGGTCTGGGACAGCGCCGGCAGCGACAGCGCCACGGTGTTGAGGCGCACCCGCTGGTCCATGGGGGTGCCCGGGGGCAGCTTGTACGTGAGGGCGTCCCAGATCGTCTCGTTGTCGTGGGCGTCGACGTAGGTGACGATCTCGGCCGGGTCCTCGGCGTAACCCACCGGTGAGCCGTTGTAGTCGACCTCGGCGCCGGTGATCTCGGTGCCGGCGGCGCCGACGAACGCGTAGTCCCGCAGGTTGCCGGCCAAGCCGACCTTGACCGTGTCGTGGTAGCGCAGCAGCCGCGCGAGCTGCTCGTCGTCGCTGCCGTTGGCCGGGCTGTCGTTGGGCATGGTGACCAGGCCACTGGCGATGCCCTGGATCCGTGGGTCCTCGTCGAACGGCCCGCCGCCGCGGGCGGCGTCGCGCAGCCGGTCGGAGAACGTGGCGATCTCGGTCCCGGCGAGGTTGCCCTGGCGGGCCTGGACGAAGCGGGCGTCGTTGGCGACCTCGCCGAAGTTCCAGCCCTCGCCGTAGATCGTCACCCGGGTGCCGTCCACCCCGTCGTCACGGACCGTGAGAGCGTCGAGGGCCTCGCGGACCGCCAGCATGTTGTCCCGCGAGTGGTGGCCCATGAGATCGAACCGGAAGCCGTCGACCTTGTAGTCCCGCGCCCACACCACGACCGCGTCCACCATGATCTTCTCGGCCATGGCGTGCTCGGTGGCGATATTCTGGCAGCACGTCGAGGTCTCGACCGCGCCGGTGGTCGCGTTGAGCCGGTGGTAGTACCCCGGCACCACCCGGTCGAGCACGGACTTCGGGTCCTGCCCGGCCGCCGCCGTGTGGTTGAACACCACGTCCAGCACGACGTTGAGTCCGTCGGCGTGCAGGGCGCCCACCATGGTGCGGAACTCGACCACCCGGGAGGCGCCGGTGGGCTCGGTGGCGTAGGACCCCTCGGGCGCCAGCCAGTGGAACGGGTCGTAGCCCCAGTTGAAGGCGTCCTGGGCGCGGATCTCGCCGATGCACGCCTGCTGCTCGGGGCTGTCCGGCGGGAACGACGCGAGGTCGCAGGCCGGCGCCAGCTGGTCCGCCGGATCCTCGGGGATGGTCGCGATGTCGAACGTCGGCAGCAGGTGCACGGTGGTGAGCCCGGCGTCGGACAGCTCGCGCAGCCGCTCGCGGCCCTGGCCCTCGTCGGCGAAGGCGAGGTAGGTGCCGCGGTTGGCCTCGGGCACCTCGGGGTCCCCGATCGAGAAGTCGCGGACGTGCAGCTCGTAGATTGACTGGTCCTCGGGCTGGGCGAGGCCCTTCGGCACCGCCTCGCGCCACTGCGCCGGCGCCAGCGCCGGGTCGGCGAGGTCGACGAGCACCGACCGGGTGGAGTCGACCGTCAACGCCACCGAGTACGGGTCGGTGACCTCGTTGACCTCGACCTGCCCGGTGGACGGGGCGTAGACCGTGACTCGGTACAGGTACTCCTGTCCCTGCTGCACCCACCGGCTCGCGGTCCACGACCCGTCACGCTCGCGGCGCATCTGGTGGACCTTCGGCTCACCGGCGCCCCCGGCCGGCCAGAGCAACAGGTCGACGTCCTGCGCGGTGGGCGCCCACAGCGCGAACCCGGCCTCGCGGGTGGCCTGCCGGGCGTTGCCCCGCCAAGTCACACCGAGGTCCCGGCGGGCGGCACGCTCGGCGTACCGGTCGTCGAGGACCCCTGGGATCTGCACCGAGGAGGCGTCGACCAGACGCCCGGCGCCGTCCGACACCGAGACCGCGAGCTGGCCGGTGAGCAGTTCGGCGGCGGTGTCGCGGTCGCGCCGGTCGATGCGCAGCGCGGCGTGGCCCGCGAGGTGCGGGAACCGCTCCCGCAGCTCCTCGGGCAGGCCGTCGGAGTCGTGGCCGAGCCGCACGCTCGTCGACCCGGCGGGACCGGTGATCGCGGTGCCGTCGATCGCCAGCCCGCCGTCGGGCGCCCCGTGCAGGCGGAACCGCAGGGTGCGGGGGTCGGCGGGCAGCTGGTCCGCGGGCCAGGCGAGGTAGTCCTCGCTCAGCCAGTGCACCTTGGCGGCGTCGAGGCTGGGCGGGGCGGTGCCCTCGGCGGTCTCGATCGTCAGCTGGTTCGTCGCCAGGTCGTAGACGAACGTCGTGGTGAGCCCGTCGGCAGGCACGGTGAAGCCGATGTTCGGCCCGTCCGGCACGCCACCGGCGCCGTAGTTCTCGTCGAACGACAGCCCGTGCGCGGCCTTGACCTCGTACGAGCCGGCCGGGATCTGGGTGGTCGCGAGGGTGTAGACGCCGTCGCGGTCCGGGTCCTGCAGCCACGAGCGCATGCAGTCCGGCTGCCAGTCGCCGGAGCAGCCCATCTTGGACTGGAACGACCCGGGCGCGGTGATGATCGGGCCGTCGGCGGTGGACGAGACGTGTTTCGTCCGGTGGTCGTAATAGAAGGTGATGTCACCGCCGGCGTGGGTGTACGGGATGTTCGGCCCGTTCGGCTGGGCGCCCTCGCCGTAGTTCTCGTCCCACGACCGGTTGATCGCTGCCTTGTAGGCGTACGTCCCGGCGGGCAGCGGGAAGGTCTTCGACCAGATCTCGTCGCCGTTGGGGCGCAGGCTCAGCTGCGCGGCCTCGCAGTCCGGCTGCCAGTCGCCCGGGCAGCCCATCTCGGAGTTGTGGTCACCGGGCACCGAGACCGCGTCCGGCTGCTCGACGTCGCCGACCCCGCCGCCGGTCGGCGGGGCGCTGGTCGGGGCCGCGATCCGGCCCCAGGAGCCGTCGGCGCTCACCCGGCCTGCGGCGTCCAGGGAGACCGCGCGGACCTCGACGAGGGTGCCGTCGGCGAGGTCGGCCGCGCTGGGGAAGACCCGGTAGTTCGGGTTGTCGTCGGTGCCGAGCGGGGTCCACTCGTCGTCGCCGACGACCCGCCAGGCGAACGAGACGTCCGCATAGGCGTCCGTGGTCAGCCCGGCGCCCACCTCGACCCGGCCGGCCCGCGACCCGGTGCCGCGGACCAGGTCACCGCCGGGGGCGGTGGGTGAGGTGACGACGACGCCCGGGGCCTCGCGCGGCCGGTCGACGCGGCCGTCGGCAGCCCAGGTCGCCGCGCTCAGCGGCGGCACGGTGAGCGTGGTGCGGCCCTCGCGGTCGGTGCGCACGGTCTCCACGTCGCCCCAGAGCGGGCGGAACCGGTCGCGGTCGCTGAAGGTGTCGACCTCGACGGTGCGCGGCTCGGCGGTGTTGTTGAAGGCGACGAGGTACTCGCGGTCGGGCCGGTCCCGGCGGTCGGTGCCCACCCGGCTGGCGACGAAGAGTCCGGCGTCCTCGGAGGCATAGCGGGTCACCTGCGCCCCGTCCGCCAGCGCCGGGTGCTCCTCGCGCAACTCGGCGAGGTCGGCGATCCAGGTGTACATCGGGTGCGAGGTGTCGAAGTTGGCCTCGGCGGTGGTGGCGTCCGTCCCGATGAGGTCGTCGTCGTTGTACTCCGCGACCTGGCTAGGGAACATGTCCTGACGCGCCAGCTGGTCCCCGCCGTCACCGACGAAGCCCTGCTCGTCGCCGTAGTAGACGACGGGCTGGCCGCGGGTGAGGTACATGACGGCGTGGGCGAGGCGGTCGCGCTCCAGCAGCTCCTCGGGACTGCTGGAGGCACCGGCGAGGAAGAACCCGACCCGGCCCATGTCGTGGTTGCCGAGGAAGGTCGGCGAGGAGTAGGCGTTGGAGTCGGCGTCGGTGTACCAGTCGTCGCCGTCGAACAGCTCGACGAGGTTGTCGCCGCCCTCGCCCCGGGCGTACGCCACCGCCTTCTGCTGGAAGAAGAAGTCGATGGTGGCCTGGACGTCGCCCTCGGTGCTGTAGCGGGCGAGGAATGCCGGGTCGGCCTCGAAGACCTCGCCGAAGGCGAAGAAGTCGTCGTTGCCGATGGCGTCCGCGGTCTCGGTGAGATGCGGGGCGAACTCCTGCCAGAACTCGATGTTGACGTGCTTCATGGTGTCGATGCGGAAGCCGTCGACGCCGAACTCGACCCACGTCTCGAAGATGTCCTTCATGCCGTCGACGACGACCGGGTTCTCGGTCATGAGGTCGTCGAGGCCGATGAAGTCGCCCCACTCGGTCGACTCCCCGGCGAACGTCGAATCACCGCGGTTGTGGTAGAGCGTGACGTCGTTGAGCCACGCCGGGACCTTCACGTCCTCGTCGCCCGGGCGCAGGAACGGCGTGTAGGGGAACGACACCTCGGGGTCCAGCTCGGGGAAGGTGTCGGTGCCCGCGAAGTCGTAGGGGTCGAACGGGTTGCCGTCGGCGTCGCGCCACGGCTCCTGCTCGACCGGGATGTAGCCGTAGGTGCCCTCGCGGTAGTCGATGACGTCCGCGGTGTGGTTGGTGACGATGTCGAAGAAGACCTTCATCCCCCGGGCGTGCGCCTGGTCGATGAGTTCCGCCATCTCCTCGTTCGTGCCGAGGTGCGGGTCGAGCTGGGTGTAGTCGACGGTCCAGTAGCCGTGGTATCCGGCGCTCTCGTTCGCTCCGGTTCCCTGGACCGGCTTGTTCTTGAACGACGGCGTCAGCCAGATCGCGGTCGTGCCGAGGCCCTCGATGTAGTCGAGCCGCTGGATGATCCCGGCCAGGTCCCCGCCGTGGTAGTACGCCCGGTGGGTGGGGTCGAACCCGTGGTCGGACCGGGTGCCCTCGACGCCGCCGAGGTCGTTCGACGGGTCGCCGTTCTCGAACCGGTCCGCCATGACGAAGTAGAAATTCTCGCGCGTGGGGGCGGGCCGCAGCGACCGCTGCGCGAGATCCCGGTCGGAGTCGCTCACCTCGTCGTCGGCGAGGTGCTCCAGCGGGGTGACGGTCGTCAGGCGGGTCTCGTCGTCGTAGGACACCTGGACGCGGGTGTCGGCGCCCACGCTGACGGGGTAGTTCGGGCCGTCATCGACGCCGCCGGCGCCGAAGTTCTCGTCCCACGAGCCGTTGATCGCGACCTTGTACTCCGAGGCGCCCGCCGGCAGCGCGAACTCGCCGGTGTAGGTGGCGGTGTCGTCGACGCGGGCCAGCTGGGTCGCCTCGCAGGCGGGGTCCCAGTCGGACCCGCAGCCGTTCTCGTCCTGCAGGCTGCCGACCAGGGTGACGGTCCGCTCGTCGGGACCGGTGGTCGCCGTCGCGGGCAGGGGGAGGAGGGTGGCGGCGAGGGTCAACGCAGCGGTCGCGGCGCTCCACCCCAGCACGCGCCCGAGTCGCGTCCGGTAGGACATGGCACTCCAGAGGTGTCCGGCGTCAACGACGACGCAGTGGCCCGTCTGCGTGACGGCAAGCACCCGAACCGTATCTCAGTGGGACCAACGGAGTGAACCGCGTCAGCGGCGGTGTCGAGGTCGTCCTCGACGCAGACGTGCCCGAGGGCACGCACTCCGGCGCCTTCTTCGCCACCGGCGAGGGTCTCGACGTCGCCTACTTCGTGACCCTCGAGGTCGCGGACGGGGCCGCCACGGCCGCGAACCTGGACTACTCGACCGCCGAGGGGTTCACGTTCGACCTCTACACGACGGTGGCCGAACTGGTCCTGACGCCCGGGCAGCGGGTCACGCTCACCGCGCCGTCGGGGGTCGACCTCGGTGACTTCGAGCTCGAGGTCTTCCTGCCGGAGAGCGAGGACCTGGGGTTCCCGTTCTACCTGCCGGAGGAGGTCGGCGCGACCTACTCCGAGGACAGGTCGAGCGTGAGCTTCGTGGTGCCCGGGGTCCAGCCGGACCAGGAGGACGGCACCGAACCCCAGCCGCTGCCTGTCGGCACCGCACTCGAGGTCGTCCTCTTCGAGACGTTTCGACGACGAGCAGCAGACCGCCTTCGCCGACTACCTGGTGACCGGTCTCACCGTCGGCGCCGACGGCGGGACCGCGACGACCCGGCCGCCGATCCCGACGGCCGTCCCAGCCGGCGAGGGGCCGATGCCGGGCGGCGGGCCGGACGTGGCGGCGCTCACCGCGGGCGCGCTCGTGGGCGCGGCAAGCCTCGGCGGCAGCGTGCTTCTGCTGCGCCGCCGGGCCGGGGCCGGCACGTCCCTGCCCGGTCGGCACCCCTGCCGCCACTCGTCCACGGCCCCGTGTCAGCTCGTCCGTCCTCCCGTCCACAGCCCGCTGTCAGCTCACCCGTCCCCAGGCGCCGGCCGTTCTCAGTCCGCTGCCATCCCCGTCCCGCGATCGTTGCGCCGTGCAACGTGCACTGCGCAACAACGTGCAGGAGGGACTTATGGGCTGGGGCGACCGCTTCGTCAAACAGGAAGGACACCCCGTCCGGTACCACCCGGACGACGACCGGCCGCGGTACGACCTCGCCGACGCTCTCTTCACCGTCGTGCGCCGCTGGCCGACCGTCTGGAAGTCCTCCGACTACCACCTCAGCGCGACTCAGGCCGTGCGGTGCTTCCGGCAGAGATCGCGGTACCTGGGCATCATCGACGTGGCCGACGTCCTGGGGACCTCCGACGCCGCGGCCAGCCGCGCCGTCGACCGGGCCGTCGGCTGGGGCCTGCTGACGAAGGCTCCCGCCGCCATGGACGGCCGGGGCATCGCCGTCAGCCTGACGGACAGGGGCAGCGAGTACCTGCACGACACGGTGAGCGACGAGCGGCTCTGGCTGCACGACGCGACTCGGCATTGGCCGGAGCACGACCGGGCGACGCTTTCGGACCTGTCGCTGCAGCTCGTCACCGGCCTGCGCCGGGTCCCGCCGCCGCCGGTGTGACGGTGACGGGACCTGGCGACGGGCCCCGGCGGTCGGGATCAGTGGCTGAAGCGCGCCACCGTGGCCCGCAGCTCCGCGGCCATGCGTGACAGCTCGTCGATCGCCGCCCGGGCCTGGGCCAGCACCTGGGTCGTGCTGTCCGCCGCCGATGCCACACCGATGACGTTCTGGGCGATCTCCCCGGCGCCACCGGCCGCCTCCGCCACCGAGCGGGACATCTCCCCGGTGGTCGCGGCCTGCTCCTCGACCGCCCCGGCGATGGTCGTCTGGTAATCGTTGATGGAGGCGATGATCTCGCTGATCTCACCGATGGCGGCGACGGCCGCGCGGGTGTCCTCCTGGATGGCCTCGACCCGCTGCCCGATGTCGTCGGTGGCCTTCGCGGTGCCCTGCGCGAGCTCCTTGACCTCGTTGGCGACGACGGCGAAGCCCTTGCCGGCCTCGCCGGCGCGCGCGGCCTCGATGGTGGCGTTGAGGGCCAGGAGGTTGGTCTGCTCGGCGATCGAGGTGATGACCTTGACGACGTTGCCGATCTCGGTGCTGGACTCCCCCAGCTTCGACACCGTGGCGTTGGCGCGCTCCGCCACCGTCACGGCACGCGCCGCGACCTGGGCGGCATCGCTGGCGCTGCTGGCGATCTCGCGGATCGAGGCGCCCATCTGCTCGGCACCTGCCGCGACCGTCTGGACGTGACCGGAGACGCCCTCGGCGGCGGAAGACACGACGCCCGACTGGACGCTGGTCGCCTCGGCGCTCGCGGCGATCTGGGTGGACGTGGCGGACAGCTCCTCCGACGACGCCGCCACCGCGTCCGCCGAGCCGACGACCGTCGACATCAGCTCGCGCAGCGAGGCCAGCGCCTCGTCCAGCGCGGCGGCCGTGGTCCCGACCTCGTCGCGCGACGTCACCCCGCTCGTGCGGGTGAGGTCGCCCTGGGCGAGCCCCTCGGCGACGCGCTGGACCTGGGCGAGGGGACGCGTGATGGACCGAGCCACGGCGAAGCCCACGGCAACGGCGACCGCGAGGCCGACGACCAGCGTGCTGCCCAGGGCCACCCGCACGGTCTCGAACTGGGCCTGGGCGTCGCTCGCGCTCTCGTCGGCGGACTCCTGCGCGAGGTCGGACAGTTCGACCAGGCCTGCAGCGGCAGCCTCCACGAGAGGCCGGCCCTCGGCGTTTCGCAGTTGCTCCCACTCCTCCAGACGCCCTTGGTCGGCGAGCGCGTCCAGCCGTGTCATCACCTCCTGGTAGGCCTCGACCTCGTCGGTCGTCTGATTCAGGAGCCCGACCAGCTCGGGCGCCGGGTCGGTGGCGAGGTAGGCCTGGCGGGCCTCCTCGAACGCCGCCTGCGCCGCCTCCTGGGTCGCTCTGTGGCGATCGCGCTCGTCACCGTCGCCATCCTGCGCGTAGTTGGCCGTGGCGAGCCGGGCCTCGAGGACCGCCGCTCGCATGGTGAGGGCCGCGGCGTTGCGGACGACCTGTTCGTCGTGCATCGCCCGAGTCTGGGCGGCGCTGCTCTCAAGCGCAGTGAGGCCGGTCACACCGACTGCCACGGCGACGACGGCCGCGACCCCGACGGCAATGAGGATCTTGACCGTGACGCCGAGGTTCCGGAACCCCGACGGGAGCCCTCCGGCGGCTCGGGCGGTGGCGGAAGGGGTGGTCACGCGGTCCTCCTGGAGACATCGAGCGCTCGGAGGCGAGCGGCCTCCGTCCCTCAGGACCATCGGCCGGGGGAATCCCCGGCTGTAGAGCCGGACGCGGCCCGCTCGGTCATCGTCCCGGGAGCCCGTCTCCCACCGCGCGTTCCGCCGTCTCCACGACGTTGGTCAGCAGCATCGCGCGGGTCATCGGGCCGACCCCGCCGGGCATGGGCGCGAGCCATCCGGCGACCTCGGCCACCCCCGGGTCCACGTCGCCGACCAGCCGGGCGCGGCCGGTCGCCGGGTCCTCGACCCGGGTGATGCCGACATCGAGCACGGCGGCGCCCGGCCGCACCCACTCCGGCTGGATCATCCCCGGCGAGCCCGCGGCCGCGACGACGACGTCGGCGCGCCGGACGTGCGCCGCGACGTCGCGGGTCGCGGTGTGGACGCTGGTGACCGTGGCATCGACGCCGCGGCGGGTCAGCAGCAGGCCGAGCGGGCGGCCCACCGTGACTCCCCGGCCGACGACCACCACCTCGGCACCGCGCAGGGGCACGTCGTGGTGCCGCAGCAGTGCGAGGATGGCGCGCGGGGTGCAGGGCAGGGGGCTCGCGACCTCGCCGGCGACGCCGAGGACCAGGCGGCCGAGGTTGACCGGGTGGAGTCCGTCGGCATCCTTGCCGGGGTGCACCGCTTCGAGCACCCGCTGGGCATCGATGCCCCGCGGCAGCGGCAGCTGGACGATGTAGCCGGTGGTCGCGGGGTCGAGGTTGAGGCGCTCGACCGCGGCCAGCACGTCGCCCGCGACGGCGTCACCCGGCAGGTCCGCCCGGATCGACGCGATGCCCACGTCCGCGCAGTCCCGGTGCTTGCCCGCCACGTACGCCCGGCTCCCGGGGTCGTCGCCGACCAGCACGGTGCCGAGGCCGGGCACGACGCCCCGCTCGGCCAGCGCCACCACCCGGTCCCGCAGCCCGTCCCTGACCCGCGCGGCCAGTGCCCGGCCGTCCAGGAGTCGGGCCGTCACCGCAGGAAGTGCGGGACCGACGGGTACAGCGGGAACCGGTCGGTGAGGACCCGGACCCGCTCGCGCAGTTCCCGGACGTCCGACGCCGGGTCGAGCGCCCGCGCGACGATGTCGGCGGTCTCGGTGAACTCGTCGTCCCCGAACCCCCGGGTGGCCAGTGCCGGGGTGCCCAGCCGCACCCCCGAGGTCACCATCGGGGGGCGCGGGTCGAAGGGGACGGCGTTGCGGTTCGCCGTGATCCCGGACTCGTGCAGCCGGTCCTCGGCCTGCCGGCCGTCCAGCACCGAGTCCCGCAGGTCGGCGAGGACGAGATGGACGTCGGTACCCCCCGTGGTCACCCGGACACCCGCCACGCGGGCGTCGTCGGCCAGCAGGCGCCGCGCCAGGAGGTCCGCGCCCCGGACCGTGCGCCGCTGCTTCTCGCGGAAGGCCTCGGTCATGGCGATCCGGAAGGCCACCGCCTTGGCCGCGATGACGTGCATCAGCGGCCCGCCCTGCTGGCCGGGGAACACCCCGGAGTCGATCTTCTTCGCCAGTTCCGCGGTGCTGAGGATGATCCCGGCGCGCGGGCCGGTGAGGGTCTTGTGCGTCGTGGTCGTCACGACGTCGGCGTACGGCACCGGGCTCGGGTGCAGGCCGGCGGCCACGAGGCCGGCGAAGTGCGCCATGTCGACGAGCAGGTAGGCCCCGACCTCGTCGGCGATCCGCCGGAACGCCGCGAAGTCGAGGAAGCGCGGGTAGGCGGACCACCCCGCGATGATCATCTTGGGCCGGTGCTCGAGGGCGACCGACCGCACCTGGTCCATGTCGATGCGGTGGTCGTGCTCGCTCACCCCGTAGGTCGCGACCTCGTACAGCATCCCGGAGAAGTTGAGTCGCATGCCGTGGGTGAGGTGACCACCGTGAGCCAGCTCCAGCCCGAGGATCGTGTCGCCCGGCTCGAGCAGCTTCTGCATGACGGCGGCGTTGGCCGGGGCGCCGGCGTGCGGCTGGACGTTGGCGTGCTCGGCCCCGAAGAGGCGCCTGGCGCGCTCGCGGGCGAGCTCCTCGAGGACGTCGACGTGCTCGCAGCCGCCGTAGTACCGCCTGCCGGGCAGGCCCTCGGCGTACTTGTTCGTCGCCACGCTGCCGACGGCCTCGAGAACTGCCCGCGGCACGAAGTTCTCGCTCGCGATCATCTCCAGCGTGCCGCGCTGGCGGTCCAGCTCGGCGTCGAGCGCGGCGGCGATCTCGGGGTCGACGTCGGCGAGAGGGGCGTTCGCGACGTCGTCGGGCAGGCCGGTGACGGTCGGAGCGGGGTGCTCCACCTGAGCCGGGTCGGTGGGGTGGGCGGCGGGATGGGTGGTGGTCATGCCGGAACTCCTTCGCGGGTCCTTCCCAGCCCCGGACCCAGGCGGACGATCCGGGACCACCTGCCGCTCCCCAGGGGTGACCCCCTCGACGCCAGTCACGGTCGGGGCCGAGTCTAGCGGGCAGCCGAGTCCACCCAGGCGGCAGTACATCCACCCACCTCCGACCGCCCCCCGCCGGTGAACGTCGATTTATCGACGTTCACCGTGGTGTGATCGTCGACAAATCGACGATCAAGGCCTCTCTCGGCGGTCGCTAGCCCATGAACATCGACAAATCGACGATCACCAGCCCATGAACGTCGATAAATCGACGATCACCGCTGGTCGAGAGCGCCGTGGTGGCCGCGGCGTGTCGTGGCTGCCGCCGCTGCCCGGCGGACCTCGACCGCTGGCGGCGTGCGCAGGGTCTGTGCGATGACGCAGTACCGCTCGGCCAGGGCGACCAGCCGGTCGGCCGTCGCCTCGTCGGCGTCCGTGTCGAACGCGAAGGTCACGGTGACGTCGGTGAGGCCGACTGGCGTCTCGCGGTCCACCCCCAGCGTGCCGCGGGCGTCCCACCGACCCTCCACGATCACCGAGGCGTCCCGCAGGTCGACGCCCATGACGGTGGCGACGCTGCGCAGCGTGACCCCCGCGCACGCCGCCAGCGCCTGCAGCATGAGGTCGGCCGAGCAGGCGTCGCTGCCGTCGCCGCCGGTCGCCGGGTGGAACCCGGCCCGGACCGGCCCCGCCCAGCCGTCCACGGTCGCGGTGATGCCGTCACCGGTGAGACGGGCGACCGCGCGGCCGACGACCCGAGCCGCCTCGGGGTCCTGGCGGTACCGATCCTTGAGGGGCTTCTGGAGGGCGCGCAGGCCCGCGGCGTCCGTCGTCGTCACCGCCATGACCGTACCGGCCGTCGCCGGCACCACCGGCAGCCGCGACCCGCAGACCTCAGGACGTCAGATCCCGACGACGGTCACCCCGCGGGCGACGGCCGCGAGCGCACCGAGGTCACTGGTCTCCCAGGTGAGGACCACACCCGAGCCTTCCGCCGTCGCGACGACCAGGGCATCCACCGCGGACCCCCGGCCGGCCGCCGAGCGCAGGGCCGCCGCCCGGCGCGCCCGTGCCGCGGACACGACCTCGTCCACGGCACTGGCCTGGAGCAGCTGATTCGTCAACGCGTCCCGCCGGTCGTCGCCGGTGAGGGACTCCGCGAGGACCACGGACGGCACCACCGGCGGCCACAGCCCGCGGCGGCGCAGGGTGGCGATCAGTCGCGCGGCCCGGGGCGGGTTGTCCGCCAGGGCCGTCACGGCACCCGAGTCGAGGACCAGCACCGCGTCAGTCCGGCCGGCCGGCGAGGGCGGCCTCGACCCGATCGGCCACGGCCTCGGCCCACGCGATGTCCTCCGCGCTCGGCTGCCCGTGGGCGGACTCGATCTCGGCCACCAGACGGTCGGCCTCGGCGCAGGCCCGCCGCACCCGATCCGTCCCGACCGCACCCGTGAGGAGCTGCTGGTCCACGAGCCCGTCCCCTTCGTCGTGCTGGCGGTGATCCGCAAGGTCGAGCTGCATCCGGGGCATGCGTCCAGTGTGCGCCCTCGCCGCGGCCGGGGCCCGACCGCCGGGGCAGGCAGCCGCCCCGCGACTGCCTACGCTGTGCCCCCGTGACCGCCGGGGCCCGCCGCTACATCCTCACACTGTCGTGCCCCGACCGGGTCGGCATCGTGCACGCGGTCACCGGCGCCCTGCTGCGGCGACGGGCCAACGTCACCGAGTCGACCCAGTTCGGCGACCCGGACACCGCCCTCTTCTTCATGCGGGTGGAGTTCGAGGTTGCCACCGAGACCGACGGCCCGACCGCGACGGAGGCGGCGCTGCAGGCAGCGTTCCGTGGCCTGGAGGCCGAGTTCGGGCTCGCCTGGCAGTTGCACCGGGGCGACGAGCCGGTCCGAACGGTCATCATGGTGAGCACGGCCGGGCACTGCCTCACCAACCTGCTGTACCGGCACCGGGACAGCCGGCTGCCCATCGACCCCGTCGCCGTGGTGTCCAACCACACCGACCTGGCCGGGCTCGCGGAGTTCTACGGGGTGCCGTTCCATCACGTGCCCGTGACGGGCGGGACCAAGCCGGCCGCCGAGGCCGAGCTGCTGCGGCTGGTGACCGACCACGACGTCGAGCTCGTCGTGCTCGCCCGCTACATGCAGGTGCTGTCGGCGGACCTGTGCGAGCGGCTGACCGGCCGGATCATCAACATCCACCACTCGTTCCTGCCCTCGTTCGCGGGTGCCCGGCCCTACCACCAGGCCTACGAGCGCGGTGTCAAGCTCATCGGGGCGACGGCCCACTACGCGACGGCCGACCTCGACGCGGGACCGATCATCGAGCAGGACGTCGAGCGGGTGACCCACGCCCAGAGCCCCGCCGAACTCGTCGACATCGGCCACGACGTCGAGTCGCGGGTGCTGACCCGCGCCGTGCGCTGGTACGCGGAGCGGCGGGTGCTCGTCGACGGCCGCCGGACCGTGGTGTTCCGGTGAGCCATCAGCCGGGCCGGGGCACTGGCGGCTCGCGGCGCCGGAGTCTGGGAGGATCCCGGCGAGCCCCGACCGCCTCGACGAGGAGTGCACTCGTGACCATGCCCTCGCGGACGCCCGTCACCGTCGCCGTCACCGGTGCCGCCGGCCAGATCGGCTACAGCCTGCTGTTCCGGATCGCCAGTGGGGCGATGCTCGGCCCGGACACCCCGGTGCGGCTGCGGCTGCTGGAGATCCCCCCGGCCGTCAGGGCGGCCGAGGGGGTCGCGATGGAACTCGACGACTGCGCCTTCCCCCTCCTGGCCGGCGTCGACGTCACCGACGACCCGGCCACCGCCTTCTCGGGGGCGAACGTCGCGCTGCTCGTCGGGTCCCGGCCGCGAACGAAGGGCATGGAGCGCGGCGAGCTGCTCGAGGTCAACGGTGCGATCTTCACGACCCAGGGCCGGGCGCTCAACTCTCACGCCGCCGCCGACCTCAAGGTCCTCGTGGTCGGCAACCCCGCCAACACGAACTGCCTCATCGCCCGGTCCAACGCCCCGGACGTGCCGGCCGAACGCTTCACCGCCATGACGCGCCTCGACCACAACCGCGCGATCGCCCAGCTGTCCCGGCGCACCGCGGTGCCCGTGACCGGGATCCGGCGGATGACGATCTGGGGCAACCACTCCGCCACCCAGTACCCCGACCTCGTCCACTGCGAGGTCGGGGGCCGACCCGCCCTCCAGGTCGTCGAGGACCGGGCCTGGGTGGAGGACGACTTCATCCCGACGGTCCAGAAGCGCGGCGCCGCCATCATCGAGGCCCGTGGCGCGTCGTCGGCGGCCTCGGCCGCGTCGGCCGCGGTGGACCACGTCCGGGACTGGGTGCGGGGCACGGATGACGGCGACTGGACGTCCATGGCGGTCGTCTCGGACGGCTCGTACGGGGTCACCGAGGGCCTCGTGTCGTCGTTCCCGGTGACGTGCCGCGACGGGGGCTGGTCGATCGTGACGGGCCTGGAGATCGACGAGTTCTCGCGGGGCCGGATCGACACCAGCGTCGCCGAGCTCGCCGACGAGCGCGAGGCCGTCCGGACCCTCGATCTCGTCCGGTGACGGCCGCGCCCCTCAGCCGCCGCCGGGCAACGGGACGCTGAAGGCGAGCAGCACGACCCCGACCCCTGCCGCGACGTAGAGGACGACGTCGAGCAGCCGCCCGCGGACGGCCAGGATCCCCACCCACGACGTCGGGAGAACCGCGCGCATCGCGGCGGCCACCAGGCATGTCCCGGCGATCCCCGCGCACGCGGCCCGGTACCCGAACTGCTCGGGCACGGTGATGAGCGCCGAGCCGATCAGTCCCGCGAGCACGAGCAGCGGGGCGATCTGTCGGGTCACGCCCGCATAGCGGCTGGGCACCCGCTCGGCGACGACGGGCGTGGCCCCGCCGGGGCGAGGCATACCGGCGCCGTCGTCGTCGGGTGTCCCCGTCGTCATCCGCGCTCCTCCGCCGTGGCCCGACCGGTCAGTGTGCGAAATGCCGGGCACCGGTCAGGTACATGGTGGCCCCGGCGCTGGCGGCCGCGGCGACGACCTCGCCGTCGCGCACCGAGCCCCCGGGCTGGACGACGGCCCGCACGCCGGCGTCCACCAGCACCCGCAGGCCGTCCGGGAACGGGAAGAACGCGTCCGACGCCGCGACGGCGCCGCGGGCGCGCTCGGCTCCCGCGCGCTCCACCGCGAGGCGGCACGAATCCACCCGGTTGACCTGCCCCATGCCGATGCCGACGGCGGCGCCGCCGCGGGCCAGGAGGATCGCGTTGGACTTGACCGCCCGCACCGCGCGCCAGGCGAAGACGAGGTCGGCGAGGGTCTCGGGGTCCGCCGGGTCGCCGGTGGCGAGGTTCCAGGCGTCCGGGGCGTCGCCGGGCGCCTGGAAGCGGTCGGCGACCTGGAGCAGCGCCGCCCCCGCGACCGCCCGCAGCTCCACGGCCGGTCTCGGCGGCGGGTCCGGCAGCTGGAGCAGCCGGACCGTCCTGCGGGCGGAGAGCAGGTCCAGGGCCCCCGGGTCGAAGCCGGGCGCCGCGACCACCTCGGTGAACACCTCCGCGACCTGGGCGGCCATGGCTGCGGTGACCGGCCGGTTGGCCGCCACCACACCGCCGAAGGCGGACACCGGGTCGCAGTCCAGCGCGCGGGCGTGGGCCTGCGCCAAGGGGTCCGCGGCATCGGACGAACCGACGGCGACCCCGCAGGGGTTGGCGTGCTTGACGATCACCACGGCGGGCCCGTCGTGGTCGTAGGCGGCGCGGACCGCGGCGTCGGTGTCGAGGTAGTTGTTGTGGCTCATCTCCTTGCCGTGGAGGAGCCGGGCGTCGGCCAGCCCGGGCCGGCCCGACACCGGCCGGTACAGGGCCGCCGCCTGGTGCGGGTTCTCGCCGTACCGCAGCGGGGCGACCCGCTCCCACGTCCCTCCCAGCCACGGCGGCAGCGGACCGTCCTCCGTGGGCGCCGCCCGGGCGTGCAGCCAGCTGGCCACGGCCACGTCGTAGCTCGCGGTGTGGGCGAACGCCCGGGCTGCGAGGCGGCGGCGGGCGGCGGCCGTGAAACCGCCCGCCCCGAGGGCGGCGAGGACGTCGGCGTAGCCTCCGGGCTCGACGACCACGGCCACCGACGCGTGGTTCTTGGCCGCGGCCCGGACCAGGGCGGGACCGCCGACGTCGATCTGCTCGACGACCTCGTCAGGGGCGGCGCCGGACGCGACGGTCGCGGCGAACGGGTACAGGTTGACGACGACGAGTTCGAACGGCTCGATCCCGAGGTCGGCGAGCTGGGCGAGGTGGTCGGCTCGCCGCACGTCGGCCAGCACGCCGGCGTGCACTGCGGGGTGCAGGGTCTTGACCCGGCCGTCGAGGCTCTCCGGGAATCCGGTGAGCCGCTCGACCGGGGTCACGGCCGCGCCCGCCTCGGCGATCACCCGGGCTGTGGACCCGGTGGACACGATCTCCACGCCTGCCGCGGCCAGCCCCCGGGCCAGCTCGGCCAGACCGGTCTTGTCGGAGACGCTGACGAGGGCCCGGCGGATCGGGCGGCGCCCGTCTGGGTCGGCGGCGGCCGGGGGCTGCGCGTCGGTCATGGTCGCCGAGCGTAGCCAGCCGTCGCCGAGCCCAGGCGGACCCTGCGGGAACCCGGGGTCTCGCGCCGGACACCGTCCCGGGCCACGGCTGCGAGAACGTCGACCACCAGGGGCCGCTCGACCTCCTTGATCCGCTCATGCAGCGTCACCTCGTCGTCGGCGGCACGGACGTCGACGGCCCGCTGCGCCAGCACGGGGCCGGTGTCGACGCCCTCGTCGACGAGGTGGACGGTGCAGCCCGTGACCGCGACCCCGTGGGCCAGCGCATCCCGTACGGCGTGGGCGCCCGGGAAGGCAGGGAGCAGCGCCGGATGGGTGTTGACGATGCGGTCGGGAAAGGCGGTGAGCACCTCGGCGCCGAGCAGCCGCATGAACCCGAGGCTCGCCACCCAGTCCGGGCGGACCGCCCGGAGGGTGGCGGCGAGCGCGACGTCCCAGTCGGCCCGCTCGGCGTGATCTCGCGGCGCGACGCAGAGCGCCGGAACGTCGTGGCGGGCGGCCACGTCCAGGACGCCGGCCTCCCGGCGGTCGGTGACGACGGCCACGACCTCGACCGGGAGGTCACCGCGGTGGGCGGCCGTGAGCACGGCGTCAGCGACCGTGCCACCGCCGGAGGCCAGGACGGCCAAGCGCATCACGGAGCGTGACGTTACCGGTCGAGGCGCCCGTCGCCGGACCCGGCGTGCCGCCGGAGTCCTCGCGGCCGGACCAGCACGGGACGACCGTCGAGGAGGTGCAGGGTGACCCCGGCGAGGAGCGCCCCGACCGCGGTCTCGGCCGCCACCGCGGCCGCCGTCCGCAGTGGATCGATCGTCACGGGCCCCCAGCCGGCCACGGCGCCCCCGCCCGCCCAGGCGAGGACCGCGGCCACCGCGCCGGCCATGGTCCCCACCGCCAGGGCATCGGCCACCCGGTCGGTCACCGACGTGGTCCGGGTGGTGCGCCGACGGTGGATCCACCACGCGGCCGCCGCGCCGCCCGCGACGGCGGCGAGCACGCCCCCCCACGCCCACATCGGGTACTCCCCCGCCGGCCCGAGCACCGTGAGCAGGGGCAGCCCCGGGACCTCGGACACCGTCGACCCGGACAGGCTGACCGGTTGCCCGCCCACGACGATCCCCGGCCCGGCCAGCAGCGCAGCCGCCCAGAGGACGACGGTGGGCACCAGGGCCACCTGGAGGAGCAGCAGGAAGACGCCACCCACCGGCCCGGTGGCCAGCGCCCCCGTCCGGTCGGCCGTCTCGGTCAGGCCACTCACCTGCGCGGTGAGCACCACGAGCGAGGCGCCGAGCACCCACGACACCACGGCCACGGTTCCCGCCGGACCCCAGCGACCGATCGGCCGGGCGACGAGCCGGGGCAGGCGCCCCAGGACGCGGGACCACGCGTGAGAGGCGACGCCGGCCGCGGTCGCGAGACCGGCGACCGCAGTGACGGCCGACGCTGCGGCGAGGGGGTCGAGGTCCACCCCCGGCCCCGCCGCCCAGGTCGCCGTGACCAGGCCCAGGAGTCCGCTCGTCACCGCGCCGGCGACGACCGCGACCGCGAGGGCCGCGGCGGACCCGCGCCAGACCACGGCGAGGCGTGCGAGACGGCGACCCGAGCGGACGTGGATCGCGGCGAGGAGCGCCGTCAGTCCGAGCGGGGTGAGGGACACCGGCTGCGGACCGGCACCGCCGTCGGCGACCGGCAGCCCCAGGGCGATGTCCGCGTGGTGACCCAGCAGCCAGACGGCGGCGCCCACGCGCGCGGCCCCGGTCCAGGACGACTCCGGATCCGTGGCGGTCGTCCAGCCGACGAGCACGGTCCCGGCCACGGCGAGCAGCGCGATGACCGTGGCGCTGATCGCATGACCCACCCCGGAGCGGACCAGCTCCGCCCAGGTCGGCACGGGTCGCGCGGCACGGCGCGGGGTCTCCCGGGCGGCGGACCGATCAGCGGGGCGGGCGGCGGGGTGATCAGCAGAGCGAGCGGTGGGGCGGGGTCCCGGGGCCGACGCCGCCGTGGGGCGGGCGGACCGCGAGGCCGGCCCCGGTGGACGACGCGGCGACGGGAGGCCGGGGCCGGTGCCGGTGCTCGCCGTCGTTGCCACACCTTCAGAGTGACGACGGACCCCCTCGGCCCGCACGCGCCACGCCGCGAACGCATCCGGGCGATTCGCCTGCTGAAACACTCGCCACGAGTTCAGGCCGTGTTAATCTGCTGTTCGCTCTGGAGGGAGCGGAGAGGCGACGGCCCTGGTGACTTGTCACCGGGGCCGTCGTTCGTGCTCACTCGTTCCCCTGCGTCGGGGTGGGTCAGGGGGTGAGGATCCGGCGCAGGAGACGGGCGGTCTCGGAGGGGGTGCGGCCGACGCTGACGCCGACGGCCTCCATGGCCTGCTGCTTGGCCGCGGCGGTCCCGGCGGAGCCGGAGACGATGGCGCCGGCGTGGCCCATGGTCTTGCCCTCGGGAGCGGTGAACCCGGCGACGTAGCCGACGACGGGCTTCGTCACGTGCTCGGCGATGTAGGCCGCCGCCCGCTCCTCGGCGTCTCCGCCGATCTCCCCGATCATGACGACGGCTTCGGTCTGCGGGTCGTCCTGGAACGCCTGGAGACAGTCGATGTGCGTGGTCCCGACGACCGGGTCGCCGCCGATGCCCACGCAGGTCGAGAACCCGATGTCCCGCAGCTCGTACATCATCTGGTAGGTCAGGGTGCCGGACTTGCTGACCAGCCCGATCCGCCCGCGCTTGGTGATGTCGGCCGGGATGATGCCGGCGTTGGACTTGCCGGGTGAGATGAGGCCGGGGCAGTTCGGGCCGATGAGGCGGGTGGTGCCGGACGCCGCGGCCAGGGCGTGGAACTCGGCGGTGTCCCTGACCGGCACGCCCTCGGTGATGACGACGACCAGGGGCACCTTGGCCTCGATCGCCTCCACCACGGCGGCCTTGGTGAACTTCGCCGGGACGAAGATCACGGAGACGTCCGCACCGGTCGCCGCCACGGCCTCGCCGACCGTGGCGTGCACGGGAACCGGGATGGACCCGTGATCGGGATGCTCGAAGTCGATGGACTGCCCTCCCTTGCCGGGGGTCACCCCGGCCACCACTCGGGTGCCGGCGCGCAGCATCCGCTGGGTGTGCTTGCGCCCCTCGGCCCCGGTCATGCCCTGGACGACGATTCGGGAGTGCTCGTCGAGGAAGATCGCCACTGGTGTGCTCCTGTCTGCTCGCGCGTCAGGCGGCCGGGCTCGCGGCGGCCAGCTCGGCCGCCCGGCGGGCGGCGTCATCCATGGTGTCGACCTGCTCCAGGCCGGGGAGTCCGGAGTCGGCGAGGATCTGCCGGCCGATCTCGGCGTTGTTGCCGTCCAGGCGGACCACCAGCGGCCGGGTCACCGCCTCGCCCCGCTCCTGGAGGAGATGGAACGCGGCGACGATGCCGTTGGCGACCGCGTCGCAGGACGTGATCCCGCCAAAGACGTTGACGAAGACACTGCGGACCTGGTCGTCCGAGAGAATGATCTCCAGCCCGTTCGCCATCACCTCGGCCGACGCCCCGCCGCCGATGTCGAGGAAGTTCGCCGGGCGGACCCCGCCGAACTCCTCTCCGGCGCCCGCGACCACGTCCAGCGTCGACATCACCAGGCCGGCGCCGTTGCCGATGACGCCCACCGTGCCGTCGAGCTTGACGTAGTTGAGGTCCCGCTCGGCGGCCGCCCGCTCCAGGGGATCCGTGGCCGCGACGTCCACCAGGCCCGCGTGGTGCGGGTGCCGGAACGCCGCGTTGTCGTCCAGAGTGATCTTGCCGTCGAGGGCCACGAGACGGCCGTCGCCGGTCCGGACCAGCGGATTGACCTCCACGAGGGTGGCGTCCTCGGCGCTGAACACCGCCCACAGCCGCTGCAGCAGGGCGACGGCGCCGTCCCGGACCTCGGCGGGGAACCGGGCGGCGTCGGCGATCTCCCCCGCCTTGGCCGCGTCCATCCCGGTCAGGGGGTCGACCGGCACCCGGGCCAGGGCGTCGGGTCGCTCGACGGCGAGCTGCTCGATCTCCATCCCGCCCTCGACGCTCGCCATCGCCAGCCAGGTGCGGTTCGAGCGGTCGAGGAGGAACGAGACGTAGTACTCGTCCGCGATGTCCACACCCGGGGCGATCATGACTCGCCGGACCAGGTGTCCCTTGATGTCCATGCCGAGGATCGCGCGAGCGTGCTCCTCGGCCTCGGCGGGCAACTTCGCCAGCTTCACCCCGCCGGCCTTGCCGCGGCCACCGGTCTTGACCTGGGCCTTGACGACGACCACCGGGGTCGCGAGGGACTCGGCCGCGCGACGGGCCGCCTCGGGGGTCTCGGCGACGTGGGAGGGCAGGACGGGCACACCGTGGGCCTCGAAGAGGTCCCTGGCCTGGTACTCGTAGAGGTCCACGACCCGGCAGCCTAGTGAGGGTCGGCAGGTCCGCGGGCCGGGGCGGTCGCCTGCCGGCCCGCGCGCGCTGTGACCCTGGCTACCCTCGCGGAGTGGCCAGTGACGACGGACCGTCCCCGGAGGAGCGCGACCGGCCGCTGCGGATCGTCATCGCGAAGGCGGGTCTCGACGGGCACGACCGCGGCGCCAAGATCGTCGCCCGGGCGTTGCGGGACGCGGGCATGGAGGTCGTCTACACCGGGCTGCGACAGACGCCCGAGCAGGTGGTCGCGGCCGTCCTCGACGAGGACGCGGACGCTCTCGGGCTGTCCCTGCTGTCCGGCGCCCACCTCACCCTGTTCCCCAGGATCCTGGCGCTGCTGAACGAGGCCGGCGCCAGAGACGTGATCGTCTTCGGCGGCGGCATCATCCCGGAGGGCGACATCCCGGCGCTCACCGAGGCGGGGGTGTCCAGGGTCTTCGGCCCCGGCACTCCGACGACCGAGATCGTGGGGTGGGTCCGCGGGGCAGTCCGCGCCTAGGCCAGGTGCTGGCCCCGCTGTCGCCGGCCGGTCCACACCAGCCCGGTGCCGGCTGCCAGCAGCCCGGCGGCGATGAGCAGGAGCCCCACGACATCGGCGCCCGCCAGTGGGAGCCCCCCGATGGTCCGAGGACCGGCGGGCGGCTGCGTGGCCCCGGGCGATGCGTCGGAGCCCGTCCCGGACGGGTCCCGGGCGTCCGGGGTGTCCGGGTCGGCGGCCGTCGCGAGGTCCGCGGGGGGCCTTCCCGCGCCGCCCGGCTCGGCCCCGGGGCCGAGCGGACCGTTGCCGGGCCGGGCGGGGAGGTTGTCGCCGGCCCCGCCGCCAGGGGGGGCGTCCACCGGGGGCGCTGGCGAGCCGCCGGTGGCCGTCGCCACCGGCGGCGGAGGGGACGTCCCGCCGACGTCGTCCGTGGTGGCCGTCTCGCTGGTGGTCGTCTCGGTGGTCGTCGTCTCGGTGGTCGTCGTGGTGGTCGTGGTGGTGACCGTTGTCACGGGCTGGTCAGCGGTCTCCGACGCGGTGGTCGGGACACTCCCGGCCGCGGCCGGGAGCACTGCCGATGTCGGTGCCACCGTCAGCAGGCCCGCCACCAGGCCCGCGAGGACGAGCGGAGCCACGGTCCACGCAGGGCGGAGAGGGGTCCGGAGGCATGTCACACCAGTCACGGCCGGACCCTTCTGTGCGTGCCGCGGGTCGCGCGGGCTGCCCTCGATTGTCCGTCGTCGCCGGTCACGGGTCCGCGCTTCCCTGTCCTCCACCCGAGAACCGTCCGATCGGCCGACGTCACCTCAGACTTTCGTCAGCGGTGCGTACCGTAGCAAGAGCCGCTTCTCGCCGAGCAGGCCGAAGTCCACGGTGGCGATGGCCCGCTCGCCGGCACCGTCCACCACCACGACGACCCCGTCCCCGAAGGTGTCGTGGTGTACCCGCTCCCCCGCGGAGACCGCGATCGGTGTCCGGTTGCCGGGCGAACGGACGCCGGGGCGCGCCGCCACCCGCGCCAGTGCCGGGGCCGACCGCCACGGGCTCGGTGCCGAGTGGGTGGGGGGCGGTGCCTCGCGCCGCCACGTGACCAGAGCGGAGGGCACCTCGTCCAGGAACCGCGACGCCGGCGCCGACGTGGGCTGTCCCCAGGCGCTGCGGACGAGGGCGCGAGTGAGGTAAAGGCGCTGGCGGGCCCGGGTGATGCCGACGTAGGCGAGGCGGCGCTCCTCGGCGATCTGGGTGGGGTCGTCGAGCGTGCGGAGGTGGGGGAACACCCCGTCCTCCATGCCGGTGAGGAAGACCACCGGGAACTCCAGGCCCTTGGCCGTGTGGAGCGTCATGAGCGTCACCCGACCGGCGTCGATGCCGTCCCGCGGGGCATCCGGCAGCTCGTCGGCGTCGGCCACGAGCGAGGTCCGCTCGAGGAAGTCGGCCAGGGTCCCGTCCGGCTGCGACACCTCGAACTCCTGAGCGACGGACACCAGTTCGGCGAGGTTCTCCAGCCGCGAGGCGTCCTGCGGGTCGTGACTCTCGCGCAGGTCGTCGATGTAGCCCGAGCGGTCGAGGACCGCCTGGAGCAGGGTCGCGATCGACGCCCCGGCCGCGGTGTACCCGCGCAGCTCCGCCATGAGGTCGGCGAACCTGCGCAGCGCGGCCACGGAGCGGCTGACCAGGGTGGCGGCGAACTCGTCGAGCCGCTCCAGCGCCGCCCCGAACGACACGCCCCGGGCGGTCGCGAAGTCCGCCACCGCCTGCTCGGCCTTGTCGCCGATCCCCCGCTTGGGCACGTTGACGATCCGCCGCAGGTTCACCGTGTCGTCCGGATTGGCCAGGGCACGCAGGTACGCGAGGGCGTCCTTGATCTCCCGGCGTTCGTAGAAGCGCGTGCCGCCCACCACGACGTACGGGACCCCGGTGCGGACCAGGACGTCCTCGATCGCCCGGGACTGGGCGTTGGTCCGGTAGAAGACGGCGACGTCGCCGTAGGCGTACCCGTGGCCGTCGCGCAGCCGGTCGATCTCCTCGACGACGAACGCCGCCTCGTCGGCCTCGGAGTCGGCCACATAGCCGACCACCGGTTCGCCGGGGCCGGCGTCGGTCCACAGGTTCTTGGGCCGACGGTCCGGGTTGCGGGAGATGACGGCGTTGGCGGCATCGAGCACCGTCTGCGTCGAGCGGTAGTTCTGCTCGAGCAGGACCACCCGGGCGTCGGGATAGTCGGCCTCGAACTCCAGGATGTTGCGGATGGACGCCCCGCGGAAGGCGTAGATCGACTGGTCGGCGTCGCCGACCACCGTGAGCTCGGCCGGCGGGACGGCCAGCTGCCCCTCCCCCTCCCCCGGTACCGGCGTCCCCGCCCCGGCGCCCGCGTAGCCGCCGACGAGCTCCCGCACGAGGACGTACTGGGCGTGGTTGGTGTCCTGGTACTCGTCGACGAGGACGTGCCGGAAGCGGCGGCGGTAGTGCTCGGCGGTCTCGGGGAAGACCTGGAGCAGGTGGACCGTCGTCATGATGAGGTCGTCGAAGTCGAGGGCGCTGGCCTCGCGCAGCCGGGCGGTGTAGCGCCGGTACACGTCGGCCACGAGGATCTCGGTCGGGGTGGCGCCGGCCGCCACCCGCGAGGCGTACGTCTCGTGGTCGACCAGCTCGTTCTTGAGGGCGGAGATCTGGCTCGCCAGCGAGCGGGGCGGGTACTTCCTGGGGTCGAGGCCGAGGTCCCGGGCGACCAGGGCGAGCAGCCGCTGGCTGTCGGCTGCGTCGTAGATGGAGAACTGGGAGCGCAGCCCGAGCTTCGTCGCCTCGCGCCGCAGGATCCGGACGCAGGCGGAGTGGAACGTCGACACCAGCATCCGCTGCGCCGCCGGCCCCACGAGCGCGGCGACCCGCTCCCGCATCTCGCCCGCAGCCTTGTTGGTGAAGGTGATCGCGAGCACCTCACCGGGGCGCACCCCGCGAGCGGCCAGCGCATACGCGATCCGGTAGGTGAGGACGCGGGTCTTGCCGGAGCCGGCGCCGGCCACCACCAGCAGGGGTGACCCCTCGTGGGCCACGGCCGTCCGCTGTGCGGGATTGAGATCCGCCAGGAGTTCCTCGCCACGGTCGGCGGCGCCCGTCGGGCCCGTGGGCCGCCGGCCCGACGGGGCGGCGGTGAGCACCGGGAGGTCGTCGAAGAGGGCGCTCATGGTGGGCCCAGGGTACGGGCGGCCCCGGACGCCCCGGGGGCCCCGACGCCGAGGTCGGGGTGTCCGGGACGTACGCTCCTGCGGTGCCTGCGCCGGACGCCTCGACCGAGCGCGCCCTCGTCGTGGGGGCGCACCCCGACGACATCGACTTCGGCTGCGCGGCCACCGTGGCGACCTGGGTGGACGCGGGCATCGACGTGACGTACCTGGTGGTGACCCGGGGCGACCAGGGCGGCTTCGACGACACTCCGCGGGAGCAGGTGCCGCTGATCCGCGAGGCCGAGCAGGTGGCGGCCGCCGGGGCGGTCGGAGTCACGGACGTGCGTTTCCTCGACGGGTACGCCGACGGGGACGTCCAGGTCTGCCACGACCTGGTGCGGGACGTCTCGCGGGTGATCCGGCAGGTCCGGCCGCAGCGGGCGCTCATCCAGTCACCGGAGCGGAACTACCGGCGGCTTCCCGCCTCCCACCCCGACCACCTCGCGGTGGGCGAGGCCGCCCTGCGAGCGATCTACCCTGCGGCGCGCAACGCCTTCGCCTACCCGAAGCTGCTCGACGAGGGCCTCCAGCCCTGGACGGTGACCGACATCTGGCTGGTCGGCCACCCCACCGTCAACCACCACGTCGACGTCACCTCGACCTTCGACCGCAAGGTCGCCGCCCTGCGGGCGCACGCGAGCCAGACCCGTCACCTGGGGGACGGGCTGGTGACCATGCTGCAGGGGTGGCTGGGCGAGAACGCCCGAGCCGCGGGGCTGCCCGCGGGGCGACTGGCCGAGGCGTTCCACACGCTCGAGGTGAGCTGAGCCCGGCCGCGCCTCAGCCGAACACCTGGACCCAGGTGCCCGCGGCGTACCCCGGCATCGACCCGGGGTCCTGGCCGATTCCCGTGACCCTCCGGTCGCAGTCGAGGATGTTGGCGCGGTGCTCGGGGCTGTCCATCCAGCCGTCGACGACGGCAGCGGCAGCGCTGTAGCCGGTGGCGATGTTCTCGGCGACCGATCCCGGGTAGCCCGCCGCCGCGGCGCGGGACGAGGGGGTGCTCCCGTCCGGGGAGGTGTGGTCGAAGTACTGACGGTCGACCATGTCGGCGGCGTGGGCGTCGGCTGCCTCCGTGAGGCGGTCGTCGATGGTCAGGGCGGGACACCCGGCCGCGGCGCGCTCGGCGTTGACCAGCTCGAACACGTCCTGGAGCAGTCCGGAGGGCGGGCCGGCGGACTGTGTGGGGCCGTCACTGGGCGGCGTGGTGGACGAGTCGGTACCGGCGACGTTCCCGGCGTCGGGGGTGGCCGTCCCGGTGGCGGCCAGGGGCGTCGACGCGGAAGTCGCCGACGTCGGCGCAGCCGTGGCCTCGCCGTCCGGTTCGACCGGTGTCGCCGGACCGGTCCAGGTGGGCAGGGCCGAGGCGCCCTCGGCACCGCCCGGAACCGAGCCCGCTGAGCGCTCGCCCCCCTCGGAGAGGTCGTCGATGCGTGGCAGGGCAGAGGTCCCGGCCGGTGCGGCCGAGCGGTCCCGGCCGAGCAGGTCGAACCCGGCGACGTCGACACCCGTCACGCGACCCACGGACGCGACCCCCAGCACCGGACCGGCGATCACGACGACGTTGGCCAGCGCGAGCGCCCCGATGACGGCTGCCACCACCACGTTGCCGCGGCGCAGCCACCGATGCCGCCGGACCGCGTCGCGATGCAGCAGACGCAGGTCCGGGTCGTCCGGCCGACGGGTCAGGTCCACAGCACCGCCACTGTGACGTTGAGCACGCCGAGGCCCCCGATGAGGTGGACGAGCGGGCCCGGGACGTCCTCGCGCCGACGGTTGACCCACAACAGGACAGTGACCGCCAGGGCCACCGCGAGCTTGAAGGTGATCTTCACGTTGTCGACGTCGTCGCCCTCGCCCCGGGCGTATGCGAGTCCGACCAGCAAGATCCCGGTCACCAGAGCGGTGAGGGCACCGTGCAGCATGACCGGGACCACCTGCGGCCGGCGGACATGGGCCAGCCAGCCGCCCACGACGCCCGCCATGCCGACCAGGTGCAACACGACGACGAGGCCGTTGACGACGTCCACGGGTGGCAGCCTAGCCCGACCCGGTCCGGATCACCCGGAACGATCCGCCCTCCGGGCAGGTGCCGGTTCCGGTGGGACGGCCCTCCTCCGGCGTGCCGCCAGTGCCCAGACGATCGCCACCACGAGCACGAACGCGCCGGCAACCGCCAGCGCCGGCGCCCCGAGCTGCCCGATCCCGCGGGTGAGGGCCGACTGCAGGCCGGTCGCGGCGGCGACGACCGGGTCGTCGACCGGGCCGCGACCCTCCAGGACCCGGATCTCGTACCAGCCGTACCAGGTGACGTAGGCGCCGGCCAGGAGGACGAGGCCGCCGGCCACCCGCGGCAGGACGGGAGCCGCGCGCCGCAGTGCGGTCGCGACCTGGGCGCGGGCCAGGGCGACCGACACGGCCAGGACGCCCACCACCGCCCCCATGCCGACCGCGTAGACCACCATCGCCGTGGCGGCCCCGAGCGGCCCGGCCTGCAGCGACCGGGTGACGACGGCGAGGAAGGGAGCGATCGTGCACGACAGGCTGGCGAGGGCGAACGTCACGCCATAGCCGACATGGCCCCCGGTGCCCCCGGGGCCCCCGCCGACACGCCCTGCGCGACGCAGCCGACCCGGCAGGGTGATCCTGGGCAGCGTCGGCAGGTCACGGCCGGCGAGCAGCCATCCCCCCGCCGCGACCAGCCCGACGCCGAGGACGATGGTGAGGTACGGGAGCCAGCGCTGCACGCCTCCCGCGACCGGCGCCACCAAGAGGGCGAAGGCGCCGAAGACCAGGACGAACCCGGCCGTCATGCCGGCCGTGAAACGCAGGGCGCGGGCCAGGGCCACGTGTCGCCCGGACGTCCGGGCATCGCCGGCCGCGTCGCCGGTCACCGCCAGCGTGACGTAGGCCGGGAGCAGCGCGAACCCACAGGGGTTGACGGCCGCCACCGCCCCGGCCAGCAGCGCGAGGACGAGTGTCGCGGTGTCCATCGTCGGAGATCAGCCGGCGAGCGCGGCCGTCGCCTCGCGCAGGGTGTTGCCGTCGAGCCCACCGGTCCACGTGCGTGCCTCGCCGGCGGCGTCGACGAAGACGTACGACGGCTGCGAGAACACCTCGAACCCCGTCCAGACCGACCCGTCGGGGTCGACGGCGTGGGCGAAGCCTTCGACCCCGGTGTCCGCCACGAAGTCACGCATGTCCGCGACCGGACCCAGCCCGGCGACGCCGACGAAGGTGACCTGGCCCTCGTACTCGGCAGCGACGTCGGCGACCTCGGGCGCCTCGCTGCGGCAGATGGTGCACCACGGGGCCCAGAACCAGTAGACGACCGGGCCGCTCACGTCGGCCGCGGCGAAGGACCCGCCGTCGACCGTGTCGGTGGTCACGGCGGCGGCGTCGTAGCCGACCGGGGCGGCAGCCGCGCCGAGCACGTCGTCGACGGCCGCGATCGAGCCGGAGCCCGCACCGGCAGCCTCGTCGGTCATCGCCTCCTCGGTCATCGCCTCCTCGGTCATGGGCTCCTCGGTCATCGCCTCCTCGGTCATGACCTCCTCGGCCGGCTCGTCGGCGGAGTCACCGGCGCCGCAGGCGCCGACTGCGAGGGCGACCGCAGCGAGTGCGGCCATGGCGAGGGGGCGGGAGCGGGGCGAGGGCGTCACGGTGATGTCTCCTCGGGTGTCGGGACGGGTCCCTCCAGACAACACCGCCGAGCGCCACGACGGTGCCCCGACGCGGTGACGAAGCGGTGACATCCGGGGGGGCACGCCCTCCGGATGTCAGGCGATGGGCGCGACAGCAGCCGGGTCGGGCAGCGCCCCCCCGCCCGGCGCCCCCTCGGCGAGCAGCGTGAGGCCATGCGCCGCCATGCCGGTGAGGCCCAGGGCGTGCGCGTCGACGAGGGGCACCCAGGCGACGGCGTCCGTGGTCCCCTCGGCCTCGACCACCCGGGGCCGCGGCGGGGCACCGTCGGTGTCCCGGTCGACGCGGCCGGTGAAGAGGACCTGGACCCCGTGGTAGTCCTCGGCGATTCCGGCCGGGCTGGTGCCGAGGAAACGGTGCGACACGGCGGCCCGCAGGCGACCCGAGCGAAGCCGGAGTCCGGACTCCTCGTGGAGCTCACGGTCGAGCGCCCGGCGCACGGGCTCGCCGTGGTGGATGCCGCCACCGGGGAGGGTCCAGCGCCCCGGCGCCGGCGTCCGGGCGGACAGCCGGGTCAGCAGGACGTGCCCGTCGGACTCCACGACGCCGTAGACGCCCACCCGCTGGCGCCGGACCCGTGTCGGGGCGGGCAGGCCGCCCGCCGCGGACCCGCCCGGTGGGAGGTCCGGAGGCACCGGCACCACGGGGTCCGGTCGCGAGAGCCCGAGCACGCGGGCGGCGAACGGCATGAGCGGGAGGTCGTCCGCGTCGTCCACCCCGACCACGGCGACTCGATCGATGATGCCGTCCGCCGCGGTGGGCACCGGGTCGACGGTCGCGCCGTCCGCCACCTCCCGCACGTCGAAGACGATGCGGACGGTGTGGATGCTGGCTGCCCGGTGCGGCAGCTCCAGGACATCGTCCAGGACGTCGCGCAGGCCCGTCACCTCGACTTCTCTCCCGGTCGCCGCGGCGTAGCCCCGGACGACCGCGGCCGCCGGGTCCTCGCCGTGCTCCAGTCCGCCGCCGGGCAGGAACCAGCGCCCTCGCAGGTCGCTGAGGGCCGAGGCGCGTGCGAGCACGACCCCGCCGCCGTCGCGCGAGGTCCGGCAGACCGCGTACGCCTCGACGCGCTGCTCGGCCCTCACCGAGGGTGTCCGACAGCTGCCCCGGGGGTCCCGTCCCCGGCCGCGGGCTGCTCGTCCGCGGCGATACGGGCGGACACCTCGCGCGTCACACTCCGTTCGGCCACGAACGACAGCAGGGGGACGGTGCCGGCCAACAGCACCAGGAGGGTGCGGCCGACCGGCCAGCGGACCCGGAAGGCGAGGTCCACCCCGGCGGCCAGGTACAGCATGTAGCCGAACCCGTGGATCGGGCTCACCGTCCGGGAGACCAGGTCCGTGCGGAAGCCGAGCCAGTCGGTGTAGCGGACGACGACCCCGAAGGTCAGCAGCAGGAGGAACACCCCGACCGTCCACGCGATGACGCGGTAGCGCAGCAGCGCGCCCCTCATGCCGGCACCTCCTCGTTCGTCCGATCCCGACCGGCCCGTGGTCCCCCGCGGTCCCGGGCGGTCGAGGCGGCCACGTCCACCATCGCCCGCCACCATAGGACGACGGTGAAGGCGGCGAAGACCCACCACTGGGCGGCATAGGCCACGTTGCGCCAGTCCCGGGTGCCGCGAGCCGCCTGCACGGGCCCCGGCATCGTGCGCTCGACGCCGGCCAGGGCCACCGGGTCGGTCCCGGCCCCCGGCTCGGCGAGCACGAAGGCGTCGAGGATGCGCTCCGGCCACCGATTGGCGAGATCTGCCGCAGCGAGGAGGGCGACGACCCCGGCCGGCTGCACGGCCTCGACCGGGGTGTCGAGCGGCTCGGACGCCTGGACCCAGCCCTGCACCCGGGCGGCGGACCCGGCCTCCGGGGTCGGCACCTCGGCGGCCGCGTCCCCGTGGCCCGCGCCCACCCAGCCGCGCACGACGGGCACCAGGACGGCCGGCCGGTCGGCCGTCGCGGCCTCGACCTCGACCGCCGTGACCACCCATCGGCCGGGGGTTCCGCTGCCGGCCGGGTCATCCCGGTCGGCGACGAGGATCTGCCGGTCCGCCCGCCAGGTCCCGGAGACAGTCACCGGCGCGCCCTGGTCGGCGGTGACGAGCCGGCCCTGGGCGGGCACGATCTCGGCGAGCGGTACCCGAGTGAGGGCGGCGACGTCGACGATCGGACGGCTGCGGTCCCACTGCCAGAGCCCGAGCGAGACGAGTACGACGACCGCCGCCGCGGCGATCACGCTGAGACCTGCACCGCGTGGGGTGACGGCGGTGCGCAGCACGGTCCCCAGGGTAGGGCGGCTGCCGGCGGCGCCGGGGCGGCGGGTGCCGGCCCCGGCCCACCAGGGTGCTCAGGCAGCCAGCAGCAGCGAGAGGACAGCCGTGTCGGGATCCTGCGCGGGGTCGATGCCGCGGGCGCTGACGAGCCGGGTCACGGTCCCGTCGACCTCGGCCTCGACCCACGCCGCCCGGTGGTCCAGGCCGAGGTGGGGCACGCCCGGCAGGAGCACGCACCCACTGGCCGGGCGGTCGGCCTCGGGGGTGCGCGTGGCGGTCTCGTCCGGGGGGTGAAGCAGGACGAGGGCGGCCGGCAGCCCGGGCAACGGCGCGGCGATGTCCGCCGGGTCGTCGGCGATCACTCGGCCCGCGAGCTCGACCACCCCGACGACGTGGGGGATCCCCGTCGGGCGGGACGAGGAGCCGTCGCCGTGCTCGTCCGCGGACCGGTACACCGAGGTGGTGGGGAGCATCCCGGGGACCGCCGCCAGCCGGACGGCCAGGGTGAGGAACTGCACCCACTCCCGGGTGCTCTCGGGCCATCGCCCGGTCAGCAGGAACCCGGCCAGCCCGCGGTCCGGCCGGTGCAGCGGGGAGACCTCGACGTTCGGGCGCTCGGGACGCTGGGGCGTGCCGTCGCCGGGCTCCGGGGAGCCCTCACGGGGAGTCGCGTCGTCGTCGGCCACTCGGTCACCTCCGCCTCACCCGCCCTCGAGGAGGGCACCGACCTTATCTCTGCAGGGTGCGGGATCAGCGGGGGGTCCAGCAAGGACCGTTGTGTGACGAGCACGTTTCGTGACGACCGGGGCCGACACTCACTCCCACTCGATCGTGCCGGGGGGCTTGCTCGTGATGTCGAGGACGACCCGCGTGACGCCGGGCACCTCGTTGGTGATGCGGGTGGAGATCCGGGCGAGCACGTCGTAGGGCAGCCGGGCCCAGTCGGCGGTCATGGCGTCCTCGCTGGTCACGGGGCGGAGCACGACGGGATGCCCGTAGGTGCGACCGTCACCGGCGACCCCCACCGAGCGGACTCCGGCGAGCAGGACGACGGGCACCTGCCAGAGGTCGCCGTCCAGACCGGCCGACGTGACTTCGTCCCGGACCACCGCGTCGGCGGCCCGCAGCGTCGCGAGCCGAGCGGCCGTCACCTCACCGACGATCCGGATGCCGAGTCCCGGTCCGGGGAAGGGGTGCCGGGACACGATGGGCTCGGGCAGCCCGAGGGCGCGGCCGAGGGCGCGCACCTCGTCCTTGAACAGCAGCCGAAGCGGCTCCACCAACTGGAACGTGAGGTCGTCCGGCAGGCCGCCGACGTTGTGGTGGGTCTTGATCGTCGCCGTTCCGCCGTTGCCGCCGGACTCCACGACGTCCGGGTAGAGGGTCCCCTGGACGAGGAACTGGGGGCCGGGACCGGCCCCGGAGGGGTGTGCCTCGTGGGCGACCGCGTCGGCGGCGGCCTCCTCGAAGACCCGGATGAACTCACGCCCGATAATCTTCCGCTTGGCCTCAGGGTCACAGACTCCGGAGAGCGCATGGAGGAAGCGCTGGGCCGCATCCACCACGACGAGGCGGACGCCGGTCGCGGCGACGAAGTCCCGCTCCACCTGCTCCGCCTCGCCGGCGCGCAGCAGGCCGTGGTCCACGAAGACGCACGTGAGGCGGTCCCCGATGGCACGGTGGACGACGGCGGCCGCCACCGCGGAGTCCACTCCGCCGGAGAGGCCGCAGATGGCGTGCCCGTCTCCGACGCGGCGGCGCACCTCGGCCACCAGCTCGTCGACGACGTCCCCGGGCCGCCAGTCGGGCACGATGCCGGCGCCGTGCCGCAGGAAGCGGACCAGCAGCGCCTGACCGTGGGAGGTGTGGCTGACCTCGGGGTGCCACTGCACGCCGAAGAGCCGGCGGGAGCGGTCCTCGAACGCGGCGACGGCGGCCCCCGGGGTCGAGGCCACGACCGTGAAGCCGTCCGGGGCGCGGACCACCGCGTCGCCGTGGCTCATCCACACGCTGTGGTGCGCCGGGTCACCGTCGAGCAGGATGCTCGCCGCGCCGGCGGCCTCGCCGGGACGGGCCGGAGCCCGTCCGGGGTCCTGGCGCTCGGCGACCGTGTGCCCGTACTCGCCGCCGCCGGTGCGGGCCACGTCGCCACCGAGTGCCTGCGCCATGAGCTGAAAGCCGTAGCAGATGCCCAGCACCGGGACACCGGCCCCGAACAGTGCGGGGTCGACCGAGGGGGCACCCTCGGCGTAGACGCTGGCCGGGCCGCCGGACAGGATGACGGCGGCCGGGTCCCGGGCGAGGATGTCGTCGACCGGGGTCGCGTGGGGAACGACTTCGGAGTACACGTTCGCCTCGCGGACCCGGCGGGCGATGAGCTGGGCGTACTGCGCCCCGTAGTCGACGACGAGGACGGGTCGGTGACGGGGGTGGCTCACGCGGCGAGGGTAGGCGCGGACCGGCAGGCCTCGCCTGGACTGGTGTCAGACGCGCGTGAGGTAGGCGACAACGTTGCTGTCGTAGTGACCCGTCGACCGGTCGAACTCGCCGCCGCAGGTGATGAGGACCAGGCGTTCCGGGACGTCGAACTGGAAGATGTCCTGGTAGGGCAGTGCGGCCTTCCGGTAGACGTCGACGCGCTCGGCGCGGTAGCGCGCCGAGCCCTGGGGTGTGACGACCACCGCTTCGTCGCCGGGTCGCAGCTCGGGCAGGGCGTGGAGGGTCCCCAGCTGACCGCGATAGCTCACGTGCCCGGCCAGGACGATGCTGCCGGAGCCGTCACCGGGGCGGGACCCGTCGGACCAGCGGCCGAGGACCGACGGGTCGGAGGGGACCTGGAGGACGCGGTCCTCGGTCACGCCCACCTCGATGACGGGAGCGCTGGCACCGAGGCTGGTCAGCTCGAGAGTCATGGACGAGTCCACGACCTGCTCGGGTTCGGGCACCGAGGTGACGGACTCGGTGGCGGCGGTCACCGCCGGCACCGGCGCGGCCGCCGGGCTGGGCGAAGCGGGCGGCGGGGGGATCGTCGGCGACAGGGACGGCTCGGGCGCTGCCTGCGCCTGCTGCTCGCCCCGGGTGAGGGACCAGACACCCACCCCGGCGATGAGGATCAGGACCACCAGCACCGCCACCCACCAGAAGCTCCGCGACGGGGACTGTGCGGGCACCCGGCGGGCGGTGGCAGCTCCGCCGAACACGGGCCAGTCGTTCGAGGGACCGCCGGGCTCGGACATGGACGGAAGGGTACGTTCCGGACTTGGGGGCCCTCGGCGAGTCGTCGGGCATCGTCCGTGAGCACTGTCACGTCCGTGGCTCCGCAGGCTCAGGTGTCGGCTCGACCTCTCAGGTCCTCCGGGACGTCCGCACGCACGCCCGTCGCGTACCAGCGCGTGACGATCTCCGCCGCGCGGTCCCGGCTGACCGCGGTCACCTGCGGCTCGCCCGTGTAGTGATGGCGCAGCAGGCTGGCGGTCCGCCGCCACGCCCCCTCCGGGGTCAACGCCTCAGCGCCGTCGATGGGCTCTCCGGATCGCAGGCGGGCGACCCCGTACGGCTCCGCCTCGCTCGACTGAGGCTCCTCGAAGAGGACGAAGTACCGCCACATGGTCAGCCCGTCGGGGGCGTCGCCAGGCTGTCCACCCCCGGCGGTCGTGTCACCTGCCCGTGCAGCCATCTGCCCTCCGCGTCGACCTCGAGCCGCCGCTCGGCGGTGATCCCCGGCAACCGCCGTTCCTCGTACAGCGGGTGCGAGTACTCCTTCGTCCAGAAGCTACCCGGGGTGTGGAACTGGACTTCGAAGACCTGGCCGGTCACCGGGTCACGCCAGGAGGTGTTGAGTCCCTGGTAGCCGTCGGCCGGCCAGCTGAGGTGCCACCGGACCCGCTCGAAGCCGGCCTCCGCCAGCCGCCGGGCCACGTCCGTCACGTCCGACACATAGGTCGCGTCGCTGGAGGTGAACGTGAAGCGGACGGTGTCGTTGAGACCGGCGAGCACAGGGGCGAAGTCCGGCTCCCGGCCGCGCTCCGCCACCCGGTCCGCGACCTTGCGCTGTGTCGACTCCAGCCCCTTGAGCCGGTGCTCCAGACCGGCCATGGCCACCCCCGAACGCTGGGAGATCTCGAGCAGGCGCGGGGTGAGGGAGCGCTCGGCCTCGGCCGCCCGCTCGTGGTGAGCGATCACCTGCCGGTTCTGATCGTCGGTCAGCCGCAGCCCGTCGGGCCCCACCCAAGGCCCCGGGCCGTCGGACGCCGCGACGAGCCGTCCCGCCTCGTCGCCACTCCCCAGAACCCGGCCGGTGCCGGCGAGCCGGGCGGCGTCGTCCACCGCACCGGTCTTGCCCGCCGGCCCCGGCAGGAGCATCGTCCCCACCATCCCCGCGCCGTACGCCGTCCAGTAGGCCCCGCCGTCGTCGTGCCCGCCGCCCCAGTCCACGAGCCAGGACCTCGCGTCGTTCTCCCAGTCGTCGATCGGGTCGTACAGGCCCAGGACCCCCTGGACCGACCCCCACCGCATGACGAAGGTCACGGTCTCGGGACCGGCCCCCCAGGCGGCCTCCCCCGCCCCACGCACCCCGTCTCGCCACTGCTGGGTGGTCAGCCCGAGGACCCGCGGCTCCCCCCAGTCCCCGGGCAGTGAGGCGCTCGCCCCCGCCACGGCGGCCGCGGCGGCACGCTCGACCGCCCGCTGCTCGGCCACCACCGACTCCCGCCGCGCGGCGACGGTCCAGGTCGCCACCGGGTCCCCGGTACCGGCGACCTCCTCGGCACGGAGGTCGGCCAGCACCGCCGAGGTGCGGGCGGCCGAGGACGCCACGTCGTCGAGGGCGGTGGCGACCCGGCGGACGGCCGACCCGAGGGCCGCCGACCGCCGGTCGAACCGCGTCGCTTCAGCGGCGAGCGTGTCCGCGGAGGGCCCCTCCCACCCAGCGGGACCGACCGTGCGGGCCACGGCCATGACCGCGTCGCCCACGGCGAGCTCCGCGGCCGCGGCTACGGCCCGGCACCGGGCGGCCGCATCCCGCAACGCCGACGAGTCGACGCCGTGGTCCGCGGTCACCGGACATCCCCCTGCGCCGGGTCCGCCCGGCGGCCGTTCACCATGCGGCGAGCGTGGCAGCGGACCCCTGGCGCGAGGGCGGGGCCGACGACCGGCTGTGGACAACGGGCCGGATCGGCCCAGTGGCTGTGGACAGCGACTTCCCCGGGGGTCCGCTGCGCGACGCTCCCCTCATGCCTCGTCCCGTCCTATCCCACCCGGTCGACCTCCCTGCCCCGCGGCTATCCGTCAGAGACCGCCGAGGGTCG
Organism: Kineosporiaceae bacterium; assembly: GCA_050329415.1. Lineage (GTDB taxonomy): Bacteria > Actinomycetota > Actinomycetes > Actinomycetales > JBBAYJ01 > JANNOG01. The sequence continues at coordinate 62,862 of JBHJOS010000046.1, forward strand.
CGGGGGGTGGGACCGGGTCAGGCGGACGGGGCTGGCATAGGCGAGGGCTCTCCGGTTGGCGGGGTGGCCGTCGGGACCGGGACGCTCGTTGGGCACGTCGGGGTCGGCGATCCGAACGACCAGCCAGGGGACGTCCCCGGCCGCGACGGGCACCCGGACGGCGACGGGCGAACCGACGGGAGCCGTCCGCAGGGCCAGCACGTCGGGCGAGCGCGGGCCGGTCGTCAGCACCTGGACCGTGACCTCACGCCCCGCCCAGGTGGACCCGCCGTCGACGTCCACGGCGAGGTCGATGTCGGGTGCCCGGGCCGGCGGCAGCACTCCGCCCATGCGCACCGCGTCCGGGCGCGCCGCCACCTCGGCAGGCTCGGGTTGGCGGCGTCCCGCCGACCACGCGGCGACGACGTCCACCCGCAGGCCCGGCTCCCGGGTCGCGAAGAACCGGCGGGCGGCCAGGGCCTCGCGCACTCCCCCTCGCGACCACTCCCGCACCCACAGGCCCGCCCGCCCGCGGCCCGGCTGGAACCCCCAGTGCGGCGAGTGCTCGTCACTCACCCCGAGCAGGCCCGGCCACCAGCCGGCGTCCAGGCAGTCGAGCAGCGGGGGCCGCTCGCCTCGGGTCCAGCCCTCGAACAGGTAGTCGAGGTCGCGGTTGAACATCTCAAGGCTGACGAATCGTTGGGCCAATCGTGGGTCGTAGGCGAAGCGGCCGAAGCGCAGCGGCTCCCGTCCGGGGTGGTTGAAGCCCGCGAGCACGTCGTCCCCGCCCGGGCTGGCGGCCGCCCGGGCGATCCAGTCCTGCAGGGTGCGGATCCCGGTGGCCGGCCCCACGTCGGCGACCGGCGTCCAGTCCGGCGAGAACCACACGTTGACGTGCCCGATGTGGGGGGTCGTCCACTCGAAGCCGCGGATCGCCGCGAAAGCACCCGGCACCTCGGCGGCCTCCGCCAGCCGGGCCGCCCGTTCCCACTCCCGCGCGCCCATGAGGGACGCGGGCATGCCGGCGTCCGCCGACACCCGGCGCAGCTCGTCCAGCAGCCGCCCGTCGACGACTCCGTCGGCGTCGGTGAGGCCGGTGTGGTCGGTGAGCGCCGCCGCATCGAGCCCTGCGTCCCGCATCGACGCGAAGGCGTCCTCGGCGCGCCCGAACCCGTCGGACAGGTCGGAGTGGTTGTGGAGGTCGGCATGGAGCAGGACGGTGCCCGCGGTCGCCGGTCCCACGAGCTGGGGCGAGCGTGACGCGCCCGACCCGGGCGGGCTGCCCCGCCGGACGGGACGGAGATGGAGGGCGGCCGGTCCCGCCGTCACGACGCGAGGAATCCAAGCAGGTCCTGGCGGGTGAGGACCCCGACCGGCTTGCCGTCGTCGGTCACGACGACCGCGTCGGAGAGCCGCAGCTGGCAGCGCAACGCCTCGACGCCCTCGCCCGCCCCGATGAACGGCAGGGCCGGCTCCAGATGGTGAGCCACCGGGTCCGCCAACAAGGCCTTGCCGGTGAACACGACGTCGAGGAGGTGCTCCTCGCTCACCGCTCCGGCCACCTCCCCCGCCATGACGGGCGGCTCGGCCTTGGTCACCGGAAGCTGCGACACCTGGTAGGTCCGCATGATCTCGATGGCGTCGCGCAGGGTCTCGGTCGGGTGGGTGTGGACCAGAGCCGGCAGCCCACCGGTCTTGCCGCGCAGCACGTCCCCGGCGGTCCGCCCGGTCTCGTCGACGAGGAAGCCGTACGAGCGCATCCACGAATCGTTGAAGATCTTGCTGAGGTAGCCGCGCCCGCCGTCCGGCAGCAGCACGACGACCACCGCGTCATCCCGGCCCGCCGCGGCCAGCCGGGCGGCCACCCGCACCGCCCCTGCCGTCGCCATCCCGCAGGACCCGCCGACCAGCAACCCCTCCTCGCGCGCCAGCCGGCGGGTGAGATGGAACGAGTCGGCGTCCGAGACAGCGAGGATCTCGTCCGGCACCGAGGGGTCGTAGGCGTCCGGCCAGAAGTCCTCGCCGACACCCTCGACGAGATACGGCCGCCCGCTGCCGCCGGAGTACACCGACCCCTCCGGGTCGACGCCGACGACCGACACCGGGCCTCCCGAGCGGCCTGCGCTGACCTCCTTCAGGAATCGACCGGTCCCGGTGATGGTCCCGCCGGTCCCGACGCCCGCCACGAAATGAGTGACCCGGCCCTCGGTGTCACGCCAGATCTCCGGCCCGGTGGACTCGTAGTGGCTGCGGGGACCGGCCGGGTTGGCGTACTGGTTGGGCTTCCACCCCCCGGGCAGCTCGCGGGCGAGCCGGTCCGACACCGAGTAGTACGACTCGGGGTCCTCGGGAGCGACGGCGGTCGGGCACACGACGACCTCGGCGCCGTACGCACGCAGGACGTTGCGCTTGTCCTCGCTGACCTTGTCCGGGCACACGAACACGCAGCGGTAGCCCCGCTGCTGTGCCACCAGCGCAAGACCGACGCCGGTGTTGCCGCTCGTGGGCTCGACGATCGTGCCGCCGGGGCGCAGCGAGCCGTCGGCCTCCGCGTCCTGCACCATCGACAGGGCGATGCGGTCCTTCACCGACCCCCCCGGGTTGAGGTACTCGACCTTCGCGAGGACGAGGGGGCCGCGCCCCTCGCCCGCCCCTGGCCACAGCCCGTCGACCACCCGCCGGAGGCGGACCAACGGAGTGTTGCCGACCAGGTCCACCACGGACTCGGCATAGCGCATGGCGGCATCGTGTCAGAGCTGATGCCTACGCTGGGGCGGTGGCATCTCCGGCGATCCTCGTCGCGCCGGGGCTGTGGCGGATCCCCACCATGCCGTTCGATGTCGTGAACTCGTTCGCCGTGGTGGAGGAGGACGGCTCCGTGACCCTCATCGACGCGGGCACCCCCTACGCCGCCCGGCGGATCCATCGCGGCCTGGCGGCGATGGGCAGGCACCCGCGCGACGTCCGGCGCATCCTGCTCACACACAGCCACTTCGACCACGCGGGGTCCGCGGCCCACATCGCTCGCGGGACCGGCGCCCGGGTGTTCGTCCACGCCGCCGACGCGCCGTACGCCCGCGCCGGAACGCCGCCGGCCCCGGACTCCCGGTACGTCGCCACCCGGCTGTTCGGCATCGCCGCCACCCAGGACTTCCCGGGCGTGGAGGTCGACGTCGAGGTGAGCGACGGAGACCTGCTCCCGATCGGCGGCGGCATGCGGGTGGTCCACACCCCCGGCCACACGCCGGGCCACGTGGCCCTGCTGCACGAGCCGACCAGCACGCTCGTCACGGGCGATACGATCATGAACGTGGCCGGCCTCCGGGGACTGCCCGCGTACGTCTGTCACGACTTCCCGCTCTATCAGCGCACCCGCCACGTTCTCGCCGAGCTGGACTACGACGTCGTCGCCTTCACGCACGGCCCGGAGATGCGGGTGGACGCCCGCGAGCGGATCCGGCGCTGGCTGGCCCGGCGGCCGGTCGTCGAGGGGGCCGAGTGACGGCCCGTCCCGGGACCGCGGCCCCCCGACCGGCGCGCCTGCGTGTGAAGGCCGCCCGGCGGCTCGCCGCGGCGGCGGCCTACGGCGGCGGCGGGCTCACGCTGCTCGGCGTCACCGGCGTCGGGGTGCTGCTCGCCGAGGCGATGGCGGCGCGCCGGTGGATCATGCCGCGGCTGCCGACGACGCCGGTCGCGGGCGGCCAGTACCACCCGGCACCCGGGCCCGGCACCGGGGCGCCGCTGTGCCTGGCGATTCTCGGGGACTCCACGGCTGCCGGGCAGGGCGCGGAGTCGGCCGCCACCACGCCCGGCGCACTCCTCGCGCAGGGGCTGGCCGACCTGTCGGGGCGACCGGTCGACCTCCACGTCGCCGCCGTCCCCGGCTCGGTGTCCGAGAACCTCGCGGCCCAGGTGGCGGCGCTGGAGTCGGCCGGGGTGCAACCCGACGGCGCCTGCATCGTGGTGGGCGCCAACGACATCACCCGGCGGGTGCGGGCGGAGGTCAGCGTGCGCGCCCTGTCGGACGCGGTGACGCGCTTGCGCGCCATGGGCGCCGAGGTCGTCGTCGGGACCTGCCCGGATCTCGGGACGGTCCGGCAGGTCGCGCAACCGCTGCGGACCCTGGCGCGGCGCTGGTCCCGGCAGCTCGCGGCGGCCCAGGCCATCGCGGTCGTCATGGCGGGCGGGCGGGTGGTGTCGATCGGCGACCTGATGGGTCCGCTGTTCGAGGCCGAGCCCGAGGCGATGTTCTCCCCCGACCGGTTCCATCCCTCGTCGCTGGCCTACGAGCGCAGCTCCGAGCGGATCCTGCCGAGTCTCGCCGCCGCGCTGGGCATCCTGCCGGTGTCGTTCGAGGACGTCGGACCGGACGGTCACGACATCATCCCGGTCGCCCCCCCGGACGGTCTGGCCAGCTTCGTGACAGGGGTCGCCGACGCCGCTGTGCTGGCCGCGGAGAACCCCGGGACCGAGATGACGGGCACCGACGTGGCCGGCGCCGACCGGGGTCCCGCCGGTCGTTGGGCCAGGCTCGTGCGACGTCCCCGGCGGGACCCGGCCCGCCCGGCCCGCCCGCCCCGGGCCGCCCGGGACAGCGGCTCCTCCTGATCGGGCAGGCTGAGCCCATGCCGTATCTCGACGCACCCAAGGGTTGGTGGCGACAGTTCGTCCTTGCGACCCCGCCCCGGACTGCCAAGCTCGCCGTCGTCCGCGCCGACGGCGGCCCGCACGTCGTCCCGGTATGGATCGACCTCGACGGCGAGGACATCGTGTTCACCTGCGACATGGACACCGTGAAGGGCAGGGCCATCCGCCGCGACGGCCGGGTGTCGATGTGCCTGGACGACGAACGACCGCCCTTCCACTTCGTCACCATCAGCGGGCGGGCCAGGGTCCAGGACGACCTCGACGAGGTGCTGCGCTGGGCGACCCGCATCGGCGGCCGGTACATGGGGGCCGAGCGGGCAGAGGAGTTCGGGCGGCGCAACGCGGTCCCCGGCGAGATGGTGGTCCGCGTCCGGCCGGAACGCGTCGTCGCCAAGGTGGACGTGGCCGGCTGACGGGCGGACAGCCGGTCCCGTCAGGGGAGCTCGCGCCGCAGCCGGACGAGGACATCGGCGGCCGCCGCGAGCTCCGGGGGCTCGGGCGCCACGTCGAGGAGGTCCCCCACCAGCACCCGGACCACGTCTACCCAGCCGTGGGACGCCACCTCGACCGGCGGGGGATCACCCGGGCGGGCCTCGGCGCGCCAGTGGAGAACAGCGAGTTCGCGACAGGCCATCCCCATGGTCTCCCGCGGGACACGGCGCGGGCCGATCGCGCTGAGACGCGCGACGACCCGGGCCGCCTCGACCTCACACCGGCCGCGGGGGTCGGCGGGGTCGGGCAGCACGGGTCGCTCGCGTCAGCCGGAGCGGGTCACTCCTGACCGCGAAGGATCGCCAGCAGGCGCAGGATCTCGATGTACAGCCACACCAGGGTGACCAGCAGGCCGTGGGCGGCGAGCCACGAGTACTGCTCGGGAAGGCGGTTCTTCACGCCCTGCTCGATGAAGTCGAAGTCCAGGGCCAGCGTGAGCGACGCGATGACCACCCCGGCGACGCCCAGCAGGATGCCGAACGGGCTGTCGAAGTAGAACGAGTACCCGAATCCGAAGACACTGACGATGTTCGCCAGGCCCAGCACCATCAGCCCGATCATCGAGAAGATCATGATCTTGCGGAACCGGTTGGTCACCCGGATGATGCGGGTGGTGTAGGCGATGAGCATGCCGGTGAAGGCAGCGAGCGTGCCGAGCACGGCCTGGCCGATGAGGTCGCTGCCGAAGGACGCGCCGATGAAGGCGCTGAAGGCCCCGACGAGCAGGCCCTCCCCGAGCGCGTGGATCACGATGAGTGGGGGGCGGACCGTCTTGGTGAAGGCGATGACGAGGCCCAGCACCAGGGTGAGCACCATGCCGCCGATGAGGGCGAGGAACTGCGCCCCCGGCGGCATGAGGAAGTACGTCGCCCCGGCCGTGGCCAGCATGAGAACGAACAGCAGCGCGGTCTTCGCGACGACGTCGTTGATCGTCATCGCGGACCCGGTACGGATCGCGCTCGGCGCGTCGTACTGGGAGCGCAACTCGTCGGCGGTGGGCGTCGCGACGTCGAACGTGGCGTACCCGCCTCGGGAGAAACCCTCGTTGCGGGCGAAGACGGGGTTGTTGCCCTGCATGTCCCCTCCGGGTATCGGCGGCGGGCGGGCGCCCACCGTCACAGGCACAACCGTGCCAGACGCTGATCGGTTCCCGCCATGCGCCCCCACCACCGCGCCGCCCTCCCCGGAGGACGCCCCAGGCCGACCTTTCCTCCGCAAGCTATGCAGGACCTACAAGTTGTAGGAGTTGTCTAGTCTTCGGGACATGGTGTCCTCCCTGGAGTCCCGGGCCCGCCTGGAGGCGGTGGCCGGCCGCCAGGCCGGGTACGTCACAGCAGCTCAGGCGCTCGCGTGCGGTTACAGCCACCAGGCTCAGTGGTACCACCGGGACCGCGGGCACTGGATCCCTGTGCGGCGCGGGATCGTCCGGCTCGCCGAGCGGGACCCCTCGCCGCACGAGCGCTTTCTGGTGGCAGCCCTGTGGGCGGGACCGGGGTCGGTGGTCTCCCACTTCTCGGCGGTGGCCGTCCACGGACTGGGTCGCACGCCGCCACGAGCGCGGGCGGCCGTCATCGCTCCCGCGAGGCGTGTCCGGCAGCACGACGAGTTCCAGGTCCGGGTGGGCGAGGTGCCGGCGCAGGAGCGGCAGGACGCGGGCGGGTTCGAGGTGACGACGCCCGCCCGGACGCTGGCGGACGTCCGGGCGTCCCGCACGCCGATGGGGCGACGATGGCTGGCCGCCGCCCTCGAACGGGGGCTGGTCACGCCTATGGAGGCCGCGGACCTGGCGCAGCGCTGACGGGCGCCAGGTCCAGACCCGCTGCTCCCAGCGCCAGCCTGCGTCCTCCCACGGGACGCCGCGGCGGGACAGCCGGAGCCAGAACCGCGCCAGGCTCGGTCGGGAGTACCGGATGGGCCGGCCGAGGACGTCGGACAACACGGCGGCCACCTCGTCCATCCACAGGCGCTCAGGTCCGGTCAGCACGTACGCGGCCCGGGCGTGCGGGAAGACCGGGAACAGCCGCTCGATCCCGGCCAGCGCCGCAGGCCACGTGGGACCGAGCACACTCCCTCGGCCGACCCGGTGACGACTGCTCCGGGACGTGCCCCCGGCGGGACTCGAACCCGCACTGCTGCGCTTTTAAGGCGCCTGCCTCTGCCGGTTGGGCTACGGGGGCCGGCGGGCCGCGACCAGCGTAGGCGCCGGTCGCGGACGAGGGCCTCACGCGGAGGCGAGGGCGACCGCCCGGCGGAACACCTCGTCGAGCATGGCCTCGGTGAGCCGGCCGGTGAAGGTGTTCTGCTGGCTCACGTGGTAACAGCCGATGAGAGCGAGGTCGTGCCCGAGCGCCCCCGCCACCAGCCGCACCTCGGCACCGTGCCCGAACGGCGGCCGGGGGCACGGCACCTGCCAGCCCAGCCGGGCGAGGCTGCGAAGCCCGGCGTCCCAGGCGAAGCCGCCGAGGGCCACCACGCACCGCAGCGTCGGGGCGAGTGCCGCGACCTCGAGGTCGAGCCACCGCCCGCAGGCCTCTCGCTCCGCGGGGGTGGGGCGGTTGGCGGGCGGGGCGCACCGCACGGCCACCGTCACCCTGCACCCGGGCAGTCGCAGGCCGTCGTCGACGCGTTCGCTGGTCGGCTGGTTCGCCAGGCCGGCGCGGTGCAGCGCCGCGAACAGCCAGTCACCGGACCGGTCACCGGTGAAGACGCGGCCGGTTCGGTTGCCGCCGTGGGCAGCGGGGGCCAGGCCGAGGACGACCACGGGGGCCTGCGGATCGCCGAAGCCGGGCACGGGCCGGCCCCAGTAGTCCTCGCCGGCGTAGGCACGCCGTTTGACCACCGCGACCTCTTCGCGCCAGGCGACCAGGCGGGGGCAGGCGCGGCACTCGACGACGGCGGCATCGACGGCTGCCAGGTCGCGCGCGGCCAGGTCGCGCCCGGCCTCGATCGCGGCCGCCGCGTCAGGCCCTCCCTCGGTCACGCGGGCAGGGCCGCGTCCGGCACCAGGGACAGGGCGATGCCGTCCAGGATGTCGTGCTCGCTCGCCACGACGTTCGTGATGCCGGACGCTGCGGCCACCCGTTCGATCACCGCCGCCCAGACGAGCGCCCCCGCCCCGATCACGTCGACACGCCCCGGGTGCATGAACGGCCAGGCCGCCCGCTCGGCCCGCGGCGTCGCCAGCACCCGCCGGCAGACCCCGAGCACGGCGTCGGCGGGACGGACGCTGCCGTGGATGGCCACCGGATCGTAGGCGGGCAGGTCGAGGACGGCGGCGGCGATCGTCGTCACCGTGCCCGCGACTCCCACCAGGGTGCGGATCCGGTCCAGTGGAACCACCGCCGCGACCCGGTCCAGAGCCGCGTCGACGTCCCGGCGGGCGGCTGCCATCTGTTCGGCGGTCGGCGGGTCGCCGGCCAGGTGGCGCTCGAACAGGCGCACGCAGCCGACGTCGACGGACAGGGCCGCCTCGACCGACGCCGTCCCGACGACGACCTCGGTCGACCCCCCGCCGATGTCGACGACACCGAAGGGGCCGGGCAGGTACGCCGGCAGCGCCGCGGTCGCTCCGGCGAAGGACAGCGCAGCCTCGGCAGCGCCCGACACCACCTCCGGCTCGACCCCGAGGCGGTCGTGAACGCCGGCGACGAAGTCGGACGCGTTCGCGGCGTCCCGGGTGGCAGACGTGGCGACGAAGCGCACCGCCTGCACCCCGGCCGCCCTCATCACCTCGGCGTAGCGGTCCACCGCGGCGAACGTCCGCTGCATCGCCACCGGGTCGAGCCGCCCGGTCGCATCGACGCCCTGCCCGAGGCGGACCACCTCCATCCGCCGATCCACGTCGCGCTGGTGGACGGCGCCACCGGGAGGCCCGTCGACACCCCCGCCGCATGGATCCCGGTCGACGTCGGCGACGAGCAGGCGGATCGAGTTGGTCCCGCAGTCGATGGCGGCGACGCGCGGCATGGTCGACAGGGTGCCAGGCTGGGTGGGTGCTCGTGCTCCAGGGTCGGTCCCGCACGCCCACCGCGACAGTCGTGGGGTCCGGGCCGAACGGCCTGGCCGCCGCGGTCGTCCTGGCCAGGGCAGGGTGGCGGGTCACCGTGCTGGAGGGGGCGGCGACCTGGGGCGGCGGGCTGCGGACCCTGCCGCTGATCGAGGACGGCACGGTCCACGACGTCTGCTCGGCGACGCATCCGCTGGCGGTCTCGTCGCGGTTCTTCCGGGAGTGGGGCCTGGAGTCGCGGGTCGAGATGGTCCACCCGGCAACGCCGTTCGCCCACGCCCTGGACGGCGGGCGGTTCGCCGTCGCCCGGTCGGGCCTCGAGGCGACCGCCGTTCGCCTGGCGGAGCGCTCACCGGCGGACGCCCGGGCGTACCTGTCCCTGCTGGCCCCGCTGGCCGACCGGGTCGACCAGATGAGCGAGCTGTTCACCTCGCGGCTGCGGGGACTGCCGCCCCGGGCGGACACCGCCGCGCTGGTGGCGGCCCTGGCGCCGCGGGTCCTGGCGCGGATGCCTGGCCTCGCCTCGCGGTTCACCGGCGCCGAAGGCCCGGCGCTGCTGGCCGGCAACGCCGCCCACGCAGTGCGCCCCCTGGGTGGCCTGGCGCCCGCCGCGGTCGCCTTGCTGCTCACGGCGACCGCCCATGGCCGGGGGTGGCCGGTGCCGCGCGGCGGCAGCGGGGCCATCGCCGCCGCGCTCGTGGCGGACCTGCAGGCCCACGCCGGCGAGGTCCGCACCGGGCAGTGGGTGCGGGACCCCGCGGACCTGCCGCCGTCGGACGCGGTGCTGCTCGACCTCGACCCGCGTCAGGTGGTGCACCTGGTCGGGCACCGGATGGGGGGTGCGGCCGGGCGCTGGTACCGGTCCTGGGCCCGCCGGTACCGGTTCGGCCCCGGGGCGTGCACCGTCCACTACGTCACGACCGGGCCGATCCCGTGGTTGGACCCCGAGGCGCGCACCGCCGGCACCGTCCACGTCGGCGGCCCGCTCGCCGAGGTCGCCCACGCCGAGGCCACGGTGGCCGCCGGCCGCCACGCGCGCGCCCCGTTCACACTCGTGGGGCAGCCGACGGTCGCCGACCCCACCCGCTCGCGCCGCGGGCACCACGTCGTGTGGGCGTACTGCCACGTGCCCCACGGGTCCCCGGTCGACGCCTCGCCGGCCGTGACGGCGCAGATCGAGCGGTTCGCGCCCGGGTTCCGCGACACGGTGGTCGGCACCCACGTCCGGACGGCCGCCGGGCTGGCCGAGGAGAACCCGGTCCACGTCGGCGGCGACATCGCGGTGGGTGCCTCGTCCGTCCTCGGCATCGCCCTGCGGCCGGTCCCCCGGTGGGACGCCTACCGCACGCCGGCCCCCGGGGTGTACGTGTGTTCCTCGGCCACGCCACCCGGGCCGGGGGTGCACGGCATGGGCGGCTACTGGGCGGCCCGGGCCGTGCTGGCGGACGCCGGCACCCCGAGCGGGTCGCTCGCCCCCTGACCGACCCGAGCCGCCGACAGGGCCAGATCGGGACCGAAGCCCCTGGTGAGGGTTGGTTTCGCGGAGGACCATGGAGTGCGTGGGGCCTTGGGGAACCCCACGAGGAGGCGATGATCATGAACTCGTTCCCCGGCCTGAGGACCATCCCGAGCGGTCGGCGGCGACGGGTGCGCCGTGTCCTGGCCGCAGCGGCGGTGACGGCGTTCGCCGTCACGGTCGGCTGCGGCGGAACGGACGACGCGGGCACCGACCCGACCACCGGCGAGCCGGCGGCGACGGTCACCCGGACCACGACCGTGACCGCGACGACCACGACGACCGGGGCCGACCCGACCACCGTCACGGTGACCGCAGACCCCGGCACCACCGGCACGGTCGCCGGCGCACGTCCCACCGTGGCGGATCTCGAACGGGACCTGATCGCGCAGATCGAGTCGCGGTTCCCCTACTTGGGCCCGGGTGAGCTCAACTGCGAGGCCACCGGCGTGCTCGCGGACTGGCAGCCGGTGTGGTGCACGTTCCTGCCGGACGCCCCGTTCGAGTTCGGGGCCCTCCACGTGTCGATGCTCGACGGCGGCCGCTACGGCTGGGCCAACGGCGAATGCTGCGACGGCGAACCGTGGGCGGACGACTACCCCAGCGGCATGTACTGCCGCGACCTCCGGATGCCGCCTCCCGACACCGGCATGCCACGCCCGGAGAGCTACCACCTGAACTACGGGCTGGTCGTGTACTACTGGCTGACCGAGGGACGACCCGACCGGATGGACGCCGACCACGACGGCATCCCCTGCGAGACCGTCTACCCGGCTGACGAGGTGACGGCGTTCTGGGACTCCGTGCGAGTCCTCGACGCCACGGGGTGACCG
>JBHJOS010000156.1:0-21188 GCA_050329415.1 Kineosporiaceae bacterium
CATCGAGGAGTGCCCCGTCGACTGCATCTACGAGGGCAAGCGGATGCTGTACATCCAGCCCGACGAGTGCGTCGACTGCGGCGCCTGCGAGCCGGTGTGCCCGGTCGAGGCGATCTACTACGAGGACGACGTCCCCGAGCAGTGGAAGGAGTACTACACCGCCAACGTGGACTTCTTCTCCGAGCTCGGCTCGCCGGGCGGTGCCGCGAAGGTCGGGCCGATCGACGCCGACCACGAGATCGTCTCGGCGCTGCCGCCCCAGCAGTCGGAGTGACGGCGCCGGTCGTCCCGGGGGGCCTGGCCCGCGGCAGTCTCCCCGACTTCCCCTGGGACGCCCTGGCCCCGTACGCGACGACCGCCCGGTCCCATCCGGACGGGGTGGTCAACCTGTCCGTCGGGACCCCGGTGGACCGGACACCCGCCGTGGTCCGCCGCGCTCTGGAACGCGCCTCGAACGCCCCCGGGTACCCGACCACCCGGGGGTCGGCCGAGGTGAGACGGGCGGTGGCCGGGTGGTTCGCCCGCCGCCGCGGGGTTCCCGGCCTCGACCCGGGCGCGGTACTGCCGACGATCGGGTCCAAGGAGCTCGTGGCCTGGCTGCCGACGTTGCTGGGACTCGGCCCGGGAGACCTCGTCGTCCACCCCGAGGTGGCGTACCCCACGTACGACGTCGGGGCCCGGCTCGCGGGGGCCAGGCCGGTGCCGGCGGACGGCACCGCCGCGCTGGGGCCGGTGGGCGCGGGCGCCCCGGTCCGGCTGGTGTGGCTCAACTCGCCCGCCAACCCGACCGGTCGGGTGCTGGGCGTCGACCACCTCGCCAAGGTCGTCCGCTGGGCGCGCAGCATCGGCGCGGTGGTCGCGAGCGACGAGTGCTACGCGGAGCTCGGCTGGGAGGTCGCCGAGGTCCCCAGCCTGCTCGACCCCCGGGTCTGCGGCGGTGACCACGAGGGCCTGCTGGCGGTCGGCTCCCTCAGCAAGCGCTCCAGCCTCGCCGGGTACCGGGCGGGCTTCGTCGCCGGCGACCCGGTGCTCGTGGAGCGGATCCACGAGGTCCGCCGGCACGCCGGGATGATGGTTCCCACGCCGGTCCAGGCGGCCATGGCGGTCGCCCTCGACGACGACGCGCACGTGGCAGAGGTCTGTGCCGCCTATCGGGCCCGGCGCGAGCTGCTGCGGCCGGCGCTGGTGGCGGCGGGGCTGCGCGTCGAGCACTCCGAGGCCGGGCTGTACCTGTGGGCGACCGACGGGCGGGACTGCTGGGAGACCGTGGCAGACCTCGCCGGTCACGGCATCCTCGTGGCGCCCGGGGCCTTCTACGGGCCCCGCGGAGCCCGCCACGTCCGGGTCGCCCTCACCGCGACCGATGAGCGGGTGGCCGCGGCCGTGGCCCGGCTCACGGCCGGGTGAGGGTTGCCGGGCCGTCACTCCCGGGCCGTCACTCCCGGGCCGGCGACCCGGACCGGGGGTCGGGTCGCGTCAGGCGGCGCGGGCCTGCTCGTACAGCGCAGCGCCGATCAGTTCGAGGCTCACCTGCATCCGCTCGGCCGAGATGTTCTTGGCCACGGTGTCCTCGGGCGAGTGGTAGGGCGGCTCCAGCCGGGCCGGTGACTCCTCACCACGCCACGAGAAGTTGCTGCTCGCGATGCCGACCTCCTGGAACGACTGATGGTCGCTGGCGCCGCGGGTCGTGACGGGGGACAGCTGCGGCGCATAGCCGAGACGCTGGGCCGCGTCGATGACCGAGGAGTTGACGAGGTTGGTCGAGCCATCGAACGACAGCACCCAGTAGCGGGTCGCCGGGTCCCAGCTGGTCGCCACCATGTCGTTGTTGTACACGCCGAGCAGCCGGTCCCGCTGCGCCTCGTCGTACCGGCTCACGTGGTAGCGGGAGCCGATGAGTCCCTGTTCCTCGGAGCCCCAGAGGCTGAACTGCAGATCCGCCTTGGTGGGCAGAGAGCGCATGACGCGCGCGATCTCGAGCGTGAGGGCGGTGCCCGACCCGTCGTCGTTCGCGCCCGGGGCGCCGATGACCGAGTCGTAGTGCGCGCACACCATGAGGGCCGGACGGAGGGCGCCCGGCCAGCCCCGACCCGCCCGCTCGGCGAGCACGTTGTGGGAGGTGAGTCCACGGAAGGCCGCGGTCCCGACCGTCAGGGTGAGCGGGCCGCGGGCCAGGGCCTCGCGCAGCCGGTACTTCTGAACCGTCGCGACACCGACGGTCGGGACGTTCACGGCCGCCGTCAGGGCCACCGACGCCGCCTGTGCCCGGCGGATCGGGTCGGCGGGGTCCGCAGGCAGGAGCAGCACGGCGGCGGCTCCGCGCGCGACGGCGGCCTGCACGAGCTCGGTGCGAGCGGCGGCGCTGACCCCGGCCGGGGTGTCGACCAGCGCGACAGCACCGGTGAGATCACCGTCACCGGTCCCGTCACCGGCGTCGACGACGGTGCCGGTCACGCTGGTGTCGAGTGCTGCCTGCGGCGAGGCGCCCGCCTGCCAGCAGATGTCGTCGTCCAGTGCCGGGGAGCCCCGGAGCTCGGCGAGGTGCTTGTCGGCGACCGGGAACGGTTCCAGCTGCACCTCGTAGCCGTAGGAGTCCAGGACACCGGCGAGATGGTCCGCGGCCACCCGCTCCGCCGGTGTGCCGCCGACCCGCGGGCCGATGCCCTCCGACAGGTCGACGACGTGCTCGATCGCGCGGGCGGCGGACACTCGCCGCACGACTACTCGGTCCCGCGCGGTGAGGGCGGGCGCGGCAGGGGCGCCTGGCCGTTGGGCGTCGACAGCCCAGGAGGGCGTGGCGAACAGCGTGGCGGCCGTGACGCCACCGAACGCGGCGAGCGCCCCGCGACGGGAGACCTGGGCGATGTCCACGGGGCGCGCAGCGGGAGCGGACTGGGACGCGGACTTGGACACGATGGTGGCCTCCGGTCACTGGACGGTGACCGGAACCGTACGTTCCGTCACCTATGGGTGGCAATGCGGGGGAGGGTCACCGGAGGCCTTCCCGTCGAGGCGGAGACGCCCTGGTGGGGTACCGTCGAGTAACCCGCAGCGTTCCGGTTCCGTAGGCCGGGCACGACCGTGCCCCTCGTACAACGGGAGACCCGATGACGACCCCGACCGAGGCCCGGGAGGACGGCTATGAGCTGTCCGGGCCGGCCGGCAGCCTGCCGATGACCCTCCGCCCGGCGACCGAGGGGGCTCCGGGCCTCGACGCGTCCAAGCTGCTGGCGACCCTGGGGCACGTCACCCTGGACATCGGTTTCGTCAACACCGCGTCGTGCACGTCGACGGTCACCTACATCGACGGTGACGCCGGGATCCTCCGGTACCGGGGATACCCCATCGAGCAGCTCGCCGAGCAGAGCACCTTCGTCGAGACGTCCTACCTGCTGATCTACGGCGAGCTGCCGACTCCGGGGCAGCTCGCGGCCTTCAGCGAGCAGATCACCCGCCACACCATGCTGCACGAGGACCTGCGCCGGTTCTTCGAGGGTTTCCCCGCCGACGCCCACCCGATGGCCGTGCTGTCCAGCGCCGTGAGCGCGCTGTCGACCTTCTACCAGGACAGCCTCAACCCGTTCGACCCGGAGCAGGTCGAGATCTCGACCGTCCGGCTGCTGGCGAAACTCCCGACGATCGCGGCCTATGCATACAAGAAGGCCATCGGCCAGCCCTTCCTTTACCCGGACAACAGCCTCGGCCTGGTCGAGAACTTCCTTCGCATGACCTTCGGCATCCCGGCCGAGCCCTACGTCGTGGACCCGGTGCTGTCCCGGGCGCTGGACCAGTTGTTCATCCTGCACGCCGACCACGAGCAGAACTGCTCGACGTCCACCGTGCGACTCGTCGGCTCGGCCCACACCAACCTGTTCGCCAGCGTGTCCGCCGGCATCCAGGCCCTGTCCGGGCCGTTGCATGGCGGGGCGAACCAGGCGGTGCTCGAGATGCTGCTCGGCATCCGCCACGCCGGCGGCGACGTGGAGACCTTCGTCAAGCGGGTCAAGGACCGAGAGCCCGGCGTGCGGCTCATGGGATTCGGCCACCGGGTCTACAAGAACTACGACCCCCGGGCCGCCATCGTCAAGCAGACGGCGAAGGAGGTCCTGGGGGTGCTCGGCGGTGGCGACGAGCTGCTCGACATCGCCCAGCGGCTGGAGGAGATCGCCCTGGCCGACGACTACTTCGTCGAGCGCAGGCTCTATCCGAACGTCGACTTCTACACCGGGCTCATCTACCGCGCGATGGGCTTCCCGGCGCGGATGTTCACCGTGCTGTTCGCCCTGGGGCGGCTGCCCGGATGGATCGCACAGTGGCGCGAGATGATCACCGATCCGGCGACGAAGATCGGCCGGCCGCGGCAGGTCTACGTCGGCGCCACCGAGCGCCCGTACCTCCCGATCGAGGGCCGCTGAGACCCTCGTCGTGAGTCGGCCGGACGGCCCACCGGTCAGTTGGCGTGGAGATCCGGGTTGAGCTGCACACCGACGCCGGGCCGGGGGACCGCCTCGACCCGGCCGGTCACCGAGTGGCGGCGGAACAGCACACCCGACGCGCCCGACAGCTCGCGCGCCTTGACGAGTCGCTCCTTGCCGTCGCCGACCACCGTCACCACCGTGCCCGCGGTGAGGTAGAGGCCGGCCTCCACCACGCAGTCGTCGCCGAGACTGATGCCCAGGCCGGCGTTGGCGCCGACGAGGCAGCGCCGGCCCACCGAGATGACATGGGTGCCGCCTCCGGAGAGCGTCCCCATGATCGACGCGCCGCCCCCGAGGTCCGAGCCGTCGCCCACGACGACGCCGGCCGAGATCCGGCCCTCGACCATCGACGCCCCCAGCGTGCCGGCGTTGAAGTTGACGAACCCCTCGTGCATGACGGTCGTCCCGAGCGCGAGGTGGGCACCGAGGCGCACCCGGTCGGCGTCGGCGATCCGCACGCCGGGGGGCACGACGTAGTCGACCATCCGGGGGAACTTGTCGACGCCGTGAACCGTGACGGGGCCGTCGGCGAGCAGGCGCACCCGGGTCTGCTCGAAGCCGCCGACGGCGCACGGCCCGCGGTCGGTCCACACCACGTTCGTCAGCACCCCGAAGATGCCCGACACGTTCGCCCCGTGCGGCGCCACGACACGGTGCGACAGCAGGTGCAGCCGCAGGTAGGCATCGACGGCATCGGCCGGTGGGAGGTCCAGGTCGACCGTCACGCGGCGGGTCTCCCGGAGCACCCGCCGAGCCGGGTCCTCCCCGGCCAGGTCGGCCAGGCCGGGCACGTCCCGCGGGGCGTCCCCGAGGGCGGGTGCGGGGAACCGGGCGTCGAGCACCGATCCGTCGGCGGCGACGGTGACGAGGGCATGACCGGACGCAGGGCGAGGCACGGCCCCCGAGCCTAGAGGGTCCCCGCAGACCCGTGAGATCGTCGACAAATCGACGATCAGAGCGTGACCGACGGCGTGTCGCCCTGAGAACGTCGATAAGTCGACGATCTCCACGGCATGCGACGATCGCGGGGGATCGGTCGGTGCTGGTGACGCGGGTTCACGTCCGGCGGAGTCCGCGGGCCTCGAACCAGGTGAGGATCCTCGGCCACAGGGCGGCCCCCACCACGGGACGGAAGTAGCCCATGTGCCCGACCGCGGCGACCTCCAGCTCCGCCGGGTCCAGGTCGATCCGGTCGACGTCGGCGGCGGTGAAGCCGCTGAAGAACGCGTCCCGGGACGCGGGCGGCGCCCAGGCGTCGTCGGTCGAGACCGCGGCCGCGACCGGCATCCGGACCTCGGCGAACCGCCGGGTGATCCCGGTCGCCTGCGGGTCGTCGAAGAAGTGGCGCGGCAGCGCGCACCACCGCTTCCAGTCCCGGAAGGCCTGGGTGGGGATGTCCTCGCCCATCCCGACCCGGCTCAGCGGGGCGTAGCCGAACGCCGCGGTGCCGACCGGGCCGACGACCTTCCAGAAAGCCTCGGCCCGCAGCGCTTCGGTCCTCGTCATCCAGCCGCTCCACCCCGACCCGACGCCGACGGTGTGCGAGGCCCGCACCAGCGTGGGGTCGGGCAGCCGCCCGATGGCGTGCCCGCCGAGGCTGTGCCCCACCAGCCAGGTCGGGCCGCGCTCGGCGGCCCAGCCGACGGCTGCGCCGAGGTCGTGGTGACACCACTGGGCGAAGCCGACGTGACGCAGCCGGGTCAGCGGGACCCGCCGGGACCGGTCGATCCCCCGGTAGTCCACGGTCACGACGTCGACGCCGCGCTCCTGCAACCACGCTGCGAACCGCCGGTAGTGGCGCTGGGGCGTGGCGGTCGCCCCGGCGACCACGACGTACGCGGCGCCGCCGGCCGGATAGTGGTCGGCCGCGAGCTGCTCCCCGTCGCCGGTCGTGAGGCGGAGCGGGTGGGCGCCGGGGTCGGCTGCCAGCGTCATCGGCCGGCCCCCGCCGCTTCGGTCCGGAGCAGGCAGGTGGACGTGGCGTGCGCGAGCAGCCGCCCGCCGGCGTCCTCGAGCCGCGCGACGGCG
Source organism: Kineosporiaceae bacterium (assembly GCA_050329415.1). Taxonomy (GTDB): domain Bacteria; phylum Actinomycetota; class Actinomycetes; order Actinomycetales; family JBBAYJ01; genus JANNOG01. The sequence goes on from JBHJOS010000156.1 coordinate 6,507, forward strand.
GTGGCTGTCCGCGACCCGCGGTGCAGCAGGGTGCCGGTGGCGTGCACCGGTCCGGTCTCGCGCCGGACCGGGGCGAGGAAGCGGGTGTGGAGGTCGACCGTGGTGTACCCGCCCCCGGCCGGCAGGGTGGTGTGGACGGCACACCCGGCCGCCGTGTCGAGCAAGGATGCGACGACCCCGCCGTGGACCGTGCCGAGCGGGTTGTAGTGGAACTCCTCCGGCTCCAGCCCCACGACGACGTGGCCGGGGCCGACCTCGAACCGGGAGACCCCCAGCGTGCCGGCGAGGGGCGGGTACGGCAGCCGTCCGTCGGCGATTCGCTGCATGACCTCCAGGCCGTCGAGCCCCGCGGCCGTCGCGAGCACCGGTCCGGGGTCGTACCAGGTGTGGCGCCGTTCGCGGGCCGTGGTCGGCGACTCCTGGGTCTGCGACATGGACGCAGCCTGGCGACCCCGGCTGAGTCTGTCAAAAAGACGTAGAGTGTCGGTCGTGGACCGGCCCGAGGCGCTGCGGTGGAGCGCCGAGAACTGCACGATCTCCCGTGCCCTCGACGTCGTGGGCGACCGGGCGACGTTCCTCGTCATGCGCGAGGTGTTCTCGGGCGTCCGCCGGTTCGACGACATCCGGCTGAGAACCGGCATCGCTCGCCAGGTGCTCTCGGTGCGCCTCGGCCGGCTGGTGGCCGAGGGCCTGCTGCGCCGGCACGACTACCAGCAGCCCGGGCAGCGGCGCCGCTGGGAGTACCGGCTGACCCCCAAGGGCTTCGACCTCTACCCGGTGCTCGTCGCCCTGCTCGACTGGGGCGACCGGTACGCCGCCGACCCCGCCGGACCCGCGGCCCGGGCCTCCCACCGCGACTGCGGCGGTCAGGTCCACGCCGTGCTGCACTGCGACGCCGGTCACGACGTCACCGAGATGCGGGAGGTCCGGTTCGGCCCCGGTCCTGGGGCTCGGGTGCGCGAGCCGCTCGGGGCGTGACCGGCGGGGGCCGCCCCGTACGCCACCCCGGTGCACGCGGCTCGGTACCGTGCCGCGTGCCCGTCCCGCTCCCGGTGGCCGACCCGGCCGCCCTCGTCGAGTCGCTGGTCCGGATCGGCTCCGTCTCCGGTGATGAGCGCGCCGTCGCCGACTCCGTCGAGGCGGCCCTGCGGCCCGTCCCGTGGCTCGAGGTGGTCCGCGACGGCGACTGCGTGGTCGCGCGCACCGACCGGCGCCGGCCCCGGCGCGTCGTGGTCGCCGGCCATGTCGACACCGTGCCCCTGCCGCCCGGGGGCCTGGACACCCGGGTCGCCGACGGTGTGCTGCGCGGCCGCGGGGCCGTCGACATGCTGGGCGGCGTCGCGATGGCCCTGCACGTCGCGACGACCCTGGACGACCCCGGCCCCGACGTCACCTACGTCTTCTACGACGGCGAGGAGGTCGAGGCCGAGCGCAACGGCCTGCTGCGGCTGGCCCGGAACCGGCCTGGCCTGCTCGCCGGCGACGTCGCGCTGCTCGGCGAGCCCACCGACCTCGCCGTCGAGGGCGGGTGCCAGGGCACGGTCACCGTGGAGGTCGGCGTCGCCGGCACCGCCGCCCACGCGGCGCGGGCCTGGCGGGGGCGCAATGCCGTGCACGAGGCCGCCGCGGTGGTGGCCCGGGTGGCCGCGGCGCCGCAGCGCCGCCCCGTCGTCGGCGGGCTGGAGTACCGCGAGGGCATGCAGGTGGTCCGGATCGACGGCGGCGGTCCCGCCCGCAACGTCGTGCCCGACCGCTGCACCGTCGTGGTCAACCACCGCTTCGCCCCCGACCGGGACGTCGACGCGGCCACGGCGGCGCTGCGCGCGGTCGTCGGGGAGCACCCGTGGCGCGTCGTCGACGCCGCACCGGCCGCCGCCCCGGGACTCGACCGGCCCGAACTCGCCCGCTTCGCCGGGCTCGTGGCTGCCCGGACCGGGCGCCCGACCCGGGCCAAGCTGGGGTGGACCGACGTCGCGCGGTTCACCGAGCTGGGCGTCCCGGCGGTGAACTTCGGCCCCGGCCACCCGGAACTGGCCCACCACGACGACGAGCACGTCGCGCTCGCCGACGTGGTGCTGGCTGCGGAGGTCCTGCGGGAGTGGCTGGCGGATGAGACGTCGTGACCGCCGCCAGCTCCGAGACGGCCAGTAGCGTCATCCGCTGTCACGCGCGTCGCTCCGGCCCCCGCCTCGTCGGAGGCGACGCGGTACGAGCCGGGAGGGTCACATGTTGTCGAGCAAGACGAATCGCGCCGTCGTCGAGGGCCTGGAGGACAAGCTTGACGGGAATACCTGGATCTCGGACCTGACGCGGATCGCTCGCGAATACGCTTTGTCGCTTCCGGACGTGAGGTCGATCGTCGCGGACCTGACGTGGCTCGCCCGCGAACGTGGAGCCCCGTACCCGGACCTGCCTCCGGCAGGCGACATCGACGGCGACACCACGCTCGACCGGCTCGTGCAGGTGTATGCCTACTGTCACCGGCTGCGGTATGACTTCCGGTACGCGCAGCTGTGGCGCGACTCCCGACGTTGGCGCGAGCTCTGGGAGGGTGATCCGCCCTCGGATCCATTGGTCGCCGCCCTCGCGGCCTTCGGTGCTCTCGGATCGGGGGCGTCGTATCTGGAACAGGGGCGAGCTCTCGTAGGTGCGGCCGTCGATCATCCGGAGGCGGACGCGCGAACGCGTCACGTCGCCCTCATGGCTCTTCAGGTGGCCCCTGACTTTCCTGGCCGGTACGAATTTATGTTGCAGATATCCTCAGAGATGATCGACAAAGGTGAGGTCGATCCGAACGTCCACTTCAGGAGGGCGTGGGCGATGCGGGGCCTCGGGCGGTACGAGGAGGCTCTGGTGGCTGTTGATCGCGCCATCGACATGCTTCCGCCGGCAAGCAACGCCGTACATCAGGACTACATCCGGGAGCGAGAGCTCATCATTTCCTCACGGCAGACGGAAAAGAGGATGGAGGCGATGGCGTCGAGCATGATCGCCACGCTCACTACTGAGGTGAACCGTGCGCAGGCCGACGCCCAGCGCGAGATCCAGTCTGCACAGGAGCAGCTGAGAAGCGAGGTCGGTGAGCGTCTGAACGAGGCCCGGTCCCTGGTGTCCGAGGGGCTGTTCAGAATAATCGAGATACTGGGCCTGTTCATCGCCATCCTGGGCTTCGTCATCGGCTCGGGCTTCATTTTCCTCGATTCTCAGGCCGTGAATCAGAGGATTTACGCCATGATTGTCGTACTGGTCGGCTCCGTTGCCTTCTTCCTTCTTCTGCGCCTGGTTGCGAGCCTCGGCAGGCGACGGTGACGGAGGAGACCGCGCCGGCCCCCCCGGAACCAGGCCGACCACTGGTCGTGCGGCCCCACCTCGGTGAGGATGCTCGCCGCAGAATTGGTGGTGTCGTCTTCGATTTCGAGTCGACGACCGCAGTGATGGCGATCGTGAACCGGACTCCGGACTCGTTTTACGACTCGGGTTCGACCTTCTCTCTCGAGGCGGCCCTGGACAGGTCTCGTGAGGTCGTGTCCCAGGGTGCCGACTGGGTGGACGTCGGCGGGGTCCCCTTCTCGCCTCTCGCTGGGCGTGTGTCGCCGGAGGAGGAGTGCCGCCGAATCGTCCCGCTGGTGGAGGCTGTCCGCGACATGGGAGATGTTGTCGTCTCGGTCGACACGTACCGTTCCTCGGTCGCTGCGGCAGCCCTCTCGGCGGGTGCCGCCGTCATCAACGACACCTCTGGGCTGGGGGACCCGAGAATGGCACAGGTCATCGCCGAGGCGGGTGGTGGAGTCGTCATCACTCACAGCAAGGCACCTCCAGGTGAGATCCTCGATGCTCCGGCCTATGCGGATGTGTGCGGTGAAGTCCTTGCCTTTCTCGCGGAACGGGCGGCAGTCGCCGTCGCTTCGGGAGTTTCTCCGGATCGAATATTCGTCGATCCCGGTCATGATCTGAACAAGAATACCCTCCATTCCCTCGAGGTCACCCGAAACATCTCTCAGTTCGCTGCTCTGGGCTTTCCGCTGTTGGTGTCGGTGTCCAACAAGGACTTCATCGGCGAGGCCGTTGGCGCTCCGAAGGAGGCCAGGGGTCCCGCGACCACGGCGGTGCTCACATACTGCGTACTCCAGGGAGCCCGCGTCCTCCGAGTCCACGACGTACCGGCTGCCGTGAGTGCCGTTCGCATGACCGAGGTCCTTCTGGGGACTCGTCCGCCCGTGGCACGGCGACACAACGTCGTTCCGCTCATGTCCTGAGGGCGGGTCGTCCTCGGTCCGCTGGGCGCCCCATGGTCGACCTGTTCTGTCTCGCAACGCTCATCTCAGGAAAGGGAACATGCAGTGACGCCTACGAGCGATCTAGGGGGACTGGCGTGAGGGGCGGCTCCCACCCCGACGACCTGCCCGGATCCGTCGCGAGCTGGTTCGCCCGCGCCACCTGGCACGAGCCGCCCTGGACCGCCGACGAGCTGGCCGCGCGCAAGGACGGTCGGCGGGTCGCCGTCGTGCTGCCGGCCCTCGACGAGGCCGAGACCGTCGGGGGCGTGGTCTCGGCGTTTCTGCCGTTGACCTGCGCCCGGGACGGCGGCGAACCCCTGGTCGACGAGATCCTCGTGATGGACTCCGGGTCGACCGACGACACCGCTGCGGTGGCCCGGGCAGCCGGGGCACGGGCGGTCGCCCGGGAGGACGTCCTGCCCGACCTGCCACCGCTGCCCGGCAAGGGCGAGGTGATGTGGCGGGCGCTCGCGGCGACCAACGCCGACCTCGTGGTGTATGCCGACGCCGACCTCGTCGACGTCGACGCCGGACTCGTGGTGGCGCTGCTCGGCCCGCTGGTCACCGACCCGGGCATCGGGTTCGTCAAGGCGTTCTACGACCGGCCGCTGCGGATCGGTGCGGCGGGCGCCGACGACGGGGTGCGCAGCGGGGGTGGCCGGGTGACCGAACTGCTCGCCCGGCCGGCGCTCGCCCGGTTCGCCCCCGAGCTCTCGGGGGTCATCCAGCCGCTGGGCGGGGAGTACGCGGCCCGGGCCGACGTGCTGCGCGCCGTCCCGTTCGCCTCGGGCTATGCCGTCGAGATCGGCCTGCTGCTCGACGTCGTCGACAAGTTCGGGCTGGACGTCCTCGCCCAGGTCGACGTCGGGGTGCGCAAGCACCGCCACCGCGACCTGCTGAGCCTGGGTCGGACGGCCACGGAGATCCTGGTCGCGTTGGCGTCCCGGCGGGGCGACGGCGGGGGACCGGCCCCCGACGTGCGGCTGGTCCAGTTCGACCGGGTGCCGGGTGGACGCTGGACGCCGGAGACGGCGGAGGTCACGGTGACGGACCGCCCGCCCATGGCGCAGGTGCTCCCCGCCGGTGTTCAGGCGGGCGTGGGACCATCGGCGGCGTGGTGACGCTGCTGCTCGTCCTTCTCCTCGTCCTTGTCGTGGGACTGGCCGTCGCCGTCACGGTCGGGCGGGTCGGGGGCGGCCTGCCGCGTCCGGCGACGGACGTGCCCCCGCCGCTGGCGGGGCCGGTGGGGGAGCCGGGCGACCTGGACCGGGCTCGCTTCCAGCTCGCCTTCCGGGGGTATCGGATGGACCAGGTGGACCAGGTGCTCGACGCCGCACGCGACGCCCTCGCCGTTCGGGACCGCGAGATCGCCCGGTTGCGCGCGGACTCCGCCGGCGGGCCCGACGCGGCGGCGGACGCCGCGGAGCCGGTGCGGGCCGCTGCGGGCGGTGACCCCTTCCGGCGCCCGGCGGGGACGGACGACGACGCCACCCGACCCGACAGGGCCTCGGCGTTCGAGGGCCCGGCGCCCAAGGGCCTGGCGTCCGACCGGACCGCCGGCGCGGGGGTGGCCCGCGGCGACCACCCGTGACCCGTTTCGTCGCTGCCGTCGAGGTGGCCGCCCCGCCGACGGCCGTGTGGTCGGCCATCACCGACTGGCCCCGCCACGGGCGCTGGGTTCCGCTGACCACCGTTCGCACCCTGACCGTCCGGCCGGACGGGGTGGGGGCTCGCTTCGTGGGACGCACGGGCATCGGTCCGGTGGCGTTCGACGACCTCATGGAGGTCACCGAGTGGCTGCCGCCCGCCGACGCACGCCCCGGCCGCTGTGCCGTGCGCAAGCTCGGCCGGCTGGTCGGCGGGACGGCGGCCTTCGACGTGGCACCGATCGCGGCCGACCGGACCCTTGTGGTGTGGGAGTACGACCTCCGGCTCGCTCCGCAGCGGCTGACGCGACCCCTGGGGCCGCTGGTCGCGGCGGTGGGGCGGCCGGCGGTGACCGCTGCCCTGCGCGCCATGGGCCGCGAGGTCGAGGCCCGCCACCGCCCGGGACGGACGGTGGCGGACGCCGCCGAGAGCTGACCGCGTGGACCCGTCCGGACGGTGCCCATGGGCCGTCGGTGCCGACTACGTCGCTTACCACGACACCGAGTGGGGCCGTCCCGTGCACGGCGAGACCCCGCTGTTCGAGCGGCTGAGCCTCGAGGCGTTCCAGTCCGGACTGTCCTGGCTGACGATCCTCCGCAAGCGCGACGGGTTCCGCCGAGCCTTCGCCGGGTTCGCCCCCGAGGTCGTGGCCGGCTTCGGCGCCGCGGAGGTCGACCGCCTGCTGCAGGACGCGGGCATCGTCCGCAACCGGGCGAAGATCGAGGCCGTCGTGGCGAACGCGGCTGCCGTCCTGCGGCTGCGGGAGCGCGGCGGGCTCGACAGCCTCGTCTGGTCGTACGTGCCGGCGGTGCCGCTCCCGCCGCCGACCACGCTCGCCGACGTGCCGGCGGTGACGGCCGAGTCCCGGGCACTGGCCGCGGCGCTGCGGCGGGAGGGGTTCCGGTTCGTCGGCCCGACCACCGCGTACGCCGCCATGCAGGCGTGCGGCCTGGTCGACGATCACCTCATCGGGTGCCCGGCGCGGGCCGCCGTAACTCCGAGTCCTCCCGGGGAGGGATAATGACGGCGCTGATCGCGAGAAAGGATGGGTCGATGGCGGCGATGAAGCCCCGCACGGGTGACGGTCCGCTGGAGGTCACCAAGGAGGGTCGGGGGATCGTCATGCGGGTGCCGTTGGAGGGAGGCGGCCGGTTGGTCGTCGAGATGTCTCCTGACGAGGCCGGCGAGCTCGGGGACGCCCTCAAGTCGGTCGTTCCCCAGGCCTGACACGCCCACGCAGGGCCGGCTGCATCAGACGGGACGGCGCCCGGCCAGCAGCACGCCGTCCCCCGTCGGAATCAGCGACACATGGAACCGCTCACCGGACCCGACGACGTCGAGCAGCTCCCGGGCCGCCACCGTCCCGGGGTCCCGCCGCGTCGGGTCGGGCACCCGGTCGGCGTGCAGGGCACCGGCGACGACCAGCATGCCGCGGGGACGCAGCAGGGGGATCGCGAGCCGGCACGCCTCGAGCGCGGATTCGGCGGGGTCGACGTCGACCACGACGAGCTCGTAGGAGGACTCGGCCAGCCGGGGCAGGACGTCGAGGGCGTCACCCACGATGAGCCGGGCCCGGTTCGGTCGATGGCCGGCTGCCGCGAAGGACGCTCGGGCCAGCGCCTGGTGTTCGGCCTCGACGTCGATGGAGGTCAGCACCGCCGTCTCGGGCAGGCCCGCCAGCAGGTACAGGCCGGACACCCCCGCGCCGGTCCCGACCTCGACCGCCGTGCGCACGGTCGCGGTGGCCGCGAGCGTCCGCAGCAGGGCACCCGTGCCCGGGGACACGGCGCGGCACCCGAGACCGGCCGCCTGGGCGCGGGCGTCCAGCACGAGGTCGTCCTCCTCGAGGAACTCCTCGGCGAACGACCAGCTCCCGGCCTTGGACACGTCGATGCCGTCCCCTTCCGCCGTCGGATTTCGCCCTACCGGGATGGCACAGCGCCGACGGGAGGACTCTACGGTGAATGCCGCCCGGGCCGCGGAACGAACAGGGGCCGTTGCGCGTTGGGTCGGATAAGCATCGGCGTCCCGGTCCCCGCCAGGGTCCGGTTCCGGTGAGAGGCGGAGGACAGCGTGACCGCGGACACCGTCCGGTCGACCGGGGTGCCGGCGAGCCCGGCAGGCGACGGGACGACGGACGCCGCGTGGGCGCCGCCCAGCTGGGAGGAGGTCGTCGAGCAGCACTCCCCCCGGGTCTACCGCCTGGCCTACCGGCTGACCGGCAACCGTCACGACGCCGAGGACCTCACCCAGGAGGTGTTCGTCCGGGTCTTCCGGTCGCTGGCGACCTACCGCCCGGGCACGTTCGAGGGCTGGCTCCACCGGATCACGGTCAATCTCTTTCTCGATGGTGCCCGCCGTCGCCAGCGGCAGCGCACGGACGCCCTGGCCGAGGACGCCGCCGAGCGACTGCCGGGCGACGACCCGGGCCCGGAGCGGGCCTTCGAGTTCCGCAACCTCACCGATGACGTCCAGCAGGCCCTGAGCGAGCTGTCGCCGGAGTTCCGGGCCGCCGTCGTGCTCTCCGACATCGAGGGCCTGTCCTACGAGGAGGTCGGCGAGGCCCTGGGCATCAAGCTCGGCACGGTCCGTTCGCGCATCCACCGGGCGCGGGCGCGCCTGCGCAAGGCCCTGGCTCACCGTCAACCGCCGTCCCCGGCCGGGGTCTCCCGCCCGGCGGCGCTGGGGGCGATGTGATCCTGCCGCTCCACGGCCACCTCCACGGGGTCCGCCTGAGCGACTTCGTCGACGGCGAGTTGGACCCGGACGAGGCGCATGACTGGCGCCGGCACCTCCTCGAATGCGCGGCTTGCAGCGCCGCCGTGTCCGCTGAGCGGTCCCTGCGTGCCCGGATGCGCCAGGCCTGCGTTCCCCTCCCGCCGTCGACGCTCATGATGTCGCTGCGCGTGGTGGCCGTCGCAGGCCGGCCCGGCAGTGTCGCCCCCGACCCGGACGAGGGCCACCGGCGCCGGGGCCACGTCCCCGGCTACTCCCGGCGCCTACCCATCGGGATGATCGCCGTCACGACCTCGGCCGCCGCGGTGGCCGTCGTGGGCCTCGCCGTCACCGTTCTGGTCACTCCGGCCGCCCCGGTCGGCTCGCCGCGGCCGGGGGCCGCCGTGACGGTGGCGCCCGCGGCGCTGGTGCCGGCGGCCCTGATGCCCGCGGCGGCGCCGCTCGTCCCGGCGGCACTCACCCGCTCGTCGCCGGCCTCGGCGCCGAGCACCTCCGTCTCCCCGGTGGTGCCGCGACCGGGCACCGCGGGGACGACTCCCTCGACCGCCGCCGCGACGCGCGTGCCCGTTCCCCTCGCGACGGCGCAGCGGTAGGTCGGCCAGACTCGACGCACCCGGGCGCGGGTCCCCCGCTCGCGACGTCATCAGCTTCCAGGAGACCGGTCCATGAGCCACGACCCGTACGCCCGCCCGGTCGAGACCTCGGGCTCCCCCGGCTCCCTGCCGTGGGGGAGCGGGGTGGGTGTGCCTGCCCCGCCGGGGTCTCCGTACGGCCCCCCGCCCGGGTCTGCCTCCGGCACTCCGCCGGGGTCTCCCTACGGCCCCCCGCCCCCCTCTCCTTACGACGTGCGTCACGACTCACTCGGGCGACCGGACCCCGGTTCCCGGGGCAGCGGTCGGCGTGGGTTCGCCGCCGGCCTGGCGGCCGGTCTGATCGCGGGAGTCCTGGGTGGCGGCGCCGTGGTCGCCGCGGACCGGATCCTGCTGGACGACGGCCGAGGCGGCGGCGAGGCGGCGGACGGGCGGGCCGCGTCCGGGGCGGACCGGCCGGACGAGGCCGGGGGGGCCGCCGCCCCGGCGCCGCCGCCCGACGGCTCGCTGCCGGCGGTGGTCGGCGAGGTCCTGCCGAGCGTCGTCTCCATCGAGGTGACGACCCCGTCCGGGGCGGGATCGGGGTCGGGGTTCGTCATCGACGGCGACGAGGGCCTCGTCCTGACGAACAACCACGTCGTCGCGGCGGCCGCGGACGGCGCTGGAGAGATCACGGTCGTCTTCGAGGACGGCGCCCAGGTCGACGCCGAGATCGTCGGTCGGGAGGCGTCCTACGACCTCGCGGTCCTGCAGGTGCCGAGGTCCGGCCTGCCGGAGCTGTCCTTCGCCGACTCCGACTCCGTCGCCGTGGGCCAGTCCGTCGTCGCGGTCGGCGCACCGCTCGGCCTGGAGTCGACCGTGACGTCGGGGATCGTCAGTGCCCTCAACCGCCCGGTGGCCGCCGGCGGGGGCGGGGAGGACACCGCGTTCCTCAACGCGATCCAGACCGACGCCGCGATCAACCCGGGCAACTCCGGAGGTCCACTGGTCGATCTCGCGGGTCGGGTCGTCGGCGTGAACTCGGCGATCGCGCGGATCCCGGGCAGCGGCAACGGCAACGTCGGGCTCGGGTTCGCCATCCCCAGCATCCAGGCCGAGCGCACCGCTCGCCAGCTCATCGAGACCGGCGAGGCCACGTTCCCGGTCATCGGCGTACTGCTGGACCGCGCCTACGCCGGGGAAGGGGTGCGAATCCTCGACGCCCCGGTCGACGGGCAGCAGCCCGTCATCCCCGACGGCCCGGCCGACCGGGCCGGCATCCGCCCCGGAGACGTCGTCCTCACCATCGACGGTCGGCCCGTGACGGCTCCGGACGAGCTCATCGTGTCCATCCGGGCGCTGGAGCCGGGCGACGAGGTCGTGCTCACGCTGCGCCGGGGGGACGACACCGAGGACGTCGCGGTGACCCTGGAGGCGAGCGACGAGTGAGCCGGGGGACCGTGGGCGGCGCCGGTCCCGCCGCCCGGCGACTACCCTGCTGCAGACCGGGACCGGAGGCGGTCCCGCTGGGACGGTGACGTGATGTTCAACATCAACGCCTGGGAGTTCGGCGTCATCGCCATCGTCGTCATGCTCCTCCTCGGTCCGGACCGGCTGCCGGAGTACGCGGCCGGCCTGGCCCGTCTGATCCGCCGGGGTCGCGAGTTCGCCCGCGGGGCGCGGGAACAGGTCCGGTCCGAGATGGGGCCCGAGTTCGACGAGATCGACTGGCAGAAGTACGACCCGCGCCGTTACCACCCGCGTTCCATCGTCCGCAACGCCCTCTCCGACACCTTCGCCGACGATGACGACGAGTCGCCCCCCGCACCTCCCCGCACGGCTGCCCGGGAAGGGGGGACGTCGAACGGGCGCCGGCCCTCGACCCGGGTCAACGGGGCCTCGGCGGGCGGCGGCGCGGGGCCGACCGCAGGCGCCTCGCTCAAGGGCGCACCCCGCCCGGCGCGCACCCCCCGCCCGCCCGCCGTGCGGGACGCCCCGCGCCGCAGTCCGGAACCCACCAGCTGGGAGGAGGCGGCCAAGCGCCTCGGCCCGGCCGGGGGTGTCGATGCCGACGCCACCTGAGCCGTCGGCCCGGGCCGGTCACGGGGTCACGAGCGGCACGGTGGGGAAGTAGGTCGCGTAGCGGCCGCGGTCCCGACTGAGCAGTCGCAGGCCCGACACGGCCGCATGGGCGCCGATGAAGAAGTCGGGGAGCGGAGAGCTGCGGGCGCCCCCACGGCGCCGGTACCGGAGATACGCCTTTCCGGCCAGGAAAGCGGCCTCCCACGGCAGCGCAGCCCGCCGGAAGTCCCGAGCCGGGAGCGCGCTCTCGAGATCCTCGATCCGGGAGAAGCGGGTCGAGGCCTCGGCGTACACGACGGGGTTGATCCACAACGGGCCGTCGTCCGCCGCGGCGGCCAGCGCGTCCGAGGACCACGAGGACCAGCGGGAGTCGTCGGTGAGAATGTCGAGGAGGACGTTCGAGTCCACCAGCGTGCCGGCGACAGCACGGTCGCTCACGGCTCCTCGCCGCGGGTCAGGGACATGATCTCGTCGGTGGTGAGCGCGACGTCCCCTCGTCCGCGCAGGCGCCGGACCAGGTCCTGTCCCCGCCCCGCCGGACCCGTGACCTTGCGGACCAGGATGCCGTCGGGCACTTGCTCGAACACGACCTCGCTGCCCGCGTCGATGCCGACTGCGTCGCGCAGCTGCTTCGGGATGGTCACCTGACCCTTGTCCGTCACCCGCATGTTGGAATCCTACCGTTCCTACTCGTACCAGGAGGAGTCGATGGCGTCGCGACCCGACGCACCGCGTCGTCCTCGACGATCTCCCCGGTACGAGGATGGCAGAGAGCTGCCGGTGGACCTTCCCCGCCGATGACCGCCTGTGGACGGGCTCAGCGGCTCACGCTGAGGTCCAGGCGGCGTCCCAGGAGGCCGGCGGGGCGGGTCGACAGCCGGTCGGCGACCGCCCGCAGGGCAGCGGCCCCGGGCGAGTCGGGCCGGGCGAGCACGGCGGGCACCCCCGCGTCGCCGCCCTCGCGGACCGCAACGTCGATCGGGACCTGGCCGAGCAACGGCACGTTCGCGCCCACCACCCGGGTCAGCGACTCGGCCACCGCTCGCCCGCCGCCCGCCCCGAACAGCTCCATCCGCGACCCGCCGGGCAGCTCCAGCCACGACATGTTCTCGACCACCCCGGCGACCCGCTGGCGGGTCTGCACGGCGACCGCCCCGGCGCGCTCGGCAACCTCGGACGCCGCCTGCTGAGGGGTGGTCACGACGAGGATCTCGGCGGTCGGCAGCAGCTGCCCCACGGTGATCGCCACGTCGCCGGTGCCGGGCGGCAGGTCGAGCAGCAACACGTCCAGGTCGTCCCAGAAGACGTCGGCGAGGAACTGCTGGACCGCCCGGTGGAGCATCGGACCGCGCCACACCACCGGCTGGTTGCCCGGCACGAACATCCCGATCGAGATCACCTTCACGCCGTGGGCCACGGGGGGGAGGATCATGTCGTCGACCCGGGTCGGGGCGCGGTCCACCCCCAGCATCCGCGGGACCGAGAACCCGTGGATGTCGGCGTCGATCACGCCCACCGAGGCGCCCCCGGCCGCCATCGCCGCGGCCAGGTTGACCGTCACGCTGCTCTTGCCGACCCCGCCCTTGCCGGACGCCACCGCGTACACCCGGGTGCGCGAGCCGGCCTCCGCGAACGGGATCCGCGGCTCCGGAGTGCCCCCCCGGAGATGCCGGCGCAACTCCTCGCGCTGCTCGGGGCTCATGACGTCGAGCTCCACGCTCACCGATGTCACGCCCGGCACGGCCGACGCGGCCGCCGACACGTCCCGGCGCAGGGTGTCCTTCATCGGGCACCCCGCGACGGTGAGCCAGATCGCGACCCTGGCCTCCCCCCCGGTCACGGTGACGTCCTTCACCATGCCGAGCTCGGTGAGGGGCCGGTGGATCTCGGGGTCCATGACCCCGGCCAGAGCGGCGCGGACGGCGTCGGCCACCGCATCGGTCGAGCCGGGAGTCCTGGCGGGGGAGGAGGTCACCCCCTCATCGTAGGTCGGCCGGCTCCGGTGCCCGCGGGACCGGCGGCCGGGCGCTGCCGCTGCCGGTGTCGGTGTCGGTGTCGTGGCCGGCGACCGGGTGCCGACACCAGGGACAGATCCGCCAGGCCTCGTCGAGGCGCTTGCCGCAGCCTTGGCAGGCGGCGGTTTCGAGGTGCGTCGCGCACCACGGGCAGGCGGTCATCGACGCCTCGACCGGGCGGCTGCAGGCCGGGCAGTGCCGGCCGTGGCCGCGGTCGGCCGTCGTCACCCGCAGCACCTCGTCGAAGGTGGTGCGCCCGTCGAGGGCCTTGAGCAGGGCCGACGCCCGGAGGTTGCGCATCCCGGCCTCCTTGGCCTGGGCCAGGATGGCGGCCTCCGAGGGATCCTTGACGAGCACCCGGCGCATCGCCGCGTCCACCTCGAGGACCTCGTACACGGCGGTGCGACCCCGGTAGCCACTGCCCCCGCACTCGGGGCAGCCGACGCCCTTGACCGCAGTCGCCCCCTGCAGGTCCGCGGCGGTGAGGCCCAGCAGCGCGAGCACGTCGTCGGGGGGGTCGTCGGGGGCGGCGCAGCGCGGGCACGGCCGGCGCACGAGGCGCTGGGCCACGCTGAGGGCCAGCGAGCTCGCCACGAGGAACGGGTCGGCCCCCATGTCGATGAGGCGGGTCAGCGCCGCCGGCGCGGAGTTGGTGTGCAGGGTCGTGAGGACGAGGTGCCCGGTCATCGCGGCCTTGAGGGCCAGCTCGGTGGTCTCGCCGTCGCGCACCTCGCCGACCAGGACGATGTCGGGGTCCTGCCGCAGGACCGAGCGCAGGCCGGCCTGGAACGTCATCCCGGTCTTGTTGTTGACCTGGACCTGGGTGATGTCGGGGAGCTGGACCTCGACCGGGTCCTCCAGCGTCACGATGTTCTTCTCGGGGTCGAGGACCGCGTTGATGCCGGCGTACAGGCTGTTCGTCTTCCCGCTCCCGGTGGGACCGGTGATGAGGATCAGCCCCTGGGGCAGTGCCAGCGCCCGCCGGAAGGACGCGAGCTGGTCGGGCTCGAAGCCCAGCTCCTCCAGGGTGGGCACGGAGTCGCCCCGGGTGAGGATGCGGATGACCACCTTCTCGCCGTGCAGGCTGGGCAGGGTCGACACCCGCGTGTCGATCTCCTGACCGCCCACCGTGATCCGGGTGCGGCCGTCCTGCGGGATCCGGCGCTCGCTGATGTCGAGGCCTGAGATGATCTTGATCCGGCTCGTCACCGACCCGGCGAGCCGCTTCGGTGCAGCGAGCACGTCGCGGAGGATGCCGTCGACCCGGAAGCGGACCCGCAGGGCCTCGCGCTGGACCTCCAGGTGGACGTCGCTGGCGCGGGCGGCCACGGCGTCGCGCAGGATCTGGTCCACGAG
>JBHJOS010000144.1:0-21123 GCA_050329415.1 Kineosporiaceae bacterium
ATGCGGCCGGCGCTGGTGTGGGGCTGGGCGATGTAACCCTGCTCCTCGAGCACCGCCATGTCGTTGCGCACCGTCGCCGGGCTGACGCCGAGACCGTGCCGCTCGACGAGGGCGCGCGAACCCACCGGCTCGTGGGTCGCCACGAAATCCTCGACGATGGCCCGGAGCACGGCGAGGCGCCGGTCGTCGTTCACGTCGCCACCTCCTCCTGGCCGTCGGCGCCGACCGCCGGGACCTGTGCTGGCACTTGACGCGGTCGAGTGCCAGGGTACGCCCGCGTGCGCCCGGGCGCCGGTGGGGATGACCCCCTGACGAGAGGGTGGCTCGCCACCTGGAGCCGACGGACCCGGGTACCTACGGTGAACTCATGACCACGAACCCCCCGGAGTCCTCGGAGGCCGCCACCGGTACCAGCCCGCCGCCCGCCCCCGCGGCCCCTGCCCCCGTTCCTGCCCCCGTTCCTGCCCCCGTCCCGGGGCCGCGCCCCATGGACCCGAACGACGAGAAGACGTGGGCGATCCTCACCCACCTCTCGCCGCTGCTCGGCTTCGCCACCGGCGTGCTGTTCGCGGCGCCGCTGGTCCTGTACTTCGTCCTCAGGGACCGCGGGCCGTTCATCCGGCACCACGTGACGGAGTCGCTCAACGCCATCCTGTCCCTCGCGCTGTACAGCGTCGCCCTCGGCGTCGTCCTCACCCTGTTCACGATCGTGACGTTCGGGGTGGGCGCGTTCGCGTTCGCGCTCTACGCCCCGCTCGGCGTCGTCGCGGCCGTGTTCTGGGTGATCGCGGCGATCGAGACCAGCCGCGGGCGCTGGTACCGGTACCCGCTGGTCGTCCGCTTCGTCCGCTGAGGACCCGCTGCGTCGGCACCGCACCACGTCCGGTCGGCAGCGCAGGGCAAGGCGCAGGGCAACACGAGGCGCACGCCACGCCCGGATCGTCCCCACGCACGGCGCCGAGCGCACTAACGTTCGGCTCGCCCGACCGACAGGAGGTCCCATGAGCACGCCCGAGACGCCGCAGACCCCCGACACCCCGCCGAGCGGGGGCTACAGCGCACCACCGCCTTCTCAGGGCGGGTACCCCACCCCCCCACACCCGGGACAGCCAGTGGCAGGAGCCCCCGTGAGCGAGTCCGACGAGCGCACCTGGGCGATGCTCGGCCACATCGGCGGCATCCTCATCGGCTTCATCGCCGGCCTCATCGTCTACCTGGTCTACAAGGACCGGTCGCGGTACCTCAAGGAGCAGGGCGCCGAGGCGCTGAACTTCCAGATCACGATCTACATCGCCTATGTGGTGAGCGCGATCCTGTCGTTGGTGTTCATCGGAATCCTGACGTGGATCGCGGCCATCATCGTGCAGATCGTCTTCGGGATCATCGCCGGCCTCGCGGCCAACAAGCACGAGAACTACCGGTACCCGTTCGCCATCCGCCTCATCAAGTGACCGCGGCCGCGGGCCGGCCGGTCGCGGTCAGCTCGCGGGTCACGACGTCGGCGAGCAGACGCCCTCGCCGGGTGGGGACAACCCGCCCGGCCCGGGCGTTGTCGCCGTCCAGCAGCCCGTCGGCGACGAGTCCGGCCACGACCGACCCCGACACCCCCAGGTCGTCGACCGCCACTCCCTCCGCCAGGCGGCTGCCGAGCATCACGCGCTCCAGCCACCTGTCCTCGGGGCCGAGCACCTCGCGGGCCTCCGCCGGGCTGCGCCCCGCCCCGACCGCCGCCGCCCACGGCTGTGGGTGGCGGACGTTCCACCAGCGCACACCACCGACATGGCTGTGCGCGCCGGGGCCGATCCCCCACCAGTCGTCGCCACGCCAGTAACCGAGGTTGTGGCGGCAGGCGTCGCCCGGGGTGCGGGCCCAGTTGCTGATCTCGTACCAGGCGTAGCCCGCGGCCGCCAGGACGTCGTCGACCAGTTCGTACCGGTCGGCCTGCTCGTCCGCCCAGTCGTCCGGCGCCGGCAGCGCCACCTCGCCGCGACGGACCCGGGCGGCCAGCCGGGTCCCCGGCTCGACGGTGAGCCCGTACGCCGACACGTGGTCGGGACCCGCCGCGACCGCGGCGTCCAGGCTGGCCCGCCAGTCGGCGAGCGACTCCCCCGGCGTGCCGTAGATGAGGTCGAGGCTCACGGCGAGGCCGGCGTCGCGGGCCCACCGGACGACCTCGGGGATGCGCCGCGGGTCGTGGGTGCGGTCGAGGCCGGCGAGGACGTGCGGCACCGCGGACTGCATGCCGAACGAGACCCTCGTGAAGCCCCCGGAGGCCAGGGCGGCCAGCGACTCGGGCGTCACGGAGTCCGGGTTGGCCTCGGTCGTGACCTCGGCGCCCGGCTCCAGGCCGAACCGATCGGCGAGACCGGCGAGCAGCCGGACCAGGTCGGCGGCCGGCAGCTCCGTCGGCGTGCCGCCACCCAGGAACACCGTGGCGAGCCGACGCCGCGGCAGCCCGGCGCGGTCGAGGACGTGGACGGCGAGGTCGGCTTCGGCGAGTGCGGCATCGACGTAGCCGGCCCGGCTCGCCCCCGCCACGGAGCCCAGCTCGTCGGCGGTGTAGGTGGTGAAGTCGCAGTACCCGCACCGCACCCGGCAGTACGGGACGTGGAGGTAGACCCCGAGCACCCGGTCGGTCGCCCCCTCGGCGGCCGATGCCGGGAGGGCGCCGTCGGCCGGTGCCGGGTGGCCGACCGGGGAGCGGCCCGGCATCAGGCCCGCTGCAGGGCCCGGCCGGTCGCCGCGCGCAGCGCCGGCTGCAGGCGGACCTCGCCGGCCTCGTGGGCGTCGAGCAGGGCCTGGGCGTCCGCCGACGACTGCTCCCGGAACCAGCGGCCGATCGTCACCCCGTGGGCGGGACGCGCGACGACGGTCACCGGGTCACCCGCGGTCACCGTGCCGGGGGCGAGGACCCGCAGGTAGGTGCCGGTGAGGCCCTTCGCGTGGAAGCGCTTGACCCAGCGCGGCTCGCCCATCCGGGCGGCGAACTTGGCGCACGGGGTGCGGGGGCTGGTGACCTCCAGCAGCGGGCCGGTGCCGGGCTCGCCGACCTGCCACCGCTCGCCGATGACCGCCCCGGTGACCGGAAGGCCGGCGACCCGGAGGTTCTCGCCGAACAGTCCGGGCGGGATCTCGCGTTCCAGCTCCGTCACCCACACGTCGGCGTCGGCGTCCGCGTAGGCGTAGACGGCCTGGTCGTGGCCGCCGTGGTAGCGGGTGTCGACGATGACGTCGCCCTCGACGCCGAGCGGGCCGACGGCGACCGAGCCGGAGAGCGGGACCTTGCCGATGCCGGAGTCGCCGTACTCCCCCGACGGCGGGTGCAGCTGCCGGATCGCCTCCCGGGCGGCGCAGACCGCGGTGACCCGGCCGGTCGCGAGCGCCCCGGCCGGCGCGGTGCCCGGGTGGGCGTCCGGCCCGGTCGCCGGTGCGGCGGTCATCGCCGGGCCTCGGCCTTCTCGGTCTTGGCCCCGCCTCCGGCGTCGGAGGACAGGGCGGCGATGAACGCCTCCTGGGGCACCTCGACGCGGCCGACCATCTTCATCCGCTTCTTCCCCTCCTTCTGCTTCTCCAGCAGCTTGCGCTTGCGGCTGATGTCGCCGCCGTAGCACTTGGCGAGGACGTCCTTGCGCAGGGCGCGGATGTTCTCCCGCGCGATGATGCGGGAGCCGATGGCGGCCTGGATGGGCACCTCGAACTGCTGGCGCGGGATGAGCTCCTTGAGCTTGCCGGCCATGGCGACGCCGTACGGGTAGGCCTTGTCCTTGTGGACGATGGCGCTGAAGGCGTCCACGGTCTCGCCCTGGAGCAGGATGTCGACCTTGACGAGGTCGGCGGTCTGCTCGCCGGACAGCTCGTAGTCGAAACTCGCGTACCCGCGGGTGCGGGACTTCAGCACGTCGAAGAAGTCGAACACGATCTCGGCGAGCGGCAGCGTGTACCGCATCTCGACCCGGGACTCCGACAGGTAGTCCATGCCGCCGAGGACGCCGCGCCGGGTCTGGCAGAGGTCCATGATCGCGCCGATGTACTCGCTCGGCGCGATGACCGTCGACTTGACGACCGGCTCGTGGACCTCCTTGATCTTGCCCGGCGGGTACTCGGACGGGTTCATCACCACGCGCTCGGTGAGGTCCTCCATGGTGACGCGGTAGACGACGTTCGGCGCGGTCGAGATGAGGTCGAGGTCGAACTCCCGCTCGAGGCGCTCCCGGACGATCTCGAGGTGGAGCAGGCCGAGGAAGCCGCACCGGAACCCGAACCCGAGCGCTGCGGACGTCTCGGGCTCGAAGGTGAGCGCGGCCTCGTTGAGCTTGAGTTTGTCGAGGGCGTCCCGCAGGTCCGGGTAGTCCGAGCCGTCCACCGGGTACAGCCCGGAGAACACCATCGGCTTGGGTTCGGAGTAGCCGGCAAGCGCCCCCGTGGCGCCCTTGGCGGCAGTGGTGACCGTGTCGCCGACCTTGGACTGGCGGACGTCCTTGACCCCGGTGATGAGGTAGCCGACCTCGCCGGCGCCCAGCCCGCGGGACGGCTCGGGCTCCGGGCTGATGACCCCGATCTCCAGCAGGTCGTGCTGGGCCTTGGTCGACATCATGGCGATCCGCTCCCGCGCGGACAGCCGACCGTCGATCACCCGGACGTAGGTGACGACGCCCCGGTAGCTGTCGTAGACGCTGTCGAAGATCATCGCCCGGCACGGCGCGTCGAGGTCACCGGCCGGGGACGGGACCTCCCGGACGATCCGGTCCAGCAGCGGCTCGACGCCCTCCCCGGTCTTGCCCGACACCCGCAGGCAGTCGGCCGGGTCGATGCCGAGCAGGCCGGCCAGCTCCTCGGCGTACAGGTCGGGCTGGGCGGCCGGCAGGTCGATCTTGTTGAGCACCGGGACGATCGCGAGGTCGTTCTCCATGGCCAGGTACAGGTTCGCCAGGGTCTGCGCCTCGATGCCCTGGGCGGCGTCGACCAGCAGCACCGCGCCCTCGCAGGCCGCGAGCGACCGGGACACCTCGTACGAGAAGTCGACGTGGCCGGGCGTGTCGATCATGTTGAGGGCGTAGGTCTCACCGTCGGCGGCCTGCCAGGGCATCCGGACGGCCTGCGACTTGATCGTGATGCCGCGCTCGCGCTCGATGTCCATCCGGTCGAGGTACTGGGCGCGCATCTTGCGGGCCTCGACGATGCCGGTGATCTGCAGCATGCGGTCGGCCAGGGTCGACTTGCCGTGGTCGATGTGGGCGATGATGCAGAAGTTGCGGATCCGCTCCTGCGGGGTCGCCGCCACCGGCTGCGGGGTCGGGGCGAGGGGCACGCCTCATGGTGTCACGGCGCCACGCTCCGAATGCGCCCGCGGCCGACGTGGAGTCGTGGACCGGCGCCGTCAGCCGCCGTCGTCGAGATTGGGGCGCAGCCACCGCTCCACCTCGGCCACCGCCAGCCCGCGACGCACGGCGTAGTCGCGCACTTGGTCCCGGCCGATCCGGCCCACCGTGAAGTACCGCGAGCCCGGGTGGCCGAAGATCAACCCGTTGACACCGGCTGCCGGGGTCATCGCGTACGAACTGGTCAGCCCCATGCCGAGCTGCTCGGCGCCGAGCAGGTCGAACAGCTCGCGCTTGAGGGTGTGGTCCGGGCAGGCCGGGTAGCCGAAGGCGGGGCGGATGCCGCGGAAGCGCTCGGCGTGCAGGTCCGCCATCTCCGGGTCGGCGTCCGGTTCGAACCAGGCCCGCCGGGCCTGGAGATGGACGAACTCGGCGAACGCCTCGGCGAGGCGGTCGGCGATCGCCTTCACCATGATCGCCCGGTAGTCGTCGTGCTCCCGTTCGTACCTCGCGGCGAGGTCGTCGGCGCCCTGGATCGAGACCGCGAAGGCGCCGAGGTGGTCTCCGGCCGGGGCCACGTAGTCCGCCAGGGACCGGTGGGGCCGGCCGGCCGGCTTGGTGGTCTGCTGGCGCAGCATGGGGAACCGCCGGCCATCGACGACGATGTCGTCGCCCTCGGCGTGGGCGGGCCAGACGCCGAACACCCCCCGGGGCCGCAGCGAGCCGTCCCGGATCACCTGGTCGAGCAGCTCGGTGGCGTCGCCGAAGAGCTCGCGCGCCTCCGGCCGCTCGAGGATGGCCGGGTACTTGCCCTTGAGCTCCCACGCGAGGAACAGGAACTGCCAGTCGACGAACGGCCGCAGGTCCGTCACCGACGGGGTGACCACGCGCCGGCCGGTGGCGTCCGGCGACGGCGGGTCCGCGAGATCGACCCGCTCGCGATTGGCCCGGGCCTGCTCGAGGGTGACGAGGGGCCGCCGTGCCCGCCCCGCGTGCTGCTCGCGCAGCCCCTCCTGCTCGACGCGGGTGCGCTCGGCCAGCTCCCCGGACCGCTCGGGGTGGAGCAGGTCGGAGACCACGCCGACGACGCGCGAGGCGTCGAGCACGTGCACGGTCGGCGCGTCGTACGCCGGTGCGATGCGCACGGCGGTGTGCTGCCGCGACGTCGTCGCACCCCCGATGAGCAGCGGGAGCTTCAGCCCGCGGCGCTGCATCTCGGTCGCGACGGTGACCATCTCGTCCAGCGACGGCGTGATGAGGCCCGACAGGCCGACGATGTCCGCGCCCTCGGCGACCGCGGTGTCGAGCACGACGGCGCCGGGCACCATGACGCCGAGGTCGATCACCTCGTAGCTGTTGCACCCGAGCACCACCCCGACGATGTTCTTGCCGATGTCGTGGACGTCGCCCTTGACCGTGGCGAGCACGACCTTGCCGCGGCCCCGGCCGTCGTCGAGCACACCGGCGGCCCGGGCCAGTTCCTTCTCGGCGGCCATGAAGGGCTCGAGGTGGGCCACGGCGCGCTTCATCACCCGGGCGCTCTTGACCACCTGCGGCAGGAACATCTTCCCGGCGCCGAACAGGTCCCCGACGGTCCGCATGCCGGCCATGAGCGGGCCCTCGATGACGTCGAGCGGGCGGGCGACCTCGTGCCGGGCCTCCTCGGTGTCCTCGACGACGAACTCGTCGATGCCGTGGACGAGGGCGTGCTCCAGCCGGGCCGCGACGGGCTGGTCCCGCCAGGACAGGTCGACCACCCGGGCGGCCGACGTGCCCTCGACGGTCGCGGCGAAGGTGACGAGGCGGTCCGTCGCGTCCGGCCGGCGGGCGAACAGGACGTCCTCGACGAGCTCCAGCAGGTCGGGCGGGATGTCCTCGTAGACCGCGAGCTGGCCGGCGTTGACGATTCCCATGTCGAGTCCGGCGCGGATCGCGTAGTAGAGGAACGCCGAGTGAATGGCCTCGCGGACGACGTCGTTGCCGCGGAAGGCGAACGAGAGGTTCGAGATGCCACCGCTGGTCCGGGCCCCCGGACAGCGCTGCTTGATCCGGGGCAGAGCGTCGAGGAAGGCCTTGGCGTAGTCGTCGTGCTCGGCCATCCCGGTGGCGACCGCCAGCACGTTGGGGTCGAAGACGATGTCCTCGGGCGGGAAGCCCACCCGCTGGGTCAGCAGGTCGTACGCCCGGGCGCAGATCTCGACCTTCCGGTCGGCGGTGTCGGCCTGCCCCTGCTCGTCGAAGGCCATGACGACCACCCCGGCGCCGTGGTCGAGTATGTGGCGGGCCTGGTCGAGGAACTGCTCCTCACCCTCCTTGAGGCTGATCGAGTTCACGACGCCCTTGCCCTGGACACACCTCAGGCCGGCCTTGAGCACGCTCCACCGGGAGCTGTCGATCATGATGGGGATGCGGGCCACCTCGGGCTCGGTCGCCACGAGGTTGAGGAAAGTGGTCATCGCCTGCTCGCTGTCGAGCAGGTCGGCGTCCATGTTGACGTCGAGGACGTTGGCGCCGCCGCGGACCTGTTCCACCGCCACCGCCACCGCGCCCTGGAAGTCGCCGCCCTCGACGAGCCGGCGGAACCGGGCCGATCCGGTGACGTTGGTGCGCTCCCCGATGAGCAGGAAGCCGGTGTCCGGGCCGATGGACAGCGGCTCCAGCCCGCTCCACCGGGTGCGGGCCGGCAACGTGGGCATGCGCCGCGGGCGCAGGCCCGTGACCGCCTCGGCCAGTCGCTCGATGTGCGCCGGAGTGGTGCCGCAGCAGCCGCCGACGATGTTGACGGTGCCCCCGGCGGCGAAGTCGCGCAGCAGGGCGGCGGTCTCGGCGGGGGTCTGGTCGTAGCCGCCGAACGCGTTGGGCAGACCGGCGTTGGGGTGGCAGGCGGTGTAGGTGTCGGCGAGGTGCGCCAGCTCGGCGACGTGGGGGCGCATCTCCTCGGCACCGAGGGAGCAGTTGACCCCGACGACCAGCGGGTCGGCATGGCGCACCGAGTGCCAGAACGCCTCGACGGTCTGGCCGGACAGGGTGCGCCCGGACAGGTCGACGATCGTCACCGAGATCCACAGCGGGATGTCCGGCGCCACCTCGCGGGCGGCGGCGATCGCGGCCTTCCCGTTGAGCGTGTCGAAGATCGTCTCGACCAGCAGCAGGTCCACCCCGCCCTCGACGAGGGCCCGCGCCTGCTCCGCGTAGGCGGCCTTGACCTGCTCGAAGGTGACGGCCCGGTAGGCGGGGTCCTCGACCCGCGGCGACAGCGAGAGGGTGACGTTGAGCGGGCCGATCGACCCGGCCACGAACTTCCCGCCGGCCTCGTCGGCCGCCTGGCGGGCGAGCTGCGCGGACCTCAGGTTCATCTCGCGGACGAGGTGCTCCAGCCCGTAGTCGGACTGGCCGAACGACGTCGCCGTGAAGGTGTTGGTGGACGTGATGTCCGCCCCCGCGGCCAGGTACCGCCGGTGGCCGTCGAGCACGACGTCGGGGCGGGTGAGCGTCAGCACGTCGGGGTCGCCGGTGACGTCCCGCGGGTGGTCGCGCAGCAGGTCGCCCCGGTAGTCCTCGGCGGTCAGGCCGGCGGACTGCAGCAGCGTGCCCCACGCGCCGTCGAGCACGACGACGCGGTCCGCCAGCAGGTCGCGCAGAACCTGGGTGCGCTCGGGATGCACTGCCTCACCTCCATAGGGGGGAGGCGCCCTTGCCCATGGTCGATGGGACCGAGCGTGGCGGACCCTCGCCCGTCGCAGCGCCCCTCGGCCCGCTCTCGAGTGTAACGGTGGACGCACTCCCCGCCCTGGAGGCCCGCCAGAGCTCCTCTCGTGAGGCGGCGGGACAGCCATGGCGGTCACGTCGGAGCTGGTCGACGGCTACGGCACCGCCTCCCTGGACTCCCGGAGAAAAGTCAGGTGAGCCTGCAGAGCCTCTCGATCAGCGCCTCGGCCTCCTCCCGGGTGTCCCCCGCGACCACGACGCCGGGGACGCCGGGGACGCCGGGGACGCCGGGGACGCCGGGGACGCCGGGGCTGTAGCCGGAGTACCCGGACGCGTCGTCACCCTCGAACACGACCACGTACCCGGCCCTGGGTGACGGCGGAGAAGGCTGCCCGGAAGGACACCGGTCGAGAGGCCGTCGCCCCTCTCGGGCATGCCCCTCAGACCGCTCAGTGCCGCCCCAGCGCACATCCCAGGTCCGCTGCCCGCGCGGCAAGCTGGTCGTCGAACGTGGCGACGAGGGCGTCCGTGGCCTCGGCGGCGAGCAGGACACAGCAGTCCGGGAGCGTGAGCCGCGTGAGCCGACGCAGCTCCGCCAGGCGCTCGGGATCGTGACCGCTGACCGGCACGCGCTCGACCCCGAGGCGAGCGAGAGCCCGGGATCCCACGCCTGCCCGTCCTGCCCGGTCCGCTCCGGTGAGGACCTCCGCCACGGTGACGACACTGGCGGCGAAGGGCGCCTCCACATGGTCCAACAGGAGCTGGGTGGCACGCTCGTGGTGCTGATCGGAGAGCTCGAGATGCGCGATGAGGACGCTGGCGTCGAGGACGATCACGCCGGCCAGTCCCGCCGCAGGTCGTCGAGGTAGCCCGGCGGGTACACCCCGGCCAGCGCGCCGCTGGTCTCCTGGACGGCTCGTCTCCGCTCCACGATGCGCTGCTCACGCTCCCGGGCCAGCTGAGCTCGACCGACCTCGATGAGGCGCAGCAACAGCTTCGACCGCCTCGCGGCGTCGTCCGGCCAGTGACGGGCGGCCTCGTCGATCGCAGCGGCCACCGGGTCGGTCTCGGTGATGACGTGTCGCGGTCGCGTGGTGGGCACTCCTCGAGTGTCACACCGTGGGTTTGCGTGTGACACCTCCGAGTCCACGAGACCGTCCACGGT
This sequence comes from Kineosporiaceae bacterium, assembly GCA_050329415.1. Taxonomy (GTDB): domain Bacteria; phylum Actinomycetota; class Actinomycetes; order Actinomycetales; family JBBAYJ01; genus JANNOG01. The sequence goes on from JBHJOS010000144.1 coordinate 10,192, forward strand.
CAGACCTGCCCCTCGACAGCCACGGCGACGTCCGTGCGACCGAAGTCCTCGCCCTTGAACAGCAGCGGTTCCCCGCTGACGGCGGACAACGCATAGGAGAAGCAGTCGCCGTAGTTCAGCCCGGCCGGGTGGCGACCCTTCCCGTACCGGCGGTGGGCGCGCCGAGCCGCCGCCAGCTGGGCGACGTCGACCGCGACGAGCCCGACGTCGGCACGGTGCAGCCAGAGGTCCAGCTCGCGGCCACCCGGTTCGCCGAAGCGGGTCTCGACCACGATCGCAGCCTCCAGCGCCGTCGCCGTCGACATGAGACGCACCGGATCCGACTCGACCATCGCCTCGAACCGCTCGGCCTCGGGCTCGCCCGACAGCATGGCCATGAGCGCGGAGGTGTCGATGACCATCTCAGGCCGGCAGCCCGTGCTCGTCGTACCCCAGGATCTGCTCGGCGCTGCGGGTGTCCCGAACCGGCAGGGCCGAGCACCGGAGGCGGATTTCGGCCAGGTCCTCCCGCAGCGACGTCGACCTGACCTTGCCCTGCTCGCGCGCCAGGCGCTCACGGAGAGCCACCACGACCGCCTGCGTCAGGGTCTCGCCGGTATGCGCGGCCAGCGCCCGGGCGAGCCGGTCGGCCTCCGGGTCCTTGATGCTCAGCGCCATGGACGGATGGTAGACGTCGAGGGTGCTTCTAGACAGCACGTGGGGTTCTCTGGTCCGCGTGGTGGAGGTCGGCACTGCTCGACCCTCCCACTGACCCGGGTGCCACCCGATCTCGCGACGACCCGCCTGTGGACAACCGCGGCGGCTGGACAACCGCGGCGGCTCGTCACCGCAGCCGGGTCACCTCGACGGTCACCGTCATCGCCGACGACGCCGGACCCGAGTACACCCCCCGCAGCGGCGGCACGTCGCCGTAGTCCCGCCCCCGCGCGACGACGACGTGGTCGTACCCGGCGAGGGCGTCGTTCGTCGGGTCGTAGGCCACCCAGTCCCCCACCCACCACTCCACCCAGGCGTGACTCTCGCCGTGCACCGCCTCCCCCACCGGCGCGTCCGGGCGCGGGTGCAGACACCCCGAGACGTACCGGGCCGGCACCCCGACCGAGCGCAACGCCCCCACGACGACGTGGGCGATGTCCTGGCACACCTCGGCGCCCTCGACCCACGCCTCGGCGGCCGTGGTGTGGACCTGGGTCGACCCCGGCAGGTACGTCATCCGCCCGTGCACCCACGACGACACCGCCCGCGCCGTCGCGTCCGGCGACAGCTCCGCAGCCCGGTCGCGTGCGAAGGCCGCCACCTCTGCGGCGGGCAGCGTCGCCGCCCGGTCCGTCAGCCACTCGACATCGCGGTCCCGCCACCGCAGTGCCCGCAGCGCGTCCCAGCCGACCGGCTCCGGCGGCGGGGTGTGGAACGGGTCGACCTCGACCAGGCTGGTGGCGACGATCTCGAGCCGGTCGTGCGGCACCTGGGTGTCGAACGACACGACGTGGGCGCCGAAGTAATCGGAGTACCGGTACGCCGCCCCGCGCGGCGTCACCTCGACCCGGGCCTCCAGCGCCAGCTGACCGGGCATGGTGAGCGGGGTCATCCGCACCTCGTTGTAGCTGGCGTCCACGAGGCCGGGGTACTCGACGACGGTCCGGTGCACGATCCGCAGCCGGGCGTGCGGCCGAACGGTCGGCGCCCGGCCACGGGAGTCGGCGCTCACGCCTCGGCCGTCCACGACACCGTGGCGACCGCCGGGAAGTACCGGGCGCTCACCGCCTGCGAGACCTCGGAGCAGGCCTGCTGCACCCGGCTCATCTCGCCGGCGAGGCCGGCGAGCAGTTCAGCGGGGCTGCGGAACTCCATCTGGCTGCGGGTGCGGGCGAGGACCCGCAGCGCCTCGTCCCCGTACCCGGCCCGGCGCTGGTCCGGCGACAGCTCGGCCAGGCAGCCCTCGGCCGTCGACAGCGCGAACACGACCGAGCGCGGGAACAGCCGGTCGAGCAGGAGGAACTCGGCCGCCTGGGCGTCGCTGCGGGCGCCGGACCGCCCCCCGGAGTAGGTGCGCAGGAACGCCTCGTACGCGCCGCACGAACGCAGCATCGTCTGCCACGTCGGCCCGGCCGCCAGGGCCGTGGTCGACAGCAGCCGGGCCGTCATGTCCGCCCGTTCCAGACTGCGGCCCAGCCGTGCGAGGCACCACCCCGTCCCGGACGGCAGCCATCGCGCCGTAGGCGTCGTCGAGGAATCGCTCCAGTGCGTGCACCCGTTGGGCCACACCGGCCTCGACGACTCGCCACTCCTCGCCCGGGATCACTCGGGGGACGATGTCGAGCGGGAACGGCCGTTCCTCCCCGCCGAGATCGAAGGTGACCCCGCGGTCGAGGAAGGTGCTGGCCAGAGGGTCGGCCCGGGCGCGCAGGCCGTCGGGGCCGAGACCGGCGATCGCCGCGTGCACCCCGCGGTAGGACTCGCGGACACCGCCGTCGGGATCCACCATCTCGTCCCAAGCGGGCGTCGCGGTCGGCCTCGCCCGGTAGCCGGCGAGAAGTCCGGCGCGTGCGCCCACCGGGTCCGTCACGCGGGTATCATGGCGGGTCGGCCGTCGCGGCCACCGGTCAGGACGACGCCCGACCCCCGACCGTCACACGGACTTCACACGAGAGAGCTGGGGCATCGACGCGTGGCGAACATCAAGTCGCAGATCAAGCGGAACCGCCAGAACGAGAAGGCGCGCCTGCGGAACAAGGCCGTCAAGTCCGAACTGCGGACGCTGGTGCGGCGCTTCCGCGAAGCCGCGCAGGCCGGCGAGCCCGACCAGGCCCGCGACGCCCTGCAGACGGCCGGGCGCAAGTTGGACAAGGCGGTCTCCAAGGGCGTCATCCACAAGAACCAGGCCGCGAACCGCAAGGCGGCCATGGCCTCGCGCCTCAACCAGCTCTGAGGCGTCGGCGGCCGCCGCGTCAGGAGCGCCGGGCGGCGACGACGGCCAGCGCCGCCCGTTCCAGCGCGTAGCCGGCGGGGAAGGCCCCGGTCTCGCCCTTGACCGCCGCATCGGCGTCGGCGAGCGCCACGAGCGCCGTAGCCAGGCCGGTAGGTGTCCAGCGGCGCAGGTCCCTCTGGGCTCGCTCGACCTGCCAGGGCGGAAGCCCGAGGTCCCGTGCCACGGTCGCCGCCGGACCGCGACCCGCGGCAGCGACCCGCGCCATGGTGCGCAGCTTGGAACCGAGTGCCCCGATGACGAGCACGGGCTCGACGCGCTGGAGCTGGGCGTGGCGCAGGAGCGCAAGCCCGTCCGCCGCGTCCCCGGCGACGAGGGCATCGGCGACGTCGAAGCCCCGCGCCTCGCGTCGGCCGGCGACGAGGACGCGCACGTCCGCGGCCGTCACTTGGCGCTCCTCGACCGTGTCGCACAGCTGCCGGGTCACGGCGAGCAGCTCGGCGGTGTCCTGCCCCAGAGCCGCGACGAGCACGGCGACCGCATCCTCGTCGACCGCCACCTCGAGGCTGCGGGCGTGGGCCTGGACGGCGTCGGACCGTGCCCGCTCGGTGCTCGGCGGCGTGCAGTCGACCGTCACGGCCCCCGGGAGCGCGGTGAGTGCCGTGAGCACCGCTCTCCCCCCCACCCCGCCGGCGTGCCGCGCAACCAGTGTGAGGTCGGGGTCGGCGTAGCGGTCCCATGACGCCGCCATGGCGAGCAGGTCGGCGGCGAGCGCGCCCGCCGCCGCCTCCAGTCCGCCGGCGACCACGAACCGGGTGCCACCGAACAACGACGGGGCGACCGCCTCCAGCAGGTCCCCGGGGGCGGCGCCGGCGCTGTCGACGCGGTGCGGCTCCAGCGCCGGGTCCCGGTCGGCCAGAGCTTTCCGGATGCGGCGCAGCGCCACGTCGGCCAGTGCGTCGTCCTTGCCGGACAGGATGACGACGGGGGCAGGGGCGACCAGGAAGGGCGAGACCCCGGCGGGGGCGGAGGAGCCTCGGCGGGACGACGACCGGCGGGCAGGCGGCACCCGGGCAGCCTGCCACTACCCCGGGCTCCGGGCCGGCGCCGGGTGGTGACACGCAAGGTCCTCACCGTCGCCTCCTCCCGTCCGGTCGGGCCGACCGGGCGGGAGGTGCCGGTCGGGCCGGACGGCTCCGGACTGACGGCCACGCCACCTGTTCCGGCCGTGACAGCGACATGGGCCCCCGTCGCCGCGACGGTGGTCAGGGTCTGCGCGGCGGGGTGGCCGTAGTCGTTGTCGCGACCCGCACTGGCCACGGCCACGGTCGGTCCGATCCGCCCGTACAGCCCCGGGACCTGGGTGCGCGACCCGTGGTGGGCGATGGTGGTGACGTCGGCCGCCAGCAGCCGGGGATCGAGCGCCGCGAGCCGGACCTGGGCCGCGGTCTCGACGTCGCCGAGGGCGATCAGGGACAGCGCCGGGCCGTCGACCCGGATGACGAGTCCCGCGTCGTTGACGGCCGTGCCGTCCCCGGCGGCCGCGCCCGCGGGGTCGAGCACGCGCTCGGGCCAGAGCGCGGTCAACCGCAGCCCCCCCACCTCCACCTCGTCGCCCGGCGCCACCCGGGTCGCCGGCACGCTCGCCGCGCGCACCGCGTCGAGTGTGCGGGTGGCGCCGGGCGCCAGGTCGGGGCCGTGCCACAGCCGACCCGCACCCTCATCGGCGAGCACTGCGGCGAGGCCACCGACGTGGTCGGCGTGGAAGTGGGTGAGCACGAGCAGCGGCACCTGCCGCACGCCGGCGTCGGACAGGCACCGTGCCATCGACTCGGGCTCCGGGCCGGTGTCGATCACCACCGCGGCCCGGGGTCCGGCCCGCACCAGGAGGGCCTCCCCCTGGCCGACGTCGCACACGACGACGGCCCAGTCGCCGGGCACCCAGGTGGTGCCGGTCCGGACCGGCACCACCTGCAGGGCGATCACGAGCACCGGCGCGCAGACCGCCGCCGCGATACTGAGGGCCCGCCCACGGAACGCCGGTCGGGTCCGCCGGTCGGGCTCGTCCTCCTGTGCCTGGCGCCCGCTCGCGAGACCGGTGACGACTGCGACCATCGCGATCACCCCGGCGGCTGCGAGCAGTGCCCCCAGAGGACCCGTCGGCCACGGGATCCGGGAACCGGGCGCGCCCGCTGCGACCCCGGCGACGGCCGAGATCCACGCCGCCCCGACCGCCGCCGGGGCGGCGAGCGCCGTTCCCGCCGGAAGCCACAGCGCCGACGCCGCGCCGGACGCTGTCGCCAGCACCATCGTGGGGGCCACGACCGGGCCGACCGCCAGATTGGCGAGCACCGCGTAGGGGGTGAGGACCGGGTCGAGGAGGACGAGCACCGGGGTGACCGTTGCCTGGGCCGCCGCGGTGACGGCGAGCGGGTCTGCGACCGGACGGGGCACCCACCGCCGCAGGCGGAGCGCCAGCGGCCGCCCCAGGACGACGATGCCCGCTGTCGCGGACACACTCAGCGCGAAGCCGAAGGAGCGCGACAGCCAGGGGTCGGCGGCGAGCAGCACGAGGACCGCCACGCAGATCGCCGGCGGCGCCCGACCCGGCCGGCCGACGAGCAGGCCGAGCAGTCCGACACCGCCCATGACCGCGGCGCGCAGCACACTCGGTTCGGGGCGAGCGGTGACGACGAGCGCGACGAGAGCGGCGGCGCCGGCCAGCACCTGCCAGCGCCGGCGCGCCCCGGCCCACGCCAGCAGCGCGACCAGCCCCCCGCACACGACGGTGACGTTCGCCCCCGAGACCGCGGACAGGTGAGCCAACCCGGCGTCCCGCATGCGGTCGGCGAGTTCGTCGCTCACCCCGCGGGTGTCGCCGAGGGCAAGGCTGGGCAGCAGCCCCGGTGCCGGTCCCGGCAGCGGCGCGGCGGCCTCGCGGGTGCGGGTCCGGACGTGCTCCGCCACCCGCCAGGGCCACGCCGGGTCGGCGAGAGGTCGCGGCGTGGACCGAGGTCGCAGCACCGCGGCGTGACGGTCGGAGGGGTCGCGTGTGGTCGCCAGCACCCCCGTCGCGACGTACCGGCCGTCCCAGCGCACCGTCGCCCACTGCGGTCCCGCGACGACGAGGACGGGTGTCTCGACGGCGATGCGGGTACCCCGCACGGTCACGGACTCCGCCACGGCCGGGACGACGACCCCGCCACGGTCCCCGGCGTCCCGCGGATCTCCTGTGATGACGAGCTCGACGGCCACCGCGGCGCCGGCCGCCGCCAGCCGGGCGACCTCGCCCTCGCGGATGTGGACCAGGCGCGGCGCCAGGGCGAGGCACACGGACGCAACAGCCAGGCCGGTGACGACGACGGAGGTGACGACGACGGAGGCGACGCCGGTGCCGAGTCGACCGGTCCACCCCGCGCGACTCCCGCCGGCGACGCACCCGAGAGCTGCGGCCAGGCCGAGCACGAAGGCGGGGCCGCCGACCGCGGTCACGGCGTCCGCGTCAGCGCCCACTGCCCACCACGTGACGGTCCAGACCGCGGCGGTCGGGATCGCCAGCCGCCACTGGGCAGCGGCGGCCGCCGCGTGGGCGGCCCGCTCGGCGGCGACCGCGCCCGCCGGGTCAGACGGTCGCCGAGTCACGCAGCTCCTCCAGCGTCGCCGGGCCGATGCCCGGGACCGAGACCAGGTCGTCGACCGAGGCGAACGGGCCGGTGTCCTCCCGCCACGCCACGATGCGCTCGGCGAGGACCGGGCCGATGCCGGGAAGCTCGTCGAGCTCGGCTGCCGTGGCCCGGTTGACGTCGACGAGCCCGGGGCCGCCCTCGTCCGTGCCTCCCGCCGCGGGCGCGGGCCCGCCCCCGAGTGCCACCGGCACCTCCTCGCCGGGCAGCGGGACGAGGATCATCTCGCCGTCCGCGACCGGCCGGGCCAGGTTGATCGCCGTCACGTCGGCGTCGTCCGCCAGGCCGCCGGCGGCTGCGACGGCGTCGACCACCCGGGCACCGGGGGCCACGACCACGATCCCCGGGGCGGCGACCGCGCCGGCCACGTGAACGGTCGCCGACGCCATGGCCGAAGGCGCGGGACCAGCCGGGTCCGCCGGCCCGGCGGCGTCGGCGACCGGCGCGGTCACGCCGGCAGGGGCGGCGCCCGACATCGCCGTCGGGGCGCCGGACGACACCGCCGTCGCAGTGACGAGCGTCCCGGGCTCCCCCGCCGACCGTTGCCAGAGCCACCAGCCGCCGACCCCGAGCGCGAGCGCGACCGCGGCGACCACGGCCGGCATCGGCAGCGCGAGGGCGGCGGCGACGGCGCGGGACCGGTCCCGCGGAGGCGGGTCGTCATCGAGCGGGTCCAGGTCGTCCTCGTGGCGCTGCGCGCGACCCGGCGCTGCCACGTGCCGGGCCCCACCCTGGACCGGCGCCTCGTCGGTCCCGACGGCCTCGGCGGAGGCCTCGACCGCCGACATCGCTCGCCACGGCCCCGGAGCCAGCCGCCGGAGCGGATCCCTCGATCTGTCCACGGCGGCGACGCTAGGAACACCGGGCCCCCGGCCGCCGCGGTCGAGCGCCGGGACTGTGGACCGGCGGGCGCCCCGGTCGCTGTGGACGACCGGAGGACCGGCCGCGCACCCTCAGGCAGGGACGATGTTGACCACTGCCGGCGGGCGCACGATCACCCGGCGCACCCCACGCCCGGCGAGCGTGCGCCGGACGCCCTCGCTGGCCAGCGCCAGCTCCTCCAGCTCCTTCCCGCCGATCGTGGCGGGCACCTCGAGGCGGTCGCGCACCTTGCCCGCGACCTGGACGACCGCGGTCACCGTGTCCTCGGCCAGCAGGGACTCGTCGACCTCGGGCAGGCCGGCCCGCGCGACGGACGGCTCGTGCCCGAGGCGCGCCCACATGTCCTCGGCCGTGTACGGCGCGAACAGCGAGAGCAGCACCGCGGTCGCCTCGACGGCCTCGCGGACCGCCGGGTCGGCGCCGCCCGGACCACGGTCGACGGCCTTGCGGATCTCGTTGACCAGCTCCATCACCCTGGCGACGGCGACGTTGAACTTGAAGGCCGCCACCAGGTCGCGGACGTCGTGCACCGTCCGGTGGGTGACGACCCGCAGCGCCCGGTCCCCGGTCGTCGGATCGGCTCCCACCGGGCTGGTCACGTCGCCTGCCAGCCGCCACGCCCGGGCCAGGAACCGGGCCGAGCCGGCCGGGGACACGTCCGCCCAGTCGATGTCGTCCTCGGGCGGGCCGGCGAAGGCCATGGTGAGCCGTACCGCGTCGACCCCGTGCTCGGCCAGCTGCTCGGACAGCCGCACCAGATTGCCCCGCGACTTGCTCATCGCCGACCCGTTCATGACCACCATGCCCTGGTTGAGCAGGGCGGCGAACGGCTCGACCGGCTCCACCAGGCCCATGTCGTGCAGCACCTTGGTGAAGAACCGGGCGTACAGCAGGTGGAGGATCGCGTGGGTCACCCCGCCGACGTACTGCTCGACGGGCAGCCACCGGGCGGCCTCGGCGACGTCGAACGGCACGTCGTCGCGGCCGGGGCTGAGGTAGCGCAGGAAGTACCAGGACGAGTCGACGAAGGTGTCCATGGTGTCGGTGTCCCGGGTCGCCGGACCCCCGCACTCCGGGCAGGCGACCCGGACCCACTCCGTGGCCGCCCCGAGCGGCGACACGCCCTTCGGCGTGAGGTCGAGCCCCTCGGACGGCGGCAGCTCGACGGGCAGCTGGTCGTCGGGCACCCGAACCTCGCCGCACGCCGGGCAGTGGATGATCGGGATGGGTGTGCCCCAGTACCGCTGGCGGGAGATCAGCCAGTCGCGCAGCCGGTAGTTGACGGCCGCCCGGCCGGTCCCCCGCTCGGCGAGGACCTCGACGATCCGCTCGATCGCCGCCGCCTTCCGCAGCCCGTCCAGCGGACCCGAGTTCACCAGGACACCGTCGCCGGCGGTTGCGGCCCCCGACTCCGCGGGATCGGGCAGCGGTGCACCCGCCTCGTCCCGGACGTCCACGACCACCCGGACCGGCAGGTCGAAGGCGCGGGCGAAGTCCAGGTCCCGCTGGTCGTGCGCCGGCACGGCCATGATCGCGCCGTGGCCGTAGTCGGCCAGCACGTAGTCGGCGGCGTAGACCGGGATCCGTTCGCCGTTCACCGGGTTCACCGCGTGCCGTTCGAGGAACACCCCGGTCTTGGGCCGGTCGGTGCTCAGCCGGTCGATCTCCGTGGTCCCCCGGACCCGCTGCAGGTACTCCGCGAACTGCGCCTGCACCGCCGGCGAGGCCTCGGCGGCTAGCTCCGCGGCGAGGTCGGCGTCCGCGGCGACGACGAAGAACGTCGCCCCGTACAGGGTGTCCGGACGCGTGGTGAAGACGGTGACCGGCTCGTCCCGGCCCTCGATCGCGAACTCGACGTCGGCCCCGGTGGACCGGCCGATCCAGTTGCGCTGCATGGTGAGCACCCGGTCGGGCCACCGCCCCGCCAACTGGTCCATGTCGTCCAGCAGCCGGTCGGCATAGTCGGTGATCCGCAGGTACCACTGGGTGAGCTTCTTCTTCGTCACCGGGGTGCCGCAGCGTTCGCACCGGCCGTCCACGACCTGCTCGTTGGCCAGCACGGTCTGGTCCTTGGGGCACCAGTTGACCTGGCTGGGACGGCGGTAGGCGAGGCCGCGCTCGTGGAACCGGTTGAAGATCCACTGGTTCCACCGGTAGTACGACGGGTCGCACGTGACGAGCGTCCGGTCCCAGTCGAACGAGCACGCGTACCGGCGCATCGAGGCCCGCTGCTGGGCGATGTTGTCGTAGGTCCACGTCCGCGGGTCCAGGCCGCGCTGGATCGCGGCGTTCTCGGCCGGCAGGCCGAAGGCGTCCCAGCCGATGGGGTGCAGGACCTGGTAGCCGCGCTGCACCCAGTACCGGGCGACGACGTCTCCCAGGGCGTACGCCTCGGCATGGCCCATGTGGAGGTCCCCACTGGGGTACGGGAACATGTCGAGGACGTACTTGCGCGGCCGCGGGTCGTCGGGCTGACCGCTGCGGAACGGCGCCAGCTCGTCCCACACCGGCAGCCACCGCTCCTCCAGGGTGTGCGGGTCCCAGCGCTCGGCCGTCGACTGATCCGTCGTCGGCTGCTCGATCGTGGTCACGGTGTCGTCTCCTCCGCCTGCCGCGTCCCGGCCGGCCCGTCGCCGGGCATGACGAAGCCCCTCGCGCGAGGGGCGTCGAGGGGCTGCCGCGCTGATCCGCCCCGGACGGGCCGGGACGGGCTGCTCAGCGCGGCCCGGTAAGGAGCTGCAAGGCCCGCACGGGAGGAGTCTAGCGAACGCGAGGGACGGCCGTCCGCCGCTCCTCCGCCCGGGCGTCCGGCACCTGGCGTCGAACGATCTCGACCCGACACGGTCCAAGATCGTCCGGGTCGTGGTCCCTCGTTCCGGCCCGACCGCCACTGGGCACCCGAGAAGGCGCCGAGCGGCAGCCGGGCCGAGCGGCGGGGACCGCCGACCGCCGTGGTCGTCGATCAGGGCCAGGCGGCCGTCCGGAGCGTCGCACCGAAGTAGCCGAGCGTGAACTTCAGGCCCTTGAACATGACCCGGTGATAGCCGTCGAGCTTCTGGCCGAAGTAGCCGTAGCCGCAGGTGCTCACCGAGCTCGACCCGGCAGAGATGATGCCGTGGCCGAACGCCGCGCCCGTGGTCTGCGAGATCACCGGTCCACCGCTGTCGCCGTGGGCGACCGCACATGCCCCGTTCTTGGTGCGTTCCGCCCTGACGGTCACGTCGGAGGGGCTGGCGTAGTAGACCTTGACGGCGCAGTGTTCGCCGCTGGCCGCTCCGCTGACGCACACGTAGTTGCCGACGTAGTTCGAGGCCGCGGAGTTCACCGGGCGTCCGTGGCTGGAGTTCACCGGCCCCGTGTAGACCCGGCCCTCGACGTTGGAGTAGACCCAGATGAGCGAGATGTCGTGATAGCCCCAGGTCCACCAGATCTGGCCGATGG
>JBHJOS010000143.1:0-4964 GCA_050329415.1 Kineosporiaceae bacterium
ATCGGCCTGCTCCTGCTGCTCGGTGCGGCCGGCAAGTCGGCGCAGTTCCCGCTCCAGAGCTGGCTGCTGGACGCCATGGCGGGCCCGACACCGGTGTCGGCCCTCATCCACGCCGCCACTATGGTGACCGCCGGGGTGTACCTCGTGGTCCGGGCGGGGCCGATCTTCGAGGGGGCTCCCGTGGCCGCCCTGGCCGTCGCGGTCGTCGGGGCGATCACGCTGGTCATGGGTGCCGTCATCGGCATGGTGAAGGACGACATCAAGCGCGCCCTCGCCGCCTCGACCATGTCCCAGATCGGCTACATGATGCTGGCGGCCGGGCTCGGCCCCGCCGGTTATGTCTTCGCCATCTTCCACCTGCTGACGCACGGCTTCTTCAAGGCCGGGATGTTCCTCGGTGCCGGGTCCGTCATGCACGGGATGAACGACCAGGTCGACATGCGCCGCTTCGGCCGCCTCGACTCCGTCCTACGGGTCACCTGGGTGACCTTCGCGGTGGGCTGGCTGGCGATCCTGGGCATCCCGCCGTTCAGCGGGTTCTGGTCCAAGGACGGGATCATCGAGGTGGCGTTCGAGGGCGAGGGCGCACAGCCGTGGCTGCTCGGGTCGGTGGCCCTCGTCGGCGCCGGGATCACGGCGTTCTACATGAGTCGGCTGTTCTTCATGACCTTCCACGGGCGCAAGCGGTGGTCGGAGGAGGGCGAGCACGCCGTGCACCCGCACGAGTCGCCGCGGCTCATGACGGTCCCCATGATCGTCCTCGCCGTTGGATCGGCGGGTCTCGGCTGGTACCTCTACGCCGGGAAGCGTTTCGAGACCTGGCTGGAGCCGGTCGTCGGCACCCACCAGCCCGAGCCGCACGTCCTGCCGGTCCCGTGGATCATCGGGCTCACGCTGGTCGCCGTCGCCGTCGGGCTGGTGATCGCCGCCCGGAACTACGCCGTGCAGGAGGTACCCGTCACCCCGCCGACGACCCACGCCCTGGGCCGCGCCGCCCGGGCCGACCTCTACCAGGACGGCCTCAACGAAGTGGCCGTGATCGCGCCGACTAGGGCCTTCGCCCGGGGCATGCGCGAGGTCGAGGACGACTACCTGGCCGCCGGCGTCCGTGGCTTCGCCCGGGGCGTCGGCCGGCTCGGCGCCGGCTGGGGCCGGTTGCAGACCGGGTTCGCCCGTTCCTACGCGCTGTCCATGCTCGGCGGGGTCGTCCTCGTCGTCGGCGCCCTGCTCGTGGTCCGGCTCTGAGGCCGGGAAGGAAAGGACCGCTGTGGACTTCCCCTGGCTGACCGCCGCCGTCGCCCTGCCGGCGATCGGTGCGCTGGTCGTCGGCCTGCTGCCGCGCAGCCTGCGGACGCTGGCGCGGATGACGGCGCTGGTCTTCGCGCTCGCCACGTTCGGGCTGGTGCTCGCGGTGGCGTTCCGATTCGAGGTCGCCGAAGCCGGCACGTACCAGTTCGCCGAGCAGTACGCGTGGATCCCGCAGTTCGGGGTCTCGTGGGCGCTGGGCATCGACGGCATCGCCCTGTCCATGATCGCCCTGACCGCGGTGCTGGTGCCGGTGTGCGTGCTGGCGTCGTGGAACCAGCTCGGACACGGGCGGGTCGCGGACCCCGCGTTCCTCGCTCTGCTGCTCGCGACCGAGGCCCTGGTCATCGGCGTTTTCGCGGCCCGGGACCTGTTCCTGTTCTACGTCCTGTTCGAGGCGATGCTCGTCCCGATGTACTTCCTCATCGGCCGCTGGGGCGGGGAGCGGGCGCGGGCGGCGTCGGTCCAGTTCCTGCTGTACTCCCTGGTCGGTGGGCTCATCATGCTGGCCGGGGTCGTCGCGGTGTACTTCTACGGTCCCGGCGGCGAGACCGGGTTCCTGCTCGACGAGCTCATCGGGGGCCTGGAGGTCAGCGAGAACACCGGACGGCTGCTCTTCCTCTCCCTGTTCATCGCGTTCGCCATCAAGGCGCCGCTGTGGCCGGTCCACACCTGGCTGCCGGACGCCGCCTCCCAGGCCCCGCCGAGTGCGGCGGTGCTGCTGGTCGGCGTGCTCGACAAGGTCGGCACGTTCGGCATGCTCGTCATTCTGCTGCCACTGTTCCCGGAGGCGAGCGCCTGGGCGGCCCCGGTGATCGTGGCACTGGCCCTGGTGTCGATCCTGTACGGCGCGGTCGTCGCCATCGGTCAGATCACCGCGCCGGGCGGCGACATCCTGCGGCTCATCGCCTACACCTCGATCAGCCACTTCGGCTTCATCGTGCTCGGCATCTTCGTCTTCACCTCACCCGGCCAGACCGGTGCGGCGCTGTACCAGGTCAACCACGGCTTCTCGACCGCCGCGCTGTTCCTCGTCGCCGGCATGCTGGCCGTGCGCCGGGGCTCCAGCCGGATCGCGGACTTCGGAGGGGCGCAGAAGGTGGTGCCGCTGCTGGCGGGCGTCTTCCTGTTCGCCGGCCTGTCGAGCCTCGCACTGCCCGGTCTGAGCAGTTTCGTCTCGGAGTTCCTCGTCCTGCTCGGCACGTTCGCCCGGTATCCGGCCGCGGCCGTCGTCGCCACCGTCGGGATCATCCTGGCGGCGGTCTACGTCCTGTGGACCTACGAGCGCATGATGACCGGCCCGGCGCGGGAGGAGGTCACGGCCTTCCGCGATCTCCGGCCGCGGGAGGCGTTCGTCGTGGCGCCGCTGCTCGTCGTCATCCTCGCCCTCGGCCTCTACCCCAGGCCCGCCCTCGACATCCTCGACCCGTCGGTTGACCGGACGATGGACCAGATCGGGTCCGAGGACCCCGATCCCGTCTTCCCGGCCGCAGAAGGGACCACGCGGTGAGCCCCCTCCTGCTGCCCGCCACGGCGACCGTCGACATCACCTTCCCCGAGGTCGACTGGCAGGCGCTGTCGCCGATGCTCGTGGTCGGCGGCGCCGCCCTGCTGTCCGTGATCCTCGAGGCCGCGCTGCCGCGCGGTACCCGGCGGGTGCCGCAGATCGCCCTGACGGTGGCCGCGCTGGCCGTCGCCCTGGCGGCGCTGGTGTTCCTCGTCCGCGACGACGTCGTCACCGCGGGCGGCGCCCTGGCGATCGACGGCGTGACGCGGTTCTCCCAGGGCCTGCTGCTGGTGCTCGCGATCCTCGGGGCGCTGCTGCTCGCCGACCGGATGCCGGACGGCGAGGACGCCTTCGCCCCCCAGGCCTCCGCCGTGCCGGGTTCACCCGGCGAGGACGCCGCCCGCCGCGCCGGACTGGTCCAGACCGAGGTCTACCCGCTGTTCCTCCTCACCGTGCTCGGCATGCTGGTGTTCCCGGCGGCCAACGACCTGCTCACGCTGTTCGTGGCGCTGGAGGTGTTCAGCCTCCCGCTTTACCTCATGTGCGGGATGGCGCGGCGGCGCCGGCTGCTGAGCCAGGAGGCGAGCCTCAAGTACTTCCTGCTCGGGGCGTTCTCGTCGGCATTCTTCCTCTACGGGGCGGCGCTGCTGTACGGCTATTCGGGGTCGCTGCGGCTGCCGGACATCGAGGCCGCCGTCCGCGCCGGGCAGGGGTCGGACGCCCTGCTGCTGGGCGGTATCGGACTGCTGGTCGTGGGGCTGCTGTTCAAGGTGAGCGCGGTGCCGTTCCACTCCTGGACGCCGGACGTCTATCAGGGCGCGCCGACTCCGGTCACCGCGTTCATGTCGGCGGCCACCAAGGTGGCGGCGTTCGCCGCGCTGCTGCGGGTCCTCTATGTCGCGGTCCCGTCGGCCCGGTGGGACTTCCAGCCCGCGCTGTGGGCCGTCGCCGTCGTCACGATGGTGCTGGGATCGGTCATCGCGCTGGCCCAGAGTGACATCAAGCGGATGCTGGCGTACTCCTCGATCGCCCACGCCGGGTTCATCCTCACCGGTGTGCTCGCCCTGGAGGTCCGGGGGGTCAGCGGCAGCCTGTTCTACCTGGCCGCCTACGGACTCACCACGATCGGCGCTTTCGCCGCCGTGGCGCTGGTGCGCGACAGCGCCGGGGAGGCGACCCGGCTGTCCTCGTGGGCCGGGGTGGGTCGGCGGTCGCCGGTGTTCGCCGCGGTCTTCGCGCTGTTCCTGCTCGCGCTCGCCGGGATTCCCTTGACCAGCGGTTTCACCGGGAAGTTCGCGGTGTTCAGCGCCGCGGTGGCCGGTGGGGCGGAGTTCCTCGTCGTGGTCGGTGTCCTCGCCAGTGCCGTCGCGGCGTTCTTCTACGCCCGGGTGATCGCTCTCATGTACTTCTCCGAGCCCACCGAGTCCACCGCGACGGTGGCGGTGCCGAGCCTGCCGATGGCGGTGGTCCTGGGGGTCGCCGTGGTCGCCACGGTGGTGCTGGGGGTCGTGCCCGGAGTCCTCCTCGAACCGGCGCAGGACCTCGGCGTCTTCCTCGCCCAGTGATCGAGTCATGACCGTGGTCGACGACGCCCGCAGCGGGGCCGCCGAGGCGGCGCCGTCCGCTCTTGAGCAGCTGCGCGGCGTCGGGATCACCGACCCGGACCTCCTCGACGCGCTCGCCGAGGGCCTCGCGGGTGTCGAGGCCCGGTTGGCCTCGGCCGTCACCATGCTGGACGGGCTCGCGGACACCACCTCCCGTCACCTGTTGGAGGCGGGCGGCAAGCGGACGCGTCCGCTGCTGTGCCTGCTGGCGGCGCAGCTCGGCCGGCCCACGCCGAGCGTGATCGACGCCGCTGCGGTGGTGGAGCTCACTCACCTCGCGACGCTGTACCACGACGACGTCATGGACTCCGCCTTCGTGCGGCGGGGGGTGCCGGCGGCTCATGCGGTGTGGGGCAACACCGTGGCGATCCTGGCCGGTGACCTGTTGTTCGCCCGGGCGTCGCGGGTGTGTGCCGGGCTGGGGCCGGAGGCGGTGACGATCCAGGCCGAGACCTTCGAGCGGCTGTGCCTGGGGCAGATGCACGAGACCGTCGGCCCGGGGGAGGCGGACCCGGTTGCGCACTATCTGCAGGTGCTGTCGGACAAGA
>JBHJOS010000072.1:0-15374 GCA_050329415.1 Kineosporiaceae bacterium
CACCGCGATCAACGGCGGGGACCTCTTCGACGTCGCGGTGACCACCGGCACCGGGATCATCGGCGCCACGACCGGCCTGGACTGGGCGATCCCCGCCGGGGCCACCATCACCAGCGCCGCCAACGGCGACTCGGACACCGCCCTGCTCAGCGGCCTGACCGCCGTCGGCGGCCTCGGCGACATCCCCGACCTCACCAACGCCGCCCAAGCCACCACCGGCGTCGTCAACTCCGTCGAGGCCTTCGCCAACAACGACCCCCTCGGCGTCGTCCGCGGCCTCGTCCAGGCCACCGACGCCGCCACCGGCACCACTGACCAGGACACCTACAACCGGATCCTCACCAGCACCGGCGTCGTCCAAGCCCTCGCCACCCTCGACCCCAACGACCCCACCTCCTACAGCAACCTCGCCCTCGCCGTCACCACCGCCGCCGACTCCTACGGCGCCTTCACCTCACCGCCACCCCCCGAAGACGGCATCGTGCCGACCGGGTTGACCTGGGACGACCTCACGGCGACCGACGGCGTCCTGCTGCCGACGTTCACGCCGGACGGCGGTCTCTACGCCGGTCTGCTCGATGAACAGACCACCCCGCCGACGGGGGGAACGCTCACCCTCCCTCAGGACGGCGGCAACGAACTGAACGTGACGAACTTCGGCTCGGAGAGGCTCCGTGACGACCGGTTCGGGGAAGTCGGGTCGAAGACCACGTTGCAGGTCCAGCTCACGGGACCGGACGGGCAGCGGTTGCCCGTCCCGGATGACTTCGACACCTTCACCGACGGGGACTACACGGTGACGAACCAGGTCGTCGACCGGACCGCCGACGGGACGTCAGTCGTCGTCGAGCAGACACGGATACGAACGGACACCATGCAGGACGCCGGACCCGCGGACACCTCTCCCGACCCGCAACTCATCGGACGACTGGGGTTCATCAACAACGGCATCTCCTGGCGGGAGGTGAACCCGCTGGATCAGGGATTCTACGGCGCCAACGACAACTCCTACGTCTTCCGCTCCGAGATCTCACGGCCCGTCGAGCCGGGTAACCCGGAGGAAGGAATCACGACCGGCGACGGGCGTGGGTCCGAGGTCAGGCTCGGCATGATCGAGACCGTCTTGGACGTCGAGTACACAGGCCCTTACCCGCACCGGTCGGGGTACGTGGTCCCGTCACTCGAGGACGGCGGCCCCGATGTCAACCAGTACCTGCGGGACTGGGAGTCCGGTGCCGCGCGGCCGACGGCGTCCGTCCGTCTGGTCGGCGACCCCGGTGATGCCGACAATGTGGGGATCACCGGCGAGACCGCCCTCGAGGTGAACAACCGACTGAACGATCTGCAGCTCGTCGAGCTGCCGGACGGCTCGTACGGTGTCCGGGGCACGGTCAACGTGGCTCAGGGCACCGGCGGGGACGGGTTCGCGAGCGGGGTCATCGTCGGCGGGGGCAACCGCGGCGGTGGAGCGCAGAACGTCCAGAATCTTGTGCTGCCCCTCGTCACGTCGGACACCCTGACGTCGGCGTGGCAGGACGTGAACGGACCCGCGTACGCCCAGGACGGCGCTCGTTCGTATCCCCGGACGACCGATCCCGAGGACTCCGCCGAACTCTTCGACGAGAACGTGCCGCGCGTGTACGACGGGTCGACGCCGCCGGACGTGGTGAACGGCTATTACAACACGAACAACGGGATCGGCTGGCGACGCGTGGCGGAGACGGATCGCGCCCACTACTCGGCCGGCTCCTCGACCATGATTCAGAGAATCGACATCAACCAGGGCGACCCCGGCCAGGAGGGCGACCGCACCCCGGTCGGACAGGTTGAGGTCCTGACCGACGTCGAGTGGACCGCCGGTGTGCCGCATCGCCCGGGTTACCGCCTGCCGACGACGGAGACCGGGGGCTTCGATGGCAACCAGTACCTGCGCGACTGGGAGGCCGGGACGGCACGCCCCGAGACCGTCGTCATGGGGGAGGCGTCGACCGACGGTGGCGTCACGTATCCACCTCGGAACCTGGCTGTGAACAACCTCGCGACGCAGGTGGACCTCGTGCCGCGCGGGGACGGGAACACCTACGACGTGCGGATCTCCGGCCAGTACAAGTACGGATCCGAGGGCGCGCCCGGCTGGGGCAACATCATGGGCGGAGGCGGAGCCGGGGGAGCCGAGGTCAACAGCGCCACGAACTTCGTGCTGCCGCTGTTGCGTCCCGAGGACGCGAACGCCTCCCAGGACCAGCGCGGACCCTCCTACCGGCGCCCGACGTACACGTCCCCGGAGTACCAGGACAACGGCACCAGCGATGACCAGCAGGACGGCACCACGCAGCAGGACGGCACCACGGAGTCGTCGGACTCGGAATGCCGCCTCATACTCGGGTTCTACGAGTGGTGCCCCTGAGCGACATGACTGCGACGGGCCCCCGGACCCGCCGTCCCGGTCGTGTGGTCCGTCCTCGGCGCCGTGAGTGACGATCGGGTGCCGCAGGTCCTCGACGAGCGGGCGGCCCAGGCGGTCGTGGACCGGGTGAGGGAGCGCCTCGGTCACGACGTCGACCTCACGGACGTGGCCGGGGTCATCGTCGCCAGCGGCGACCGGACCCGGATCGGCACCGTCCACGAGGGCGCCCGCCGGGCACTGGCGCACGGTGGCCCCGAAGTGGTTCCGGTCGAGGCGGCGGACCGGACGGCGGGCACGCTGCCAGGCGTCAACGCGCCGATCCGGGTCGCCGGCGAGATCGTCGGCGTGGTCGGCGTGACGGGGAAGCCGGCCCGGGCCGAGGCGGCCACGGCGTCCGTCGCCCTCGCGGTCGAGCTCATGCTCGACCAGCAGGCCTCGCAGGATGAGTGGGAGCGGCGCCGTCGGGCCCGGGGGCAGCTCGTCCTGGACCTCGTGGCCGGGAGGGTCGGAGAGGCCGACGGGAAGAGCCGGCTGGCGATGCTCGGCTGTGCGATGACGGAGCCGTTCCTCCTGCTGACCCTCGTCCTGGATCGGGCGGCGGTCGGAGGGTCCGTCCGGCAGTTGGACGCCGGCCAGCCGGGGTTGCTGCTCAGTCTCGACGCCCATGAGACTGCCTGGGTCATCGCCGGCGGCGGTCATCACGAGACGGCCCGGGTCCGGGTGGCCGAGGCGCGGCGGACGCTGGCCCGCCATGGCGTGCCGAACCGGCTGGTCGACGCGGGCACCGTGACGTCCCTGGTCGAGCTGGCGCGCCTGGCCCGGCGGGCGGCTCGCGCCCGCGGGGTCGTGCAGGCTGCCCTCCCGGCGTCCCGACCGGGTCCCCGGTCGGCGTCACCGGGTGGCCGCGAGCCGGCGTCCGCGGCCGGGCACGACGTCACCGACGACCCGGGCGACGACACGACGCTGGCGGACCTGGAGCTCCCTGTCCTGCTGGCGGGCCTGGACCCGCTCGACCGCTGGGAGACCATGCGGCGGCTGCTCGGGGGGCTCTCCCGGGATCAGCGGCGGACCGTGGCCGCCCTTCTCGCCGCCGACCTGGTGGTCACCCGGGCCGCCCGCGCGCTCGTCGTCCATCGCAATACGCTCCTCCAACGGCTCGATGCCATCACCCGGGTGACCGGCCGTGACCCGCGGCGGCTCGCCGACGCGGCAGCGTTCCACGTGGCGTTGCTCATGGCCGACGACGGCCCGGTGGGCAACCTGCCCACGTCCGGCGGACGGTCCCGCCCGGCGGGAGCGGAGCGATGCTGACCCCCCGGTGTCAGCCGGACGCCGCCAGGTCGTCCACGATGCCCGCGTCCACCGCGAGGCGTGTGAGTTCGGTGCGTCGTCTGCGCCCGGTCTTCTCGCGGATGTTGTCCAGGTGCGACTGCACAGTGCGGACGCTGATGACGAGATTCGACGCGATGCCCTGGTCGGTGAGTCCCGCGGCGAGCAGCGCGAGCACCTCGGTCTCCCTGGACGTCAACGCCGCCGTGGCGGGTCCGGTCTCGTCCCCGCCGGGTCCGACCGTCGGCGGCAGATCGAGCCGGCCCCCGGCGGCCAGGGTCCGGACGGCCGCGACGATGTCGACCGCGTCGACGTTCTTCGTGAGGTAACCGCGGGCGCCAGCGGCCAGCGCGTCCGTCACGGTGGTCGGCCGGCCGGCCGCCGAGACGACGAGGACCACCCGGCCGGTGGCAGCCAGGCTCCGGACGCCGACGGGACCGTGCACCCCCGGAAGGTGGAGGTCGAGGACGACGACATCGGCGACCGGTGCCCCGGGGCGCCCCTCGGCCTCCGCCAGCGCCGCGATGGACCCGACCGCCGCCGTCACGCTGAGGCCGGGCGACGACGTGACGGCCCCGACCAGGGCGTCCCGGTACAGCGGGTGGTCCTCGACGACGGCGACCGTGATGGTCGGGCCCGCCGGGTCGTCCACCGCACCAGCATGACAGGGCCCGACCGGGTCCCGCGGGCACGCGCCGTCGGCCCGGCCGGATGGACCGGCCGCGGGGGTCGTCGGTGCGCGTCCGGACGTCACTCGTCTGTCGCCCGGACGGGCGTCACTCGTACGCCGGCCCCTCCTCCCGGCCGGTCCGCGACCGGTACCGGCGGTACAGCAGGATCGCCGCCGCCCCGAGGCCGAGTGCCGCCAGCACCAGGTACAGCCCGGTGAGGTCGGGCGGAGCCGGGGGCAGGTCGGCCGCGTCGGCCCGGGCGGCTGCCGCGTCGTCGTCCGGCCGGGCCGACGGCGTCGGGGTGGGCAGAGTCACCCGGTCGTGCACCACGTCCAGGACGAACGGGTGCTCCAGCTCTTCCGGGAAGCCGACGACCTCGACCGAGAGGTAGTACGCCCCCGCTTCGAGCACGGCGCCCGAACCGACGGCCTCGCCGTCCAGCTCGCTCGTCCCGACGGCGAAGGTGGCAGCCTGACCGCGGCCGGTCGTCGTCAGCACCTCGCGCGTGACCACCCGCGCGTTCTCGTCGTTCCAGGTGAGCTGGACGCCGGCGCCCTCCGGCACGGGGTCGCCGGTGGCGATGGTGAGTCGGGCGGTCACGGACTCGCCCTCGAGCGCCCGCACCGAGTACCAGCGCACGTCGTCGTTGCGGATCCCGTCGAGGTAGGAGCCGACCGTGAGCTCCTGAGCGTCGATGAGCGAGGGTCCCCCGTCGACCGGCGTGCCCCGTGCCTCGAAGGCGTTCTGCGCCCGCTGCTGGGCGGCGGTGAGTTCGGCGCCGAGGTCCTCGACGTCGGACACGTTGATGAAACGGCCGCCGGTCGCCTCGGCGACGCATCGCAGCTGTCGCCGCCCGGCGGGCTCCACCTGGAGACCCACGACCTCGATGCGGATCCCGTTGCGGCCGAGGCGGTCAGCGACGTCGCACGGCGGCGGCCCGAGCCCGTCGTCGAAGCACTCGTCCAGGCCGTCGGAGACGACGACCATCGCACCCCGGCGGTCGTCGGGCAGGTCGGCCGCACCCTGCTCCAGGGACAGTCCCAGCGGGGTCTCGCCGAGGGCCTCCGTCGCGGCGATCCGCGACCGCAGCCGGTCCTGGTCGCCGGCCGCGACCGGGACGACGTTCTCCGTGTCCTGGCAGGCCCGCTCCTTGTCCCGGCTGGGCACGCGGTGCCCGAAGACGCGCAACCCGACCGGGATCTCGGACGGCAGGGAGTCCACCAGCCGGACCAGGGCGTCCTTCGCCGTCGCGATCCGGGTGGAGCCCGCACCGTCGGGCTCCCTCATCGACCCGGAGGCGTCGAGGACCAGCAGGAGGGCGCCGGGCACCTCGATCGGGGGCGCCGAGCCGTCCGCGGGCGCGGCCGAGGCCGGCGACGTCGCGCTGGCCGCGGGGTCCGCGGGCGTCGTGGCGACCGCCGGCGGGGCGGCCAGCAGGATCGCGGCGACGGCCAGGATCGGTGTCCTCAGCACGAGCGCACGATACGAAGCCGCGCCGCTCGGGCCGAGTCCTCGGAGACCCTTTCGACAGAAATGGGTGGAAACACCCATGTACAGGGAGTAACAGTCCTCGGCCATTCTCGTGCCGGTCGACGAAAGGAATCGTCATGCCGGAACCGCTGGTCGGCACCCCGGCCGAACGGGCTGCCCGCGCCGCCACAGCCCTCCGTCGTCGGGAACGGCAGGCGCCGACAGCTTCTCGCCCGGTGGGTCCGGGGACCCATCCGGTGCCCACCGGGGGCTGCTTCGCTGCTGCCGGGTCGAGGCAGGGACTCTCAGCCGGGGGTGACGCGTGACGGAGCACGGTCCCCAGGGGGCTCGTCCCCGGACGCTGCCCGGCGACCCGGCGGGCCGCCCGGCGGCCGGGTGGCGCGGCGTGGTCGCGACGAGCGGCGGGCGCAGCCGCCCGGGTTCGGTCGCAGGGGTGGTGATCGTGGACGTCTCGCGGCCCGCGGCCCTGGCCCTGGCCCTCGACGGCTCCGGTGACGTCGCCCGCGACGGCCTCCCCGGTGGCGCCCCCGGCGACCGCCCGGGCGACGAGGTCCGGGGCGAGCCGGCCCGGGACGTGCCCGTGATCGTGGTGCACCGGGCGGCCGACGAGCACGACGCCCGGGTGGCCGCGTCCGTCCTGGTCGGCCACCGGCCGCGGGTCCCGGTCGCGCTGGTGTCGACGGCGCACGCCCCATTGGCCGCGATCCTCGCCCTCGCCGCGGCGGGGCGCCTCACCCGGGACGCCGGTCACGGCGTCACCGCGGTCCACGACCTGCTGTCGGCGTCCTGGTCCGCGGTCGTCACGCCGTCGGTCGCCGGGCTCGACCACCCCGCCCCCACCGTGGCCCAGCACCTGCGGTCCTGGTGGCCCGGCAGCCGCTTCGTCGTCCGGCTCGGTCCTCGCCCGCGGATCGTGTCCGCGACCCGCCCGCTGCTCGCCCTCGACGGTTCCCCGGCGAACGGCCGGACGCTGCACGCCACCTCCCCGACGGAGGAGGATCCCGTGACCCGCGCGCTGGCGTCGTGGACGGCGACGAAGTCGGTCCACGCCGTGGCGCTTCCCGACGGGATGCCCCCGCCACTCGGGCTCCGGGTCGGCGACCAGCTGGCCCTGCTGCCCACCGAGCCGGCCGAGTTCGTGCGCCGGGCCGGAGCGCCCTGTCCGACCTGCGGTCTTGCGACGTCGGGCGAGATCTGCGACTTCTGCCGGACCACGTTGCCGGGCCGACGGGTGCGTCACGGCCGCAACGCGCTTGCCGGGAGTCCTGCCGGGAGTCTTGCCGGGAGTGTCGCGTGAACTCGCGCCAGCGACGCGGTGTTGTCCTCATCGTTCTCGGAGCGGTCGTCGCGGCTCTGGTCTTCGTCGTGGTGACGATCTACGTCCGCAGTGTCAGCAGCCAGGTGGGGCCGATGACCACGGTCTACGCCGCCCGGGACACGATCGACCCCTACACGCCCCTCGGCCCGGAGAACCTCCAGCCGGTCGAGCTGCCCCAGCGGTGGTCCGCCCCGTCGGCCCGCCTCGACCTCGCCGGCATCGAGGGCCGCCGGGTCGGGTTCCAGCTGGCGCCCGGAACGATCGTCACCTCGGACATGCTCATCCCGCCCAGCGACCTCAACCCCAGCGAGCGCGAGATCGCCATCAACGTGGACGCCGTAACCGGCGTCGCAGGCCGGGTGCGCCCCGGGGACCGGGTGGACGTGTACGCGGTCTTCGCGGACGTCGCAGGGCTGGCCAACCAGGTCCAGGTGCTGGTGCGGGACGTCCGCGTCGTCTCGGTGGGCGGTCGCCAGACCGTCGTGGCGGAGGACGACGACGACGGCCTCACCCGGGCCCAGGCCATTCCGGTGACGCTTGCCCTGGAGCCCGACGACTCCCTCGCGGTGACGTACGCGAACGCCTTCGCCGACGAGGTGCGGCTCGTGGCCCTGCCGACCGACCGGGGCGTCGACCGAGGCGGGGAGATCGACCAGTTCGACGCCGGCAGCCTCGGTGGCCAGGCGGTCGTCGAAGGCCAGGATCCCTTCAACCCCCCCGAGGTGGTGCAGCCATGACCGGTGTCGTCGTCGCCGCCGCGGACCAGGGCCTGGCCCGGCAGATCCAGAGCCAGCTCGCCGAGATCGGCGACGTGGAGGTGCTGGCCGTCGTGGCCACCAGCCGGGAGGCGTCCGACGCGGTCCTCGAGCACGAGGTGGACGTCGCCCTCGTCCACGAGGCCCTGGGGCCCGAGCCCGTCCTCAGCCTCATCCGTGACCTGGGCGTCCGCCGTCCGGCCACCGCCATGCTCCTGATCGCGACCGAGCCCGACACCGAGACCGTCACCGCGGCCATGGAGGCCGGGGCGCGCGGGCTCGTCACCCTGCCCCTGACGTTCGGTCAGATCGAGGGTCGGCTGCGGTCCTCGGCCGCCTGGTCGCAGCAGATCCGCCGCACCATGGTGGGCGGCGCCGACCCGGACGACGACCTGGCCAGGGGGCGCACCGTCGGCATCGCCGGGGCCAAGGGCGGCGTCGGCGCGACGACGATCTCCTGTCACCTGGCCCTCGACGTGGCTCGGTCGGTCCCGTGGGCCCGGGTCTGCCTGGTGGACCTCGACCTGGAGAAGGGCGACGTGCCGGGGATCATCGACGTGCGCCACCGGGTGGGCGTCTCCGACCTCGCCAAGGTGGCCACCGACCTGTCTCCCGGGACCGTGGCCGATGCCGTGACCCGGCACGAGTCCGGGGTGGACCTGCTGCTGGCCCCGTACGACGTCCACGACGTGGAGTGGGTGACCCCCGTCGCGCTGCGCCAGGTCCTCGCGGTGCTGCGGCGGGAGTACGACCTGGTCCTGGTGGACCTCGGATCCCACGCCACCCCGGCACAGGTGACGGCCATCGAGCTCGCCGACGAGGTCGTGCTCGTCGTGACCCCGGACGTGGTGGCGGTCCGCGGCATGCGGCGGTCGATCACCGCCTGGGAGACGCTGGGCGTCTGCAAGGAGCCTGACGTCCGGGTCCTCGTCAACCGGGTGAGCAAGCAGGTGACCATGTCACCGGACACCATCCGGCAGCTCACGCGGGCTTCCGTGCTGCCGCACCATCTGCCCGCCGGCTACCGTCGCCTGGAGCCGGCGGTGGACGCCCGCAACCCCCTCGCGCTGCACCACCAGGCATGGTGGGCGACTCTCCGACGGATCGGGCGCGAGCTGGGCCTCGTCACCCACGACGCCAAGGGGCGTCCGCTCTCCGGGACCCGTTCCACCGGGACGCGGGCGGTCGGCCCGAGCCGAGCCCCGTCTGCGCCGTCCGGGTCTGCGCCGGGCGAGCCTGCGCCGGGCGAGCCTCGGCCGTCCGGGTCTGCGCCGGAGGTGAACGCCCGACCCAGCCCCGGCCGGCCGGCCGGCCACCGCGGCGAGCAGCGGGCAGCGGACGAGAGCGCCGCCGCGCCGGTGGGCGCCGCTACCGCGGCCGGGGCCGCTGCCGGCGCCGGGCGCGTCGCCGGGGCCGGGTCGCGGTGGCGGCAGGCCCGGTCCGCCGCGGACGACACCGGCCTGGTGTCCCTCGAGGCCCTCGTCGTCTTCCCGTTCTTCGTCGTGCTGACGTTCGTGGTCTGGCACATGGCGGCCCTCGGCATCGCCGTGCCACTTCAGGCCAACGCCGCCGCGGCCGCCACCCGCGCCGCGGCCATCGGGCTGGACCCGCAGCAGGCCGCGCAGGACGCCCTGCCCGGGAGCTTCGCCGACGGGGTGCGGGTGGCGGGCGGTGGCGGGAACCTGACGGTGTCGCTGTCGATCGACGGGTTCAGCACCTTCCCCGGGCTGCCGCGGACCATCACCACGACCCGGACCGTGGTGGCGGAGCCGTGAGGCGCGGTGACGCCGGCCTGGTCTCGGTCGAGATGCTGGCCCTGGCCCCGTGGCTGTTCGTCCTCGCCATGGTCGCCTTCCAGGTCGGCGTCGTGGGGTGGGGCGTGACGTCGGTGGACGAGGCGGTGCGACAGGGCGTGCGCGCGCAGAGCCTGGGCCAGGACGGCTGCGCGGCCGCCCGTGCGACGCTGACCGCGAGCCTCACGGTGAGCGGGTGCACCGCTGCCGGAGGGGCACTCGGCGACGGCAACGCCGTCCGCCTCGTCGTCGAGGTGCCGGTGGTGCGCCCGGCTGCCGACTGGGTGCCGCGGGTCACCGTCGTCCGGGAGGCGTTCCTGCCATGAGGTCCTACGACGGCTTCGGTCCCGAGCGCACGCCGGTCCGGCGCGGGATGTCGGCGTCCGAGGTCGACCGCCCCCTCGTCGACCGCTTCAAGCGCCTGCTCCTGGAGGAGGTGGACCTCCAGGAGCTCGGCCGGCTGGAGGTCTCGCAGCGGCGGGTCCGGCTGGAGCGCGTGATCGCCCACCTCATCTCGCGGGAGGGGGTCATCCTCACCACTCGGGAGCGCAACCGCCTGGTCCGCCGGGTCGTCGACGAGTCCATCGGGCTGGGCGTGCTGGAGCCGCTGCTGGCCGACCCCGCGATCAGCGAGATCATGATCAACGGTCACGACGAGCTGTACGTGGAGCGCTTCGGCCGCCTGGAACGGCTGCCCACCGGGTTCACCAGTCGTGACCAGCTGATGCAGACCATCGACCGGATCGTCTCGACGGTCAACCGGCGCGTGGACGAGTCGAGTCCGATGGTCGATGCCCGCCTCCCGCCGGATGCCCGCCTGCCGCGCGGCGCCCGCGTCAACGTGGTCCTCCCGCCGCTGGCCCTGCGCGGTCCCACCATGACGATCCGTCTCTTCCCCAAGGCCCTGGGAATGGCCGACCTGCTCCAGCTGCGCAGCATCGACCAGGCGACGGCCGACCTGCTGGCGGCCTGCGTCCGGGCCCGGCTCAACGTCATCGTCTCGGGTGGCACCGCCTCCGGGAAGACGACCATGCTCAACGCGCTGTCGGCCTTCGTGCCGAACACCGAGCGGATCATCACGATCGAGGACGCCGCCGAGCTGCTCCTGGTCCAGGAGCACGTGGTCCAGCTCGAGACCCGCCCGCCCAACGTCGAGGGCCAGGGCCAGGTGACGATCCGCGACCTGGTCCGCAACGCGCTCCGGATGCGGCCGGACCGGATCATCGTCGGCGAGGTCCGGGGCGGGGAGGCCCTCGACATGCTCCAGGCGATGAACACCGGCCACGAGGGTTCGCTGGCCACGATCCACGCGAACAGCACCGGCGACGCCCTCAGCCGGCTGGAGACGCTGGCCTCGATGTCCGACGTCGAGCTGCCCTTCGCCGCGGTGCACGACCAGGTGAACGGGGCGATCGACGTCATCGTCCAGCTCATCCGGGCTGCGGACGGCACCCGCCGGGTCATCGCGGTCGACTACCTGACGTCGCGCTGGCGGGAGGACTACCACCTGGAGCCGGTCATGCGCTTCGACGCGCAGGCCCTCGACGGCCGCGGCGAGTACGTCCGCCATCCGCTGCCGTCCGGTCTCGGGACGAAGCTCCGCCAGCGCGACGTGCCGGTGCCCCCCGGCTTCGGCGACGCCGCCCTGGGCCCGGTGACCGGGGAGGCCGTCGCATGACCGTCCTGACCTGGGTGCTGGCCACGGCCGCCGTCCTCCTGCTGCTGCTGGGGATCGGCAACCTCGCCTTCGCCGGACTCGACCGCCACCGCCTGGCGGGGGCGGTGCTCGACGACCACGAGGCCCGCCGCCAGGCCCGCTACGACGCCGTGGACGGGTGGTTCGCCCGGACCCGGCCCGGTGCCTGGCTCCAGCAGGAGCTGATCCTGGCCGGCAGCACCCGGCCGCCCCTGACCGTCGTCCTGGCCGGCCTGACGGTCGGGGTGGTCGCCGTGGGCCTGCTGTGGGCGTTCCTCGCGCCGGCCATCAGCGTCGTCGGTGTCGTCATCGCGCTCCTGGTCCTCCGCGGCTGGCTGCGGCGCGGCCAGGAGCGACGCCGCGAGGCCTTCATCACCCAGATGCCGGAGCTCGCCCGGGTCGTCGCCAACGCCACCCACGCCGGGCTGTCGATCGCGACCGCGATCGCCGTGGCGGCGGAGGAGATGTCGGACCCGGCGCGGACCGAACTCAAGCGCGTCTACACCCGGCTGAGCTTCGGCACCCCGCTGGAGACCGCGCTCACCGAGCTGCGGACCCGGATCGCGTCCCGCGAGGTCTCGGTGCTCGTCTCCACCCTGCTGGTCAGCGCCCGGTCGGGGGGGTCGCTGGTGACGTCCCTGCGGACCATCGCCGACACCCTCGAGCAGCGCCGCGAGACGCGTCGCGAGGTCCGGACCATCCTGTCCCAGTCGGTGGCGACCGGATACACCGTGCTGGGCCTCGGGCTCGCGGTGCTGCCGCTGCTCAACCTGCTCTCGCCGGGCACGGTCGAGACGATGACCCGCGAGCCGGTGGGCATCGCCGCGCTCGTCGCCGCGGGTCTGCTGTTCGCTCTCGGCCTCGTCGTCATCCGTGCCATGACCCGGATCGAGGACTGACTCGTGACCGGCCTCGCGGCCCTGGCCCTACCGGCGGTCCCGGCCGCGGTCCTGGTCGCCGCCCTGGCCATCGTCCTGGTCGGGCTGGCGAACCTGCGGTCCGACCCGGTGAAGGAGCTCGACGTGGACGACCTCGTCCTGCTCCGGGAGACCCGTCGGGAGGAGGCCGCCGGTCTCGGGCTGCTGGACCGCCTCGCCCAGCCGCTGGTGCCACTGATCCTTCGGCTGATGGGCGCCGGACTGCAGCTGCGCCTCAAGCGCATGATCGAGCTGGCCGGCCGTCCCCAGGGGATCGCCGTCGACACCGTGGTCCGCCGGGCAGCCGTCTGGGCACTGCTCATGGCGCCGGTCGTCGCCATGCTGCTGGCCCTGGGGTACTGGTACGCCGCCGTCCCGGCGGGAGGCCTGGCGGTCGTGCTGCCGCTGGCGACGCTTGCCCGCACCCGCCGGGTCCGCCAGGAGACCATCTCCCGCGAGCTGCCGGACTTCCTCGACATCCTCGCCGTCACCGTCAACGCGGGTGTCGGGTTCCGCCAGGGCCTCGCCACCATCAGCGAGCGTTTCGGTGGCCCCGTGGCCGAGGAGGTGACGCTCACGCTGGAGCAGATCCGCAACGGTGCGTCCCTGCGCGAGGCGTTCCGCCGGCTCCAGGAACGCAACGACTCCGCGCAGCTGTCGTCCTTCGTCACGGCGTTCCTCCAGGCGGAGGAGCTCGGTGCGCCCCTGGCGCAGATCCTGAACCGGATCGCCGCGGACATGCGCCGCGAGAGTGCCCAGCGGCAGCGACGGCTGGCCGGCCAGGTGTCGCCGCGGGTGACCCTGGTCTCCTCGCTGATCATCCTCCCCGGGGCCCTCGCCCTGCTCGGGGTGGGCTTCTTCCTGGGCAGCGACATCGACCTGGGTCCCCTCGTGGAGCAGGTCCAGTGACGGCCCCGGCCGAGGAGGCGCCCGCCGCCGTCACCGAGCGCCTGGTGCGCATCGCACTCCTGGTGCGGCTGCTGGCGCTGGGCATCACGGTGCTCGACCTGGCGTTCCGGGGCCCGGATCCGTGGACGCTGCTGCTGCTGGTGGCCCTCAGCGTCACGAGTTTCGCCGGGCTGCGCTCGGCCCGGCTGCGGCTGGCACTGTCGCGCCGTCCCCTGCTCGCCGTGCCGGACGTCCTGCTGGTCGCCGCGGTCCCGGTCCTGGTGGGCGGCGACAGTCCGCTGTCCCTGGTCGGCGTCAGCTCGGCGCTGGTCATCGGGGCGCTGTTCCCGCTGCGGATCGTCGCCCCGCTGTCCCTGGTCCTGGTCCTCAGCGACCTGTCGCGGCTGTGGCCGCTGTCGGACACCCTGGTGGACGCGGTGCGGCTCCCGGTCGTGCTGCTGTCGGTGACGGCGATGGGGGTCGCCTTCCGCCGGCTGTCCGACCGGCAGGCGGAGCTCGAGCGCCGGGCCGCCTCCGCCCTGGTCGTCGAGGCGGCCGCCCGGGAACGGCTGCGGATCGCCCGTGACGTCCACGACACCGTGGCCAAGGCGTGTCAGGGAGTGGCCCTCACGGCAGCGGCGCTTCCGGCGTGGATCGAACGCGACGTCACGGTGGCGGCGCGCCATGCGGCCGACGTCGTCTCGGCGGCCCGGGAGGCGGTGGCGTCCGCCCGGGACCTGCTGACGTCACTGCGGCTGGACGACCCGTCACGCCCCCTCGCCGAGGTCCTCCAGGAGCTGGCGGCCCGGTCGGCGGCGGTCGGCTCGCTCTCGGTGCACACCGACCTGCGCCCTGTCGGGTCACTCCCCCCGGCTGATCGCCACGAGTTGGTCTGGGCCGTGTCGGAAGCCCTCAACAACGTCATCCACCATGCCCCGGGAGCCGCGGTGACTCTGAGACTGGTCGAGCGAGCCGGATTCGTCTGGGTCTTCGTCCGGGACGACGGTCCCGGTTTCGGACCGGAACGGGAGGCCGAGTCCGTCGAGGGTGGTCACTTCGGTCTGGTGGGGATGCGCGAGCGGATGGCATCCCTGGGCGGGCACGCCCAGTTCACGAGCGCACCGGGGGCGGGGACCCGAGTGACGCTCGCCCTCCCGACGGACGTGACGCAACGACCGCCCACCCACGATCGCCGGCCCCTCACGGTCCAGCCGCGTCGTCCGGCGCCGGGGGTCAGCCCGCTCGCCACCGGGGCAGCCCGATGAGCGGCCCGCCGTGGGGTGCCGAACCAGCGGGCGGAGGGCCGGAGCCCCGGCCCGTCAGCGTGGTCGTGGTGGACGACAACCCGGTGGTCCGGTCGGGGCTGCTCGCCCTGCTGGGCGTGGACCCGCGGCTGGTGGTCGTGGGTGAGGCCGGGAACGGCGAACAGGCCGTCGAGGCGGTGCGCCGGCTCCGTCCGGACGTCACCCTGATGGACATTCGGATGCCGCGCCGCGACGGGCTGAGTGCCGCCCGGGAGCTCTCCTCCCTCACCAAGATCGTCATGACGACCTTCACCGACACCCCGGACACCATCCACGACGCGGTCGACGCCGGGGCCGTGGGCTACCTCGTCCACGGCACCTTCGCCGAGGCCGATCTCGTGGCGTGCGTCATCGCGGCGTCGGCCGGCAGCGGGGTGTTCGGTTCGCCGGCCCTGGCGGCGCTGCGCGCCGGACGGCGGGGACCGGAGCCGGAGCGGCCCTCCCACGGACTGAGCCCTCGCCAGGTGGAGATCATGGATCTGATGGCCAGGGGCGACGGCAACGCCACGATCGCACGTCGGCTGTTCCTGGCCGAGAAGACGGTCAAGAACCACATCAACCACATCTTCGCGAGCCTGGGTGTGAGTTCGCGCGCGGAGGCCGTGTCCCTCTGGCTCGGAGGCCGTGATCGGACGGGTTCGTCGTGAGGCCCCCGGCCCCGATGGTCCCGTCCCAGTGGACACGGAATTGGGTCCGGGTCTGGGTCCGCGGGCCCGTCGGGCGGGGTGGGGTCGACCGTAGCGTTTCTCTCGGAAACGGGGAGTCCGATTCCACGGGTTCCGTTCCCGAAGCTGTCGACCTCTTT
>JBHJOS010000014.1:0-7032 GCA_050329415.1 Kineosporiaceae bacterium
CGCCCCCGCCGGCGCCATCACCGGCCCGCCCTCCCCCTCGGCGAGTGACGGCAATCGCCGACGGACGACCACCCCCACCCCCGGCGAGTGACGGCAATCGCCGACGAACGACCACCCGATCCCCGGCGAGTGACGGCAATCGCCGACGAACGACCACCCCCACCCCGGCGAGTGACGGCAATCGCCGACGGACGACCACCTCCACCCCGGCGAGTGGCGGCAATCGCCGAGGAGGGGGGTGAGACGACTCAAGTCCGGAGCCGGTCAGGTCGAGAACACACGCGCCAGGACGGCACCGCCGAGGCAACGGACCTGCCCCGCGAAACCGGCGGCACGCGCGCGTGCCGCCCCCGGCAGCGCCTCGCTGCGGAAGGCAGGTCCCGTGACGTCGTCCCGCTTCGGCCAGTACGCCGTGCCGGTGGGCGTCGTCGGGGTCGTCCTCCTGCTCGTCGTCCCGGTCCCTGCCCTGGTCCTCGACGTCCTCATCGCCATCAACATCGCGCTGTCGCTGCTGGCGCTGCTCACCTCGATGTACGTCCAGCGGCCCTTGGACTTCTCGGTCTTCCCGTCCCTGTTGCTGGTCCTCACCCTGTTCCGGCTCGGCCTCAACGTCGCGTCGACCCGGCTCGTCCTGCTCAACGGCTACGCCGGCGCCGTCATCGCCGCCTTCGGCGAGGTGGTCATCGGTGCGTCGGTCGTCATCGGCCTGGTGATCTTCGCGATCCTCATCGTCATCCAGTTCGCGGTCATCACCAACGGCGCCACCCGGGTGGCGGAGGTCGGGGCCAGGTTCACCCTCGACGCCATGCCGGGCAAGCAGATGGCCATCGACGCCGATCTCAACGCCGGGATCATCGACGAGTCCGAGGCGAAGCGCCGACGCGAGGAGATCTCGCAGGAGGCGGACTTCTACGGCGCGATGGACGGCGCCTCGAAGTTCGTCAAGGGCGACGCCATCGCCGCGGTCATCATCACCCTCATCAACCTCGTCGGGGGGTTCGCCGTCGGCATGCTCCAGCAGGGGATGGGCTGGGCCGAGGCACTCGAGACGTACTCACTGCTCACCGTCGGCGACGGCATCGTGTCCCAGGTCCCGGCCCTGCTGCTGTCCGTCGCCACCGGTCTGGTCGTCACCCGCGCCGCGACCGACGCCGACATGGGGACCGAGACCGCGGGCCAGCTCCTGCGCAGCCCCCGGGCCCTGTACATCTCTGCCGGGGCGGTCGGGGGCCTCGCGCTCGTCCCGGGACTGCCCACGCTGCTCTTCCTCGGCCTCGCCGGGGTGCTCGTGCTCGCCGCCCAGGCGTCCGCGCGTCGGGCGGCAGCTCCGGCCATCGCCGAGCCCGACGGCGACGACGCCCCGACGATCGAGCCGGACAGCCCCGAGGCGCTCGCCGAGGACATGCGGGTGGACCCGCTGGAGATCGTCCTGGCCGCCGACCTCGTCGACCTCGTCGACCCGGCGAGCGGGGGGGACCTCCTGGAGCGGGTGCGGTCGCTGCGCCGGAAGGTGGCGCTCGAGCTCGGCCTCGTCCTGCCTCCGGTCCGGACCCGCGACAGTCTCGACCTGCCGGCGGCCACCTACGTCGTGCGGATCTCGGGCATCGAGGTCGGCCGGGGCCAGGCCCCGCCCGGACAGGCGCTCGCGCTCGGCGAGAACCTCGCCGGCCTGCCGGGCCGGGCCGTCGTCGAGCCAGTCTTCGGCCTGAGCGGGAAGTGGGTCCCCGAGGAGCTGCGGCACCAGGCAGAGCTGACCGGCGCAACGGTCGTCGACCGGGCCTCGGTGGTCATCACCCACCTGTCGGAGCTGGTCCGGATGCACGCCGCGCGTCTGCTGTCGCGGGAGGACGTCAAGGCCCTCGCCGAGGCGCTCAAGCGGACCCACCCCACGGTGGTCGAGGAGCTGACCGACGGCCCGGCCGGTCTCGCCGACCTCCAGGCGGTCCTCGGGGCACTGCTCGACGAGCGGGTCCCCGTCCGCGACCTGCCCCGGATCGTCGAGGCGGTGTCCGTCCAGGCGGCCGCGGGCCTGGACCGCGACGCACTCGTGGAGGCGGCCCGGGCCGGGCTCGGCCCCGCCGTGGCGGCCTCGTTCGCCGTCGACGGGGTGCTCCAGGCGGTCACCGTCGACCCGCTGCTGGAGCAGACGTTCGTCGAGAGCCTGCGAGCGGGGGAGGCCGGGCGGCCGGTCCTCGCGCTCGACCCCCAGATCGCCGACCGCTTCCTCACCGCCCTGGCGTCACGCGTCGGCGCGTGCGAGGAGGAGGGCCGCAGCCCTGTTCTGGCCTGCGCCCCGGCACTGCGCCCGGCGGTGCGCCGGCTGGTGTCCGCGGCGCTGCCGCACCTGCCGGTCCTGTCGTACACCGAAGCCGGCCTCGCGCCGCGCGTGGAGACCCTCGGGACGGTGAGCTGTGCCCCAGCACCTGTTGTTTGAAGGACCCGATCTCGAGGCGCTGCTGACCCAGGTGCGCGCCGAGCACGGAGCCGCGGCCCGGATCGTCAAGGCCGAGCGGGTGCGGACCGGGGGAGTGGCGGGGTTCTTCGCCCGGCAGACCTACGAGCTCACCGTGTCCGTCGCGAGGGCGTCGGACCCGGAGCGGGACCAGGTGCCGGTGCGGGACCCGGCGTCGGTGCGGGACCAGGTGCCGGTCCGGCCCGGTCCGGCGCGGGCCGGTGGCTCGGTCCAGGCGGCCCGGGCCGGCTGGCGACCCGCCGCCCGCTCCGCGCCGGTGCCCCCGCCGCATCCGGCCGCCGACGGGTCGCTCGACGGGTCCGACGACCCGTTCGAGGTCCTCCTGGCCCGGGTCGAGGCCCGGGAGCAAGGCACACCGGCCGTGGCGCCCCGGACCGCGGTGACGGCAGCCGACGGTCCCGCGCCACGGCCCCCCGGTCGGGTCGTCGCGCCCCCCGCCGAGTCGGTGCCCGAGCCGGTGACGGACCCGGGCGGGGACGCTCCGCCGCGACCGGGGGAAGCGACCTTCGACGACGTGCTCGCCTCCGTCCGGGCGCAGCTGGGGATGACCGAGCAGCCGGTCCGGGCCGGCGAGCTGCCGCAGCCGCGGATCGTCCCGGCCTCGGACGTCGCGCGGGACTGGCGCCCGGCCCGGCTCGTCACCTCGCCGCCCGAGTCCGACGATCGCCCGGTGTCGGAGATCGTCTCCGAGATCGTGGCGCGGGTCGAGAGCAGCACCGGCCTGCGCGGTCCGTCGGGCGACCCGACGGTCGCGCCCGCCGCGATCGCCCCCGACGTCCCGGGCGCCGGCCCGGAGCCCGACCCGGAGGGCCTGCTCGGGGACGAGTCCGGCGCGCTGCTCGAGCATCTGCCGAGTCGGTTCCCGGTCGGCGACGGCGCCGAGGACCTCGCGGGACCCACTGTCCTCGATCTTCGCGGGCTCGAGTCGACGGACCTCGTGGCCGACCCCGAGCAGCATCGACCAGACCCCGACCCCGACCCGGACCCCGACCCGGACCCCGCTGCCCCGCCCGCCGTCCCCGCCGCACCCGCCGAGCCCGGTGCTCCCGGTGGCCGCGGGGCGGCCGGGGCGGCCGGGGCGGCCGGGGTGTCAGTGGGCACGGATGCCGGCCTGCTCGACCGGGCGAGGGCACTCGGCCTGCCCGCTGACCTCGCCGAGGCGGCCGCGGAGGAAGCCTCGGCGGCCGGACCGCTGGCGGGCGACCTGCTGCCGGTGGTCGTCGGTCGTCGCCTGGCGCCGACTCGGTCGGTGATCATCGGACCGGGGGCGATCCTCGTGGTGGCGGGGCCGGCGGACGTGCTGGCCGACCACGTCGCCCCGGTGACCGCCCTGTCTGGCTCGCCCGGCGCAGCCGTCCGGGCGCTCCGGGCGGTCCCCGGGGTCGCGGACGGCGACACCCTGGCCGGTCCGGACTCCGTGCCGGGCGAGGCGGCCCGGGCCGCCGCAGCGGGTGCGCCCCTGGTCCTGCTCCTCCCGGTCGACGCGACTCTGGCCGGGGCACGTCGCGCCGCACGGACGATCAGGGAGGTCGGCGCGGTGGGCGTGCTCGGGGTCCGGGACGCCCAGGCCGGGGCGGGCCCTGCGGCCCGGTGGCTGGACGACCTCACCGGTGGCGACGCCGTCCGGGGCCGGTGGCTCGCCCTCGTGGGGTGCGGCGACGTCGCAGCGGCAGCCGGGATCGCGGCAGCGGTCGACGTGGTGCTGCTCGACGGCCGCCCGGCCGGGGCGGGAACCTGGACCGCGATGCTCGTCGACGCCCCGGCGCCGGCTGAGTCGTGATCCGGTTCGCCCCCGCGCTGGGCTTGCTGCTGGCATCCCCGGTCGTCGTGGAGGCCCTGCTCGGCCGCCGGACCGTGGACGACGCGCTCCTCGCGTTGCTGGTGGGGGTGGTCGCGGCCGGTGTCGGGCTGTCCCTGCTCGGCGTGGCGACCCGACGGGCGCCCGAGCCACCGGCCCGCACCGACGACGAGCCCTGACCTCCGCCCGGGCCGCCCCCCGCTCGGGGCCGACCCCCGCGCGGGGGGCGATTGGATGGTTGCGTCCGCCTGAGGACCGTCGTGAAGGGGCGGATGGGTGGTTGCACCCCTGAGGAGTGGGCTCCGGGCGCGCCGAGCGCGATGATTGTCACGCAGTGCACTGCATGACAACCTTCTGTAGTGCTGGTGCTGACGCGGCGGACGGGCGACTCGATCGTCATCGACGGCCGCATCGTCGTCACCGTGCTCGACGTGCGCGGCGAGGTCGTCCGGGTGGGCGTCGATGCCCCCCGCGAGATCCAGATCCACCGCGCCGAGATCTACCGGGCCCTGCAGGAGGCCAACCAGGCCGCCGCGGCCGACTCCGGCGACGACGCTGCCGCAGCTCTGCAGGCCCTCGTGGCCCGCCGGGGCCGGCGGACCGGCGACTCGCGCCCGCCCGGGCCGGGCGCCAGAGGCTAGACCCTCTCGCGGGGCCGGACCCGGGATTCCGGCCGCCGGGCGTGACGGGCCGAGGCCGGGGCGGCGAGCCGACCGGCTGAGGGCCGCGCGTCCGGTGACGGCCCCGCGACGATGCGAGCCCCGACCGCCTGCCCGGCAACGGCGAACCCGGCCGCGACCAGCACGATGTCCTTCCACACGTACTGCGCCAGTGGTTCGCGCAGTGCCGACGCGCCGGGACCCTGGACAACGGGGTCGGGGTCGCCAACGAGGAGCAGGGTGCCCCGATCCTGGTGTGCTCCGGCCCGAGGCAGCCATGGGAGGACCTGTGGCCCCAGATACGCCACTTGGACTGATCGCGCTCACCAACTCGGGGTCCGAGGTCGAGGCGCGCGCCCGCCGACCCGGGCGTCAGCCCGGGGCGGCCGGGACGAACCGCGGGTCGTCGCCGGGGAACCGGTCGGGGAACTCGGGTGGACGCAGGCTCCCGTCGACGAGACCGAGAAGCAGATGGGCGAGCGAGCGCGCCACGGTCCGGACCGTCCGACCCCGGGCCTCCAGCAGAGCGACCGGCCAAGAGTCGGGGGAGTCCCTGGTCAGCCACCACAGCTCGTCGCCGTTGTCCGTGCGCCCGAGGGGGAGCACGCCACCCGGAGCGGGATGCGGCGGCAGAGGCATCGCGTCCTCGCCGGCGAGCCTGCGCCGCTCGGCGTACCCGGCGAGAGCGCCGTACGGGTCGCCCGCCTCGTGGCCGAGACTGCCGGGTCCAGGGGGGGCGAACGGCGAGTACACCAGCAGGAAGTCGTCGAGGCGGACCAGGCCGTAGGCATCGACGAAGCCGCGGTAGTCCGCGGGCAGCGCGGTGCCCAGGAGCCGGGTCACGGCACTCCAGTCGCCAGGCGGCCCGCCGGCGGGCGGAGCCGCCGGCGGGCACCGTCGGACGAGCGCCGCGAGGGCGTCGGCCGGGGAGGGGGAGTCCGGCACCTGGCCGCTCAGCAGATCCGGTTGCCCGACCCGTAGGTCACGGCGGCCTCGGGGGTGTTGGCGATGAGCATGTCCACCAGGACGGTGCCGTTGTCGGAGGCGTAGAGCCAGACGGCGGTCGGGTGGTCCTGGGCGGAGCTGCCGTACACCGGCTCGACGCGGTAGAAGAGGTCGTCGCCGACCGCGAGGCCGTCCCGCAGGTGGTCCGCGATCGCACCCTCGCAGCCGCTCATCACGGGGGAGTTGGCGCGGTTCTGGTAGAGGGCGACGAGGTTGGCCTCGACGTCGCCCGAGCCGCCGAGCTGACGGCCGATGACGTGGCCCCGGGAACGGTTGGTGCCGAGGTCGTAGAAGCCGGGCGGGATGATGTCGGGGTCGGCCTCGGAGCCGATGTCCCGGTCGGTGGCGGCGGCCACGACGGCGGCCGTGACGACGGCCTCCGACGCGCTCCGGCGCCCGTCGGAGAGAACGGTGCCGTAGGCGACGGCACCGCCGTAGCGGGCGTAGGCGGCCTCGCTCTCGGCCCGGGCGGCGGAGTCGTCGGCGTGGGCGGGCGCCGCCCCGACGAGGGCAAGGACCACGGCGAGGGCAGCGGCGAGAACGGTGGGGACGGGAGCGGGGCGGAGGGAGGGGACGAGGCGAGGACGCGGGCGGGCGGGCAGCGACACGGGATCTCCAGTCGTCGGTCCGGCAACCACGGCGGGGGTGACCGCCGATCCGAGCGTACGGATCGTCCTCGGAATGAGAAGGGGTTGCGGTGCCCGTTCTCGCGCGCCCGGAACGCCCCTCCGGGTCTGGCTCCGGATCGGAGTGGCACGAATCCCCGACCCACCCTCAGGGTGTCGGAGGGGGGACTTGAACCCCCACGCCCTTGCGGGCACTAGCACCTCAAGCTAGCGCGTCTGCCATTCCGCCACTCCGACGTGCACCGGGGGTCCTGCGGGGTACGAGGACGGCGCCCGGGGC
Source organism: Kineosporiaceae bacterium (assembly GCA_050329415.1). Classification (GTDB taxonomy): domain Bacteria; phylum Actinomycetota; class Actinomycetes; order Actinomycetales; family JBBAYJ01; genus JANNOG01. The sequence continues at coordinate 6,842 of JBHJOS010000014.1, forward strand.
TCGAACAACGCTAGCACCGCCCGCGGGTGACCATCGTCCAACCCTTGCGCCCCGTGTCGCCGGCCCGATCCACAACAGCTCACCCACATGCCGACGCGCACCCAGCTTCGACCCCCCGTCATCACGCAACCGGTCCCGATACAGACGCACCGCGCGGGCACGCGTCTCCTCATCGAACTTCCGAGGTGCTC
>JBHJOS010000170.1:0-19448 GCA_050329415.1 Kineosporiaceae bacterium
CAACAGCTCACCCACATGCCGACGCGCACCCAGCTTCGACCCCCCGTCATCACGCAACCGGTCCCGATACAGACGCACCGCGCGGGCACGCGTCTCCTCATCGAACTTCCGAGGTGCTCCCATGACTCCAGTCTCCTTGCTCGATCAGGAGCCTCTCCTCCACCCAGGCCGGTTCACCACCGACTGGGTCGCCCGCCTGAGCGAGGCCCACGACCGCGCCCGCCTAACCCTCGAACTCACCCGCCTACGCCCCTACCCACTGGTCATCGTCGACGAGGTCGGCTACCTCCCCTTCGGCCAGGCCGCCTCGAACCTCTTCTTCCAGCCCGAGTCCTCCCGCTACGAACACGCCTACCCAAACCTCGCGTCCAACCTGCCCTTCAGGGGCTGGCCGGCGTCTTCGGAGGCCCAATCGTCGCCGCCGCCATGATCGACCGCATCGTCCACCACGCCGACGTCATCGCCCTCAAAGGCGCCTCCTACCGCCCGCGCGACCGCGGCATCGACACCCTGCCCAGCATCAGAGCCGAGCGCGAATCCCCAGACTGAACCCGCTCACTCTTCGACCCCCGAAACTGCTCAGTTTTCGAGCGCCGTCAACATCCGGCCGACCTGGAGAGTTCGGGCCATGGGTGACGCAGCCCGCGACGATCCGAAGTCGGTTCCGGAGGGATGACCGGGTTCGGCGATCACCCTGCCTCAGGTCGGCGCGTGCTCGGCGAGCCACACGGCCGAGTCCCGCGAGAATTCGGGTACCGGCGGGACGGGCTCGCGTCGGGAACGCACCCAGCGGTCCAGCCTTGGTGTCGGTGTGAACCCGATCCGCACGAGGTCCCACGCCGCCCGCGCCCGGTTGCCCATGGTCCGTCGCACCTCCGGCCGCGCCGCGTAGTGCCGAGCGATCGCACGGAAGTCCTCGGCCGGCTGGCCGGTCACGTCCGGCACGTGCGTGGTCGGCGCCGCGATCTCCCAGGTGCCGAGACGGGACTCGTCGTAGTACCAGCGGACGGTCGCGATCTGCGCCGTGTCGATCCCGGTCCGCGAGCCCCTGACCCGCAGGGCTCGCGGGAACATCGGCATCGGCATGTCCACGTGTCGGACCCGCCGGCCGACCGCCTCTCCGACGGCGGCGGCGATCTCCGCGGAAGTCAACAGCTCGGGTCCGGTCGGCCGGTAGCGCCGACCGTGATGAGCTGCCGGGTCTCGGAGCACAGCTGCCGCCGCCCGGGCGATGTCCTCGTTCGACGGTGGCGCGTTCCGGCCACTGCCCAGCGGGATGGGCAGCACCCCCGTCTGTGCGGCGAGGCCGATGAGGCCGTTGCCCACGTAGTTGTCGGCGAAGAAGCCGGGGTTCAGCGTGACGTGCGCGGCGTCCGGCAGCAGTGGGAACAACTGCTCCGTCAACCAGGACTGGCGCGTCGCCAGCGACGGGTGCGACGGGTTTGCCAGCCACTGAGACAGGACGACGAGGGCCGTCCGTGCCCGCGCCGCCGGGACCAGCACCGATCATCCGACCGATCACCCCACTGAGCAGGAGACCCCGTGACCGGCACCATCCACCTGTCCCGCGAGTACGACGCCCCTGTCGAGGACCTGTGGGAGCTCGTCGCGACGCGCGACGACCTCGCGTCGTGGCTCATGGCCAATGACTTCGAGCCCGTCGCCGGTCGCGCCTTCACCTTCACGACGAAGCCGCAGCCGCCGTTCTTCGACGGGGTGGTCGGCAGCCGGGGTCCTGCGCGTCGAGCCACCTCGGTTGGTCGAGATCGCGTGGACCGGTGGCGGTGTCGATGCCACGGTGACGTTGACGCTCCACCACGTGGCGCCGGAACGGACCCGTCTGGAGCTTGTGCACTCCAGGTTCTCAGGCCTGCGTGGGCGGGCGATCCAACAGATTCTCGGAATGGGGTGGCGAGGGCTGCTCCGCAGGGACCTTCCTCGCCGGCTGCCGTTGCGGAGCTGATCAGAAGGTGACGATTGTCACGCGGCACTGAGAGTGACAGTGCTGCCGGTCTCCGCGCGGCCGAAGCTGCGGTCCAGCCGGGAGCTGACCGACCGGCCGATGACTGCTAGGTTCCGCACCCGTCGGGCCGCCCGGCCCGAAAGGGAGGAATGGAATGTCTGTTCATGTCCGGCCGCCGCTGCTCCTGGCAGTGATGTCGACGGCCGTCCTGGCGCTGTCCGGGTGCTCGCTTCCCGGGGACTCCGACGACACCACGCGGAACGAATCGGGCGAGATCGAGGAAGGGGGTGAGCTGGGAGTCTTCTCCTTCACCGTCGGCGACTGCTTCAACCAGGGCGGGGCGACCGAGGACGGCGCCATGCCACAGGTGGAGGCGGTCGAGGGGGTGCCGTGTGCCGAGCCGCATGACGCCCAGGTGTTCCACCTGTTCGACGTCACGGATGCCGAGGAGTTTCCCGGCGAGGAATCTCTTCAAGTCACCTCCGAGGAGGGGTGCCTGGCGGAGTTCGAGGCCTTTGTCGGGGCTGCGTACGAGGAATCGGTGCTCTACTCCAGCTCTTTCACTCCGACGGCGGGCAGCTGGGCCCAGGGTGACCGCGAGGTCGTCTGCCTGCTCGTCGGGGAGAACGGCGAGAAGCTGACGCAGGACCACCGGGACAGCGGGGCCTGAGCCCGCCCAGCAGTCGGCGGTGAACGCGCCGACCGCGTACTGCCGTCGCCGCCCGGCGGAGCGGGCGGCGACCGCCTCGGAATCGAGGACGGTCTGAAGGCTGCCCGCACGACCGGTCGCGACGGAGCGGCCGCGAACCGGCCCACGACTTCCAGCTCCGACGCCCCCGGTGACGCCAGCCCGGGGTGGCCACGGACAGTCGACAACCATGGTCGAGACGGCTCAGGAGAGGGCCTCGATCACCCGGCCGAGCGATTCGAGATTGGCCTCGTGGGTGCTGAACTGGTCGAAGCCGTAGACCTCTCGCCGGCGCAGCAGTTCCCGCGCGCCGGCTGCGGGGTCGGCGGCCAGCAGGAGGAACGGGCTCTCGAGCGCGGCCGCCGGCGACAGCCCGGGCACTCCGGCGGCGATCTCCGCGGCCGACTCCTCGGGCGGCCGCCCGACGTCGACCACCTGGAGCAGGACGTCGGCCCGGTACGGCCGATCGCCGGCCAGCTGCCTCACCTCGCGCACCCGGGCCAGGGTGTCCGCCGACGAGGCCAGGGTGAACGTCCCCGGTGGCTCGCCCGCGACCTGCCTCGCCCCGGCGAAGGCCACGACGTCGGCGACCCGGGCCGCCACCGCCAGTCCCGCCTCGGACATGGCGCCGACGACCACCGGCACCGGTTCCTGGACCGGCCGCGGCCGGTGGCCGGGGTCGGCCAGCCGGGACCGGACCTCGTCGACCAGGCGCTCCATCGCTGCCACCCGCTCGGGGAAGGGCAGCCACGCCAGCCCGGCGTCCTCGTGCTCGTGGCGCATGTGGCCCGCCCCCACCCCCAACTCGACCCGCCCGTCGGACAGCGCGTCCACGGTCGCGACCTCCCTCGCCAGCAGGGCCGGGTTCCAGAACCCGGCGTTGAGCACGTAGGTCCGCAGCCGCAGCCGCTCGCTCACCAGCGCCGTCGCGCCCAGCGTCGCGAAGGGCGCCGGCCCCCCGAGGTGATCGGGCAGGGCGAGCACGTCGTACCCGAGCTCGTCCGCCCGGCCGACCTGCGACCTCAGCTGCTCGGTGGACTCCACGTCGCGGATGTTGACCCCGAACTCCAGGCGCGTCATGCCGCTGTCTACCGCGGCACAGTCCGCTCCGGCGGGCTCTCGGCCCGCAGCGGAGCCACTAGCCTCGCGGGCGTGTCCAAGGTCCTCACCGGCCTCCCCAAGGGGCAGCGGGTCGGCATCGCGTTCTCGGGCGGGCTCGACACCTCGGTCGCCGTCGCCTGGATGCGCGAGCACGGCGCCGTCCCGTGCGCCTACACCGCCGACCTCGGGCAGTACGACGAGGACGACATCGCCACCATCCCCGGGCGGGCGGGGGAGTACGGCGCCGAGCTGGCCCGGCTGGTCGACTGCCGCCGCGCCCTGGTCGAGGAGGGGCTGGCGGCGCTGGCGTGCGGGGCCTTCCACATCCGCTCCGGCGGGCGCACGTACTTCAACACCACCCCGCTGGGCCGGGCCGTCACCGGGACCCTGCTGGTCCGGGCCATGCACGCCGACGGTGTCGAGGTGTGGGGCGACGGGTCGACCTTCAAGGGCAACGACATCGAGCGCTTCTACCGTTACGGCCTGCTCGCCAACCCCCGCCTGCAGATCTACAAGCCGTGGCTGGACCCGGCGTTCGTCGCCGAGCTCGGCGGGCGGGCCGAGATGTCGGAGTGGCTGCGGGCGCGTGGCCTGCCCTACCGGGCCACGGTGGAGAAGGCGTACTCCACCGACGCCAACATCTGGGGCGCCACCCACGAGGCCAAGCTGCTGGAGCACCTCGACACGTCGCTGGAGATCGTCCAGCCGATCATGGGGGTCCGGTTCTGGGACCCGGCAGTCGCCGTCGAGGCCGAGGAGGTCTCGGTGACGTTCGCCGAGGGCCGCCCGGTCGCGGTCGGCGGCCGCGAGTTCGCCGACCCCGTGGCGCTGGTGCACGAGGCGAACGCCGTGGGCGGGCGGCACGGGCTCGGCATGGCCGACCAGATCGAGAACCGCATCATCGAGGCCAAGAGCCGCGGGGTGTACGAGGCGCCGGGCATGGCCCTGCTCCACCTCGCCTACGAGCGGCTGGTCTCGGCGATCCACAACGAGGACACCATCGCGACCTACCACGCCGAGGGGCGCCGGCTGGGCCGCCTGCTGTACGAGGGGCGCTGGCTCGACCCGCAGGCTCTCATGCTGCGTGAGTCCCTCCAGCGCTGGGTGGGCCGTGCCGTCACCGGCACCGTGACGGTCCGGCTGCGCCGGGGCGACGACTACACGGTCCTCGACACCGCAGGCCCAGGGCTCAGCTACCACCCGGAGCGGCTCAGCATGGAGCGCACCGAGGACGCAGCCTTCGGCCCGCTCGACCGCATCGGCCAGCTCACCATGCGCAACCTCGACATCGCCGACACCCGGGCCAAGCTCGAGTCGTTCGCCGCGCTCGGCCAGCTCGGGGCGCAGGCGGACCTGGTAGGGGAACTGCCCGCGGGCGGTGACGCGGCCATCGCCGCCGGTGGGGTCGCCGATGAGGCCGCCGAGGAGACGCTGGACCGCGCCGCCTTGGAGGAGGGCACCGACTGACGGCGCCTCGGCGACCCGTCGCGAGTCCAGGCCCGGGCCGCCGGAGCCCGTTGCCGCGTGGGCTCCCGGGGTCGGGGAGCGGCGCTCAGGTGGGAGCCGTACCCTGTGAGAACGCGGTGCACGTGAGCTCATCCGTCGAGGGTTCTGGCTCGGCCGCCTGACGGAAGGTCGACCGCCTTGTCCACGACCGCTCCTGTTCTGCCGACGCCCCGCCGCGGTGTCCGCCGTGACCAGCAGACGCTGTACGCCGCCCTGTCCACCGAGATCCAGGCGCTGGGGCTCCTGCGGCGACGCTACGGGTACTACATCGCCCGGATCGCCGGGGCGGTCGCGCTCGTCGCCGGGGCCTTCGCCGCCCACGTCCTGCTGGGGGACACGTGGTGGCAACTCCTCGTCGCGGCGCTGCTCGGGATCTCCCTCACCCAGGCGGCGTTCCTCGGCCACGACGCCGCGCACCGGCAGATCTTCGCCTCGTCCCGCTGGAACGAGTGGACCGCGCGGCTCGTCGGCGGGGTGCTCGTCGGGATGAGCTCGGGATGGTGGACCAGCAAGCACAACCGCCACCACAGCGCTCCCAACCAGGTGGGCAAGGATCCCGACATCGCACCCGGGCCGCTGGTGTGGACCCCGGAGATCGCCCGCGAGCGGCGCGGGATGGCCCGGTGGCTGGCCGCCCGGCAGGGGTGGCTGTTCTTCCCCCTGCTCCTGCTGGCGGGTCTCAGCCTGCACGTGTCGAGCTTCCGGGCGATCTTCGGCGGCGCCCCGATGAAGCGCCGACGCCTCGAGCTGGCGCTCATCGTGGCCCGCCTCGGCGGCTACGTCGCGCTGGTGTTCGCGCTGCTCCCGCCGGGGATGGCCGCCGCGTTCATCGGCGTGCACCTCGCGGTGTTCGGCGTGTACATGGGCATGTCGTTCGCGCCCAACCACAAGGGGATGCCGCTGGTGCCCAAGGGTGCGACGGTCGACTTCCTGCGCCGGCAGGTGCTCATGTCGCGCAACGTCCGCGGGGGCCGCATGCTGGACGCGGCCATGGGGGGGCTCAACCTCCAGATCGAGCATCACCTCTTCCCCAGCATGCCGATGCCGAACCTGCGCCGGGCCGCTCCCGTCGTCAAGGCGTTCTGCGAGCGCCACGGCGTCACCTACACCCAGGCGGGCGTCCTCGAGTCCTACGGCATCGTCGTCCGCTACCTCAACCAGGTCGGCCTGGGTGCACGCGACCCGTTCCAGTGCCCCTTGGTCCAGACCTACCGCCCCGCCTGATCCCCCCGAGCCGAACGGATCCCGTGACCCCTGTCCCCGGCACCACCCTCCCGCGCCCGGCGGCTGCCGCGCGCCCCCGCCCCGAGGCCCACCGCCAGACCCTCTACGCCGCCCTCGCCCTCGAGGTGCAGGCGCAGGGGCTCACGAATCGCCGCCACGGCTACTACGCCGCCCGCGGGGCGGCCACCCTGGCCGTCGTCGGCGGTGCCGTCGCGGCCCACGTCCTGCTGGGCCCGACGTGGTGGCAGCTGGCCGTCGCGGCGGTGCTGGGTCTGGCCCTCACCCAGGTCGCCTTCCTCACCCACGACGCCGGGCACCGGCAGATCTTCGCCTCCGCGCGGTGGAACGAGTGGACCGCCCGGATCCTCGCCACCGGTGTCGTCGGCATGGCCTACGGCTGGTGGAACACCAAGCACAGCCGTCACCACGGCGCGCCCAACCAGATCGACAAGGACACCGACATCGAGCCCGGGGTGCTGGCCTGGACGCCCGAGCAGTCGGACGCCCGGCGCGGGCTGCCCGCGTGGTTCGCCGCCCGGCAGGGCTGGCTGTTCTTTCCGCTGCTCACCCTGGAGGGAGTCAACCTCCACGCGGCCGGACTGCGGGCGATCCTCGGTGGGGCGCCGATGAAGCGACGGTGGCTGGAGTTCGGTCTCATCGTGGCCCGCCTGGGCGGGTTCCTCGCGCTCGTCCTCGTCGTCCTGCCGCCGGGGATGGCCGCCGCGTTCGTGGGGGTCCAGCTCGCGGTCTTCGGGGTGTCGATCGGGGCCACGTTCGCCCCCAACCACAAGGGCATGCCGCTGGTGCCCCGCGGGCTGACGGTGGACTTCCTGCGCCGGCAGGTGCTGATGTCCCGCAACATCCGGGGCGGGTGGTTGGTCGACACCGTGATGGGCGGGCTCAACTACCAGATCGAGCACCACCTGTTCCCCCACATGCCCCGACCGAACCTGCGCCGTGCCGCGCCGCTCGTGCGGGCGTTCTGCGAGCGGCACGGGATCGCCTACACCGAGACGGGACTCTTCCAGTCCTACGGAATCGTCGTGCGCTACCTCAACCAGGTCGGCTTGGGCTCCCGGGATCCGTTCCAGTGCCCGCTCGTTCAGATCTACCGCCCGGTCTGAGGTCGCTGGAGGTCTTGCCGCGGGGGGCGGCGGTGCCGTAAGAGGTCTGGGTGACCTCCCCGGGACGCGTTCTCGTCGTCGAGGACGACGAGCGCCTCGCCGCTGCGATCCGCCGCGCCCTCGCCTACGACGGCCACCACGTCCGAGTGATCCATGACGGCACCGAGGCTCTCGCCCGCATCCGCGACACCGGCCCCGACGTGGTCGTCCTCGACGTCGTCCTGCCGGGCACGACGGGACTGGAGATCTGTCGCAGGATCCGCCAGGCCGGTGACGGCGTGGCCGTCCTCATGGTGACCGCCCGCGACGCCGTCCCGGACCGAGTGGCGGGCCTGGACGCCGGTGCCGACGACTACCTCGTCAAGCCCTTCGATCACGAGGAGCTCCTGGCCCGGGTGCGGGCGCTGCTACGACGCCGGGGCCCCGCCCGGGACGTGCTGCGCTTCGCTGACCTGCTCGTCGACGTCCCTGCGATGGAGGTCACCCGGGCGGGGGAGCCCGTCGAGCTCACGACCCAGGAGTTCCGCCTGCTCGAGCACCTGGTGCGCCACCCGCGGGTCGTGCTGAGCCGGATGCAGCTGCTCGAGGCGGTGTGGGGCCTGGACAGCCGGACCGCGTCCAACGTCGTCGACGTCTACGTGGGCTACCTGCGGCGCAAGCTCGAGGCTGGAGGCGGGCAGCGAGTGGTCCACGCCGTCCGCGGCGTCGGCTACGTCCTGCGGGACCCCCCCCGCGTGAGGCTGCGCTTGGCGGTCCTCGGCACCGTCCTCGCCACGGGCACGCTGCTCGTGTTCTCCACGCTCCTGGTCGCCCTTGCCGTGCTCGGGGCGCCGGGCGAGCAGGACCGGACCCTCGACGACCTCGCCGAGCGCGCGGCTCGCGAGTACCGGCCCGGGGGCGCCGAGCCGGCGATCGTCGTGGACGCGGCACGCAGCGTCGAGGCGTTCGTGCTGGTCGCCGAACGCACCGGGACGGTCGTGTACGCCGGGGCGCGGGTCGACGGGGTGGTCCCTCCGGTGCCCGACGAGCTGGTCGACCGGGCGCTGGCGTCCGGCACCGCCCGGGGAACCGTGACGGTCGCCGGGGTCGAGCTGCGGCTCGCCGCCCGCGCCCTGCCCGGTGACGACGCCGTCCTCGTCGCCGGGCAGCCGACCGCGGCGCGGGCCCCGGAGAACAGCGGACTGATCACGGCCGTCGTCGTGGCGGCCGTCTTCACCGCGGTCGCCGGGGCTGTCGCCAGCTGGGTCGTCAGCAGTCGTGCCCTGCGCCCACTGCGTCACTTGGCCCGGACCAGCGGCGACATCGCCCGGACCGGCGATGTCACCCGCCGCCTGCCCGTGCCGCGCCGCCGGGACGACGTCGCCGTCCTGGCGGGGGAGTTCAACGCCATGATGAGCCGCCTCGAAGGCGCCCAGGCGGACCTCGCGACCACCCTGGCCGAGCAGCGGCGGTTCCTGGCCGACGCCTCGCACGAACTGCGGACGCCCCTGGCGACCATCCGGTCGAACGCCGGGTTCCTCCTGGACCGGCCGGACGCGGCACCCGACGACCGGGCCGAGGCACTGCGGGACCTCCGGGGCGAGGCGGACCGCATGAGCCTGCTGGTGGCGGACCTGCTCGCGCTGGCCCGCTCGGACGCCGAGCCCGCGTCCAGTCGTGAGGCCGTGGACCTGGCGGTGCTCGCCCGGGACGTGTGCCGCCTCACCGGGGCCCGGTGGCACCCGGCCGATGGCCCCGGCTGGGTCAGTGGCGGCGCCGTGGTGAGGGGGGACGAGGCCGCCCTGCACCGGATGCTGCGATGTCTGGTCGACAACGGGACGGTTCACGGCGGGGGGCAGGTCGGGGTCCGGGCGGGACGGGTCTCGGCGACCTGGGTGCTGGTCACGGTGTGGGACGGCGGACCGGGGTTCCGGCCCGAGTCCCTGCCGTTCGTCTTCGACCGGTTCCACCGCGGCGAGGAGGCTCGGTCGCGGCCCGGCAGCGGTCTCGGCCTGGCGATCGCCCGGTCTGTCGCCCGCCGGCACGGCGGGGACGTGCGCGCGGCGAACGGCCCTCAGCGGGGGGCGGTCCTCAGCGTGCGGCTGCCCGCCGCGTCCTGAGCCTCAGCCTCCGACGATCTCCCGGTCCCAGGAGTCCGGGGCCTCGACATCGAGGCAGGAACTCTCGGAAGTGATGAGGACGACCCGGTCCGCGTCGACCGCCTGCGACAGCGCCACGACGTCGTCCGCCTGACAGGGGGCGAAGGGGTTGATGTCGTCGAGGTCGCCGAGTTCCGGCTGGAACGTGTGCAGCAGGTCCTTCTCGGTGGCCAGCGCGTACTCGGTGTACCGCTCGCCGTCCAGGTCGGCCAGCCGTGCGCGGGCCTCGCGCCAGTACGCCTCCATGTCGAACGAGGAGTCCGGGACGACCGAGGAGTCCACGACGACGAACACCTGCTGCGGGTCTCCCGACAGTGCCCGGTCGGTCACGACGGCGTAGCCCCCGAACACCACGGCGAGCACCGCCAGCCACACCGCGAGCGCACGCAACGGGTCACACGCCCGCGTTGAACAAGGCGGACAGCTGGAACTCCACGTCCTCCTCGGACGCATTGATGCTGGCGGATTCGACCAGCGACGACACCCGCTGCAACTCGTCGAGGTCGGCCTCGAAGCCCACGGTGTAGATGGGCACCCCGAGCCCCTCGATGGTCCGCTCCACGTCGGAGAACTGCAGCCCGTCGACGGTCTCCCCGTCGGTCAGCACGAGCAGGACGAGACGGGTGTCGGGGTCCGCGTCCCGCTCGGCCAGCAGCATGTCGAGGCCGAGCAGGATCCCGTCGTACATGGCGGTCCCGCCCACCGCCTCCATGTCCTGCACCGCGGCGGCGAACCGTGCCTGCTGGTTGAGGTCGAACTCCTCGACCGGCAGCCGGCGCCTCACCACGTCGCTGAACTCGACCATGCCGACCGCGGCCTCGGGGTTGACGAAGCCGCGCGACGACAGCAGGGCCTCCTGGACCGCCTGCAGCCGGCTGCCGGCCATGGAGCCGGAGACGTCGGTGACGAACACCGCGGACAGCGGGCGCCCGCCGTCCTTGCTCTCCTTCCACAGCTGCTGGGCCCCGACGAGGATGCCGCCGGTCGGGACCTCGACCTCGGCCTCGTACTCGGGGGGGTCGAAGCCCTGCTCGCGGGCGCGGTCCTGGGGGCCGGAGCCGGCGGCGAAGTCCGCGAACAGCTCCATCGCGGCCACTGCGTCCGGGGAGGCGCCGTCGACCGCATACAGCGGGTTGTCGTGGCGCACCCCGAAGGGCACGAACTCGAAGCCGCTCTGCAGCGACTCGGTGTTCGTGAAGGTCTGCCACTCCATGACGAAGGCGTCCAGGGCGCCGTTCTCGCGCTCGACGGACTCCCGCAGCTGCAGCGTCGTGAGCGCGACGAACGGGACCCGGGACTGGAACTCCTCGAACACGCTCGCGACGTCGGGGGAGAGGTAGCGGTCCGCGTCGCCTTCGGCGAAGGCGTCGAGGACGGTGACCAGGTAGTTGAGCCCGGTGCTGGAGAAGAACGGGTCGGTGTATCCGGTGACGACCTCACCGGCGATGGTCGCCTCGAGCACGGTGGCCGCGGTGACGTCGCCGTACTCCGAGCGCACCTGGTCGGCGGTCTCGGTGCGGAGCACCAGCCCGGCGACGTTGGGCACGAGGCTGGGGGACACCTCCGTGAGGGAGGTGTTCTCGTTCGCCATCTCGATCCACAACTGGTTGGACGGGCTGAAGCCGTCCGGGAGGTCCCGCCCGGCGGCCAGGAACGAGTACCCGGTGCCGGAGGCGATGCTGCGCACCGCGATGCCCACCGTGCGCCCGTCGGGCAGCGTGGCGCCGGAGGAGTTGAACTCCTCGGCGACCTCGACCATCCAGCCGTCGCTGCCCGTGCCGGACTTCTCCGTCGACGTGAAGACCTCCGCGACGACGTCGGTGGACGGCTGGACGACGACCGGGAACTCGTCGATGGGCGGCAGGGTGTCGGCGAGCTCGGCGGTGTCGAGGGGCACCTGGGCGGCCCTGGTCTCGAGGTCGTCGACCCAGTCCACCCGCTCGAGCTGGTCCGTCAGACGCTCACGGGCCTCGTCGGCGGTCAGCGGCTCGGAGCCGCCGGCGCAGCCGGCCGCCAGGCTCACCGCCGCGACCGCCATCGCCGTGACGGCCAGTCGCCTCCGGTGTCCGGTCATGTCGAGGCCTTCCGGTCCGAGTCCCACGTGGTCATCCTGCCCCCTCGGCGACTCCGGCGGGTACCTGGGTCGCCACGTCCCGAACTGATCCGGACACCACGGGCACAGTCCGTTCGCGGTGGCGGTCCACCTCGGCGAGTGCCCGATTGACCTCGGCGAAGGCCGACCGCAGGGTCTCCACCCGGGCGACGGCCGCAGCGGTGCGGGCCTGGTCCGGGGTCGCGGCGACCGCCACGGCGACCTGCAACGCCGCCACCGTGACGTCCAGTGCCCGGTCGACCCCGTGGCCGAGCTCTCGGGTGTTCCGCAGCACGAGGTCGAGCGCCATCACGCCCTGCTGGGTGACGGCCAGCTGCTGCTGCAGGTCCAGCAGCCGCCGGCGCACCGCGAACAGCAGGTCGTCCCGCAGGACGCGCCGGTGCGGGTGGTCCGCCGCCGGGCCGTCCAGGGCGCCGGCCAGCTCGCTGTCCACCGCGCCCGCCAGAGCGACCTGCTCCCCGAGGACGTCCGCCGCCGCGAGCAGGTCCGCCCGATCCGCCTCGACGGTCACGGAGTCCCGCCGCAACTGGTCGCGGCCCCGCCGCAGGGTGGCGACGGTGCGTTCCAGGGCGCCGCGCGACTGCGCGACCCGGGCCAGGTACTGCTCGACCGGGGAGCCGGCACCGCTGAGGCGCGACAGCACGCGCCGTCCCCACCCGGGACTCAGATCGGTCCCGGCGGGGTCGAGCCGGTCCACCTCCTCGTGCAGGGCGGCGAGGGCGCGGGCGATGTCCCCGCCGTCGCCGGCCTCCCGGGTGAGGTCCTGCACCGGGGCGTCCAGGAGCCGGCTGACCCGAGCCGCGACGGCCCGGGCGTCGGCGCCGATGCCGTCGACCAGCGCGGTGGCCGCGTCACGCTCCGGTGCACTCGACAGGTCGCGGGGAATCAGGTCGGCGACCAGGCGCCGAGCGGCCTCGCCGGTCGTCCCGCCGGTCGTCACTGGCCGAGGGCGCGGCTGTCATGGCCGCTGCCGAGGCGTCCGCCCACGTCACCCGAGCTCGGTGCCCGGCCGTCCGCCGCGTAGCGCGACGCCCGCTCGGCGAGGCCCTCGAGCTCCGCGGTGGCGACCTCGGCGTCGGCCGCGGAGGTCCCCATCGGGGTCCGGCTGATCGCGGTGGCGGTCGTGGCGAGCGCGGTCATGGCGGCTTCGTTGTCGGCGAGCAGGTCGTCGATGCGTTCTCGCTGGGAACGCCACAGGTCGAGGCGGGCGGAGAGGGTGTGGCGCTCGCGCTCGGCCGCCCGGCCCGTCGCGGGCTCGAGCTCCCGCAGCCGCCGTTCGACACCGGGCGGGTCGATGGTCCGGATGCTCTCGTAGGCCAGCGAGACCTCGGACAGGTTGTGGACGACGGCGGCGACCACCTGCTGTCCCGCGGTGAGGTAGCGGGCGTAGGTCATCTCTCCGGCGTCCAGTCGGCGCCCGAGCACGTCGGTGAAGTTCTCGCTCCGGTCGAGCACGGCCGCGAGCTGCTGCGCGGGTCGTGGGTCCGGCAGCCGGGCGAGGTCACGCCGCAGTGCCGGGACCGGGTCGGTGCCGGCGTCACGCCGCTCGGCGGCCCGGCGGCGCAGCCGACGCACGGTTCCGGTGACACCGGCGGCGGCCGGCCAGGCGGCCAGCGTCACGACGGCGCATCCGACCAGGGCGAGCGCCCCACCGAACCCGGGGGTGAACCACCACCACAGGGCGACCGTCGCTGCGCCGGTGAGTACCACGGCCAGCCAGGTCGGTGGGTACGAGGCGAGCGTGCGCCACCACGACATGATCTCGGTACCCCGTCCCTGCTGGTTGGTGTCGGCAGCGTACCCGGGCGGCACCGGCCCTGCGGTGACCTCGCCCCCGCCCGCCCCGATGCCGGGCGGGGGCGTCCCGGCTCAGCGCCAGAGCGACTCCGCCACCTGAGGGAACATCCCCTCGGGGTGGTTGCGGTAGAGCGGTTCCGTGCCGAACAGGGTGACGTCGGCGCCGCGGGCGGTCCCGCTGACGACCACCGGCTGCCCGGCGGCCGCCTCCTGGCCGATCCAGTGACCGGCGAGCACGAACTGTCCGGCAGCCAGGGACTGGTCGACGACCACGCCGTCGCCGACCGACGTGAAGTACTGCGGCGAGCTGACGAACGCGTTGTCGAGGGCGCTGCCGGTGACGGTCGAGTCGGGGTCGTTGAGGACCGACACGATCCCGCTGGCGTCGTCCCGGCCGGCGGTCACCGTCACCGGCAGCAGCCCGGCCGCCTCGTTGAACTGGACGCCGCCGACGCCGCGTCCGACGACGGTGCCGCCGGCCTCGAGCCAGGCCGCGAACTCCGCCTGCCGGGCGGCGTCCAGTGCCCCGGGGTCCAGCGCGCCGCTGCCGACGTAGAGTGCCTCGAAGTCGGCGAACGCATACGTCCCGGCGTTGAACCCCGCCGTCGTCACCGAGGTCACGGGGAAGCCCATCCGGGCCAGGGCGAACTGCTCGTCCGCCGGCCCGGAGACTGCGACCCGGAGCAGGCCCTGCGCGGGTGCGTCCTGGGCCTCGCGCCACTGGCGCGGGCGGAGCGCCTCGAACCGGATGCCGAACTCCCGGGCCACGGCGCGGACGGCGCGGCGGTCCGCCCCGTCGACGACGAAGCTCCCGTCCTCGAGACGCCGCACTTCCGCCTCGTCGGCGAGGAGGGCGTTGACGGCCTGGACCTCGGCGACCGTCTCGGCGTCCAGCGCGTACGCCGCGGGCCGCCCGGAGGGCACCGAGCCGGTGGGCTCGGCGCGCTCGACCGGTCGCAGGCGCCGGGTGTCGAGGTCGCCGTCCTCGACCCGCACCACCGTCGCCCCCCAGAGCTCGCCCGGGCTCCAGGCCGAGATGTCGTACATCGTGGGGAAGTCGGTCGTGACGTCGCGGCCGACGTCGAGGATCGTGTTGGCGAGCCCCCGCTTGGCCTGGTGCATGTCGACCACGTAGGTGCCCGCCGGGTACCGCTCGCCGGCCACCCGGACCGAGGTCCGGGCCCGGTGGACCTCGACGTCGTTCGCCACCAGGAAGTCGACCAGCCGCGCGGCGGCCACCTCGCTGCGCTGGTCGTCCCCGGTCGGGATCACGTAGGCGTCCGGGAAGTCGAGCAGGAACGTCTCCAGGTTGACGTCCAGCCCGGTCTCCAGCGCCAGTGGGTCGTCGATCGGTCGCGACGGCTCGCCGGCCTCGCCCCGGCGGAACAGCTCGAGCTGGTCGCGGAGCAGCGCCCGGCGGTTTCCGGTCGCCCAGTCGAGGTTCGCCTCGATGATCGATCGGCCGACGTTGGTGTTGACCCGGGTCCGGTCGAGTCGTTGTTCGGGCGTGAGGGTGGCGCCCCGGGGGTTGAGGGGCACCTCGACGGTGTGCCCGACGGCGCCGTGGTACATCGCGTACATCGGGGTGAAGATCGGCGGCCAGTCGTCCCAGCCGTCGGTGAAGTCGCGGAACGGGATGTTGACGGTGGTGATCCCGGGGTAGTAGCGCTCGAGGTCCGCCCGGTTCTCGGCGAACACCCGCTCCTCCATGGCCAGCGCGTTGGGCAGCGCGTGGCGGATGTAGAGGTCCCACTCGTAGTTCTCGCCGTGCGGGCCCGTCGTCGGCTCGATGAGCGTGCCCGCGACGTAGCCGTGCATGTCGAGCATGGTGAGCGGCTCGTAGCGGATCAGCTGGTCGCGGAGCATGACGTTCTCGGGCTGGGACTGGGTGATGAAGTCGCGGTTCATGTCGAAGCCCGCGGCGTTGGCCCGGGTGCCGGCCACCCGGCCGTCCGGGTTCATGGAGACGACGAACGCGAGCACGGTCGAGTCGAGCAGGTCGCCGACGGCGGGGTCGTCGCTGAACGCGAGCTCCTCGAGGATCTGGAAGGTCGAGTCGGTGCCCTCCCACTCGTTGCCGTGGATGTTGTTGTTGACGAGCAGCGGGCTCCTCCAGCCGTCGTAGGCCCCGGCGTCCAGCAGGTCCAGGGCCCGGGCCGGATCCTCGGTCCGCAGGTCGGACAGCCGCTGCCAGTCCCGCCAGTGGCGGTCGGACATCGGCGAGGTGACGACCACCAGGTGGATGTCGCGCCCCAGCCGGGACTGCCCGACGACCTCCACGCTGATCCGGTCGCTCGCCTGCAGCGCCCGCAGCCGCGGCACGAACTCGTGGTACGGGATGAGCCCCAGCGGGATGGACGCGTCGTTCTGGTCGACGGGGGCGTCGACCAGAACGTCGTTGCGCGGCTTGGCCGGAGGATCGCTGCGGGGCTCGTCCCGGTCCTGGGGCGCCGAGCCGGCCGGCCGGGCATCCCCCCAGGCCTCGCCCACGCGAGCGTCGACGCGGCCGGCACGGTCGTCGCGACCCCGGTCCTCGGTCCGTTGGTCGGCCTGGGCGACGGGGATCAGGGAGAGGGAGAGGGCGGCGGCCGCGACCACCGGTACCCACGAGCGTGTACGCATGGCGAGCGACCTCCGGAGGGGGACGGTGTGGTCGCTCACTCTGTGGGATGAGGGGGTGTTCCGGCAATGCGTGGTGCCGACCGTCCTTACCGCGAGCGGCGCGGGTCCCGCCCGCCGTTGCGCGGTCGACGGCCGCCGGCACCCCGCCGCGAGCGGTCCGGCGTGGGGGCGGCCGACGGCGTCACCGGCGCCGCCACCACCGTGATCGGTGTCCCGGACTCGGCCAGCTGACGCACCGGGTCGTCCCCGGGCGTCACCGGGACCACGGAGGTCCCGGTGGCCAGTGCCGCGTGCAGCCGCTCGGCGTCGCGGCGCTCCTCCGGCAGGAGCAGGGACAGCACGGTGCCCCGCGCGCCCGCCCGCGCCGTCCGGCCCGAGCGGTGCAGGTAGTCCTTGTGGTCGGCGGGCGGGTCGTAGTGGACCACCAGGTCGACGCCGTCGACGTGGATGCCCCGGGCAGCGACGTCGGTGGCGACGAGCACCGGCACCCGGCCCCCGGCGAAGTCCTGCAGCGCGCGCTGCCGCTGGGACTGCGACCGGTTGCCGTGGATGGCCGCCGCCCGCACGCCGCCGCGGTCGAGCCGCCGGGCGAGCCGATCGGCGCCGTGCTTGGTCCGGACGAAGAACAGCGTGCGCCCGTGCCGGCGGGCGACCTCGGCGGCCACGTCGGTCTTGGCGTCCGGGGCGACCTCGAAGGCCAGGTGGTCCATCCCGTCGACCGGCGTCTCTGCCGACGCCACCGCGTGGATCGCCGGTTCGGTCAGGTACTGGCGGACCAGGCCGGCCACGCCCCGGTCCAGGGTGGCCGAGAACAGCAGCTTCTGGGCACTGGCCGGCACCTGGTCCAGCAGCCGGGTGACCGCGGGCAGGAACCCGAGGTCCGCCATGTGGTCGGCCTCGTCGAGTACGGCGACCCGCACCTCGCCGAGGCCGCAGGCCCGGCGGTCGATGAGGTCCTCCAGCCGACCGGGCGTGGCGACGACGACATCGGTGCCCCGGGCGAGGGCGTCGACCTGACGGGGGATGCTCACCCCGCCGTAGACGGCGGTGACGGTGAGCCCGAGGGTCTGGGCCGGCGGCGCCAGGGCGCCGCGCACCTGCTCGGCGAGTTCGCGCGTCGGCACCAGGACGAGTCCCACCGGCCGGGTGGCGGCGGCGCGCCGGCCGCGGGCGAGCAGGGTGAGCAGCGGAACCCCGAACCCCAGCGTCTTGCCGGATCCGGTGCTGGCCCTGCCGAGCACGTCGCGCCCGGCGAGCGCGTCCGGCAGGGTCCGGGCCTGGATCGGGCTGGGGACCTGGATGCCGCGCCGCTCGAGGGTGACGACGAGCGACTCCGGGAGGCCGAAGCCCCGGAACGAGGACGGCGTGGGCTGGTCGGCCGCGGCGGCCGCGTCGAGGGCGCGGTCGAGATCGGAGCGGGCGGGCATGACTGCTTTGCGGGCCGGGCGGGGGGTGCCGCCGCGCGTCGGGCGCCGGCGCCGGGAGGCTTCGGGGTCGTGGCGTCGACTGCTGCCGGGGCGCGACGACGTGCCGGAGGGACTGGTCATGGGACTCCTTCGTGGCGGCCGCGTCGATCAGCGCACGAGGATCCGGCTTGTCAGGGGCCGAGGTTCGTGACCATGTCGTTCGAGCGACCTCGCGGCATGGTGCCCGCGGGCGGGGCGGCACGGTCGGCCGCCGGAACAGTGATCACTGTAGCGGACGCGACCGGGAACCTGCGCCGGGGGCGGGTCGTGGTCAGACCTGGCCGATGTCGGTCAGCAGCGCGGCGAACCACGGGGTGGTGACGTCGAAACGACGTCCGCCACGGATCCGGTCGAACTCGATGGCCCGCAGCCGGCCGCCGTGGTCCTCGTCGTGGCCCACGACGCCCGACTCCCCGCGCAGGGCGCAGTCCACGGCGAGGTCGGTGCAGGACTTGATGAGACGGAGGTCCTCGGCGTTCGGGGCGGCGGAGCGGGCGAAGTAGCCCGACTTCTGGACCATCGTCTTCTCGGCGCCCAGGCCGGCGGCGAACTGCCGGGCGAACCAGGCGCCGGGGTTGATCGTGTCGAGCTTGACGTGGCCGAACGGGTCGCGCTGGACCGGCTCGCCGGTGCGCTCCAGCTCGGCGACGATGGTCTCCACGCCGGCGCCCTCGGACACGAACAGGGTGACGCAGCCCAGGTCGTCCATGGTCGCGCGCAGCCGCCGCGTCTCGGCGGCGACGTCGAACTCCATCTCGGGCAGGAACACCCCGTGCACGTCCCAGGTCCGCGGGTCGTGACCGAAACCGCCGACGAACGCCCCGGCGTGGACCTCCGCGGCCAGCCACTGCCGGTACGCCCGGGCCGTGGCCGCCGTCAGCCACCCGCAGTTGCGGCCCATGATCTCGTGCACCAGCAGCATCCGGGGGTTGGACGTGTGCTCGCTCACGATGTTGCGGGCGAACACGGCCCCCTGCTCGGCGGCGGTCCACGCACCCAGGGTCTGCCGGATCGGGACGACGTCGTTGTCCACGGTTTTCGGCAGCCCGACGACGGTGAGCGAGTGGCCGCCGTCGGCGAGGTGGCGGGCCAGGTCCGCGGCGGTCGTGTTGGTGTCGTCGCCGCCGATGGTGTGGAGGACGTCGACCCCGTCGGCGGTGAGCCGCTCAGCGGCGACCGCCAGGGGGTCCTGGCCCTCTCCGACGAGACCACGCCTCACCAGGTCCGCGGTGTTCGTCAGCTTGACCCGGCTGTTGCCGAGCGGGCTGCCGCCGAAGCGGTGCAGCCTGCCCGCCGCGGCGCGCACCTCGGGGGTGACCGTGAGGTGGCGCCCCGCGAGCAGGCCTGCGTACCCGTCGCGGTAGCCGATGATCTCGACATCGGGTGCCAGCTCGGTGTAGCGCTCGACGAGGCCGCCGACCGCGGAGGACAGGCACGGGGCGAGCCCGCCCGCGGTCAGCAGGGCGACGCGGCGGACAGGGCTGGTGCGGGTGGTCTCGCTCACGTGCCCGGACCCTAGCGGGGCCGCCGGGGTGGTGGGCACGGCCGATGGCCGGACCGGATCGGGCGAGACGCCCGATCCGGCGGATCGGGACCCGTGTCTCCAGGTCGTCCCGACTCGTGCCGACACATCCGTCATGACGGCGATGGCCGGACAGGTGACGAGAGTCGCGCTCGCGACGCTCCTCCTGGTGATCCCGGCGCTG
>JBHJOS010000001.1:0-7792 GCA_050329415.1 Kineosporiaceae bacterium
GACCCAAAGGCGTCCAGATCTCCCACGGCAACGTCCTGCGCCTCTTCACCACCACCCAGGACCACTTCACCTTCGGCCCCCACGACACCTGGACCATGTTCCACTCCTTCGCCTTCGACGTGTCGGTCTGGGAGATGTGGGGGGCCCTGCTCCACGGCGGGCGGCTGGTCGTCGTCGAACACGACGTCGCCAAGGACCCCACCGCTTTCCGCGAACTCCTGAAGGCCGAGCGGGTGAGCGTGCTGTGCCAGACCCCGACGGCCTTCAACCAGCTCGTCGCCGAGGACGCCGGGCGGGCCGACCGGCTGCCGCTGAGGTACGTGATCCTGGCCGGCGAGGCGCTGCGCTTCCCCGACCTGAGGCCGTGGGCGACCCGTTACGGGGACGACGAGCCGCAGCTCATCAACATGTACGGGCCCACCGAAACCACCGTCTACGCGTCCTACCGGCGGGTCCGGCGGCATGACCTCGACGACCCCCGCTCCATCATCGGCCTCCCCCTGCCCGACCTCGCCTTCCACGTCGTCGATGACACCCTCACCCCCCAGCCCCCCGGCACCCCTGGCGAACTCCTCGTCACCGGACCCGGGGTCAGCCACGGCGGCTACCTGGGCAGCGGGCGGCTCAACCGCGCCCGGTTCGTGACGGGCCCGAGGGGCGAGCGCGCCTACCGCACGGGGGACATCGTGGTGCAGACGCCCGAGGGCGAGTTCGAGTACCGCGGCCGCAACGACGACCAGGTCAAGATCCGTGGCTATCGGGTCGAGCTCGGAGAGGTGGAGAGCGCCCTGCGCGCGCTCGACGACGTAGCCGGTGGCGCCGTCGTCGCCCGCGACCTGCCGGAGGTGGGGCGGACGCTGGTGGCCTACGTGGTGCCGCGCGGCGGGGAGGAGGTGGACGCCGTGTCGCTGCGCCGCCGGCTCGCCCGGACCCTGCCGGACTACATGGTCCCGGGCGCCGTGGTGCCGGTCGACCGGCTGCCGCTGACCCAGAACGGGAAGCTCGACCGGAACGCCCTGCCGGATCCCCGGCCGGCATCGGACGCACCGGCGCGGTCCCCCGAGTCGCGCCCGCAGGACGCCACCGAGGAGCGGGTCGCCCGGATGGTCGCCGACCTGCTGGGCGTGGACTCCGTCGACCCCGTCACCGACTTCTTCGAGCTTGGCGGCCACTCCCTGCTGGCCACCCGCCTCGTCGGCCGCGTTCAGTCGGAGTTCGGCGTCGACGTCCCGCTGCGGGTCTTCCTCCGCGAGCCCACCGTCCGCGCGCTCACAGCGACGGTGCGCGGCGCGGACGCCGGCGGGACCCGGTCCGGCGGGCTGCGGCTGCTCCGCGCGCCGGACGGCGTCCCCGTCCCGGCGACCGACCCGCAGCGCCGGATGCACTACCTCGCCCAGCTCGATCCCGGCAGCGGCGCCTACCTGCTGCACCAGGCCCTCCTGCTGCGGGGCCCGCTGGACGTCACCGCCCTGGAGCGGGCGTTCGGCACGGTCGTCGACCGCCATGCCCCGCTGCGCACCGTGTTCCAGCTCACCGACGACGGGCTGGTGCAGCGCGTGCGTCCCGCCGGCGCGTTCCGGTTGCAGGTCGACCCGGCGGGCGCCGCGCCCGGGGACGTCCTCACCGAGGTCGGCCGCCTCTCGGAGGCGGAGCTGCGCCGCCCGTTCGACCTGGAGCGCGACGACCTGCTGCGGGTCCGCCTGTCCCCCGTCGCACCGGACGTGCACGCCCTGCTGGTGACGATGCACCACGCGGTGTCGGACGGCTGGTCGATCAGCGTCCTCGCCGAGGAGGTCCGGGCCGCCTACGCCCGACTGCGCACTCACCCGCAAGAGCCGGTCCCGGCCGCGGAGCCGGAGGTGACGTTCGCCGACTACGCGTACAGCATGGCGCGCTGGGCGGCGGGCCCGGACGCGGAGCAGGACCTCGCCTACTGGCAGGAGCGGCTCGCCGGCGTGCCCGTCGTGCACTCCCTCCCGCTCGACCACCCGCGCCCGCCCGAGGCGACCGGGGCGGGGGGCACTCTCGAACGGACCGTGGACGCCGCACTGGCCGAGGCCGTCCGCCGGCTCGCGGTGTCGCGCGGCGCCACACCGTTCATGGTCCTGCTGGCCGCGTTCGCGGTCCTGCTCGCCCGCCGGTCCGGCCGTGACGACGTCGTCGTCGGCATCCCGGTGGCCAACCGGGGCACCCCGGAGCTGGAGAGCCTGATCGGCATGTTCGTCAACTCCCTGGTCCTGCGCACGCGCGTGGACCGCGATGCCACGTTCCAGGACCTGCTCACCCAGGTGCGGGACCAGACCCTGCAGGACCTCGACCACCAGCACGTCCCGCTGGACCTCTTGGTGGAGCGGCTGAACCCGCCCCGCTCGACCGCGCACGCCCCGCTCTTCCAGATCATGTTCGCGTACCAGAACACGGAGGTGCCCGCGATCGAGCTGGACGGCGTCGAGGCCACCCTGGTGCGCCAGCCGGAGCAGGACGCCCTCGCCGAACTCATGCTGGACGTCTTCGAGATCGGCGGGGGCCTGAGCCTGCGCTGGCACCACAGCACCGACCTCTTCGACCCGTCGTCCGTGGGGTCGCTGGCCGACGAGTACGTCGCGCTGCTGCGCCGGGTGGCGGCCGACCCCGCCCTGCCCGTGGGGGAGCTGCTCGGCGCCCGTCCCGCCCCGGCGCAGCGCCCGCCGGTGCTGAGGCTGCGCAGCGGTGCGGCGCCGGTGGTGGCCGCCCTGCCGGGCGTGCTCGGCCTGGACACGTCGTTCGCCCAGGTCGCCGGGCACATCGACCGCACGGTGCACGCCGTGGCCACCCGGCACGTCCACGCCGCCCTGGGCCGGAGCGACGGCACCGTCGTCCCGCTGGCACGCGCGTGCGCCGACGCCGTGGTCGCCGCCGCCTCCGCCGAGGGCGCGGGATCCCGCGTGCACCTCGTGGGCCACTCCTACGGCGGCGCGCTGGCCGTCCACTTGGCGCACCGGCTGCGGGAGCGGGGGGTCGACGTCGCCGGCATCGTGGTGCTCGACGCGGCGACGCCGGAGGCGTTGCGGCGCACGCGGGGGACGTCGCGCCGGGAGCACCTGCGCGCGTTCCTGGAGATCCTCGCCCACACCTTCCCGTCTCTGGCCGCCCACGCCGGCCCGGGGGCGGTCGCGGAGATCGCGGCGACGCCCGAACCGGAGGTGCTGGCCCGGGTCCAGGAGATGGTCGGCACGGAGGCCGGCGAGCTGCTGCAGGGAGGGGTCGCGGAGGTCTTCGAGTCCTACCTGGCACTGTCCGCGCTCGACTGGCCGCCGGTGCCCGTCCCCGAGGACGTCCCCGTGCTCCTGGTGGAGGCCGCACGCGAGGCCCGCCTCCCCGAGGACCTGCCGCGTACGGGGTGGCGCGCGCTCGTCGGGGAGCGCCTGGCCGTGACCACCGTCGACGCCGACCACGAGGGGCTGATGCGCGGCGAGGCGGCGGTGCAGGCCGGCCGGCTCGTGAGCCGGTTCGTGGCGGAGCACGAACGGGGAGCGGACCGGGCCGGCCGGCCCGCCGGTACCGGCCCGGCAGCCACCGGGACGCGGGCATGACCGAGCGGGCGGCGCCGGGCCTGGCCCGCGTCCTCGTCACCGGCGCCGGGATCATGGCGCTGGCCAACTCGCTGTCGATCCCGTTCCTCGGGGTGTTCCTCACCCGAGAACTCGGGCTGGACCCGGCGACGACCGGCCTGGTGATCGGCTCGTCGGTGTTCTTCTCCATCGTGGCGGGCCTGCTCGGCGGCACTCTGTCCGACGTCCTGGGCCGCGGGCGCCTCCTGGTGGCGTCCCTCGTCGCGGTCATCGGCGCCTACGTGGGGTTCTTCCTGAGCGGGGACCTGTGGACGGTCGTCGCGGCCAACGCCCTGATGGCCCTGGGCAGCAGCACGTTCGCGCCGGTGGCCAAGGCCCTGCTCGGCGACCTGTTGCCGGCGGACCGCCGCCTGACGTGGTTCTCCTACCAGTACTTGGCCATCAACGTCGGCTTCGCGTCCGGGCCGCTGCTCGGCGCCTGGGTCGGGCTGTCCGGCGGGCGGAACGCCTTCCTCGTCGGCGCCGCGGTGTACGCCGGGTACCTGCTCGTCCTGTCGTTCGCGCTGGTCTCCGGCCGGGTCTCGACGCGGCGCGGCGCAGCGGCCCCGGCAGTCCCCGCCGCCGTGCCCGAGGCGGTGCCCGAGGCGGTGCCCGAGGCCGTGCCCGAGGCCGGCGCCCAGGCCGGACGGGAGCGCCGTCCGCACCCGCTGGAAGAGCTGCTCGCGGGGCTGGCCGCCCTCGTGCGCGACCGCCGCCTGCTGGCGTTCATCACGGCGGGCCTGCTGATGGAGGCGGTGCACGGCAAGGTGTCCGCGCTGCTCGCCCTGCACCTGGCGACCGGCGTCGAGGACGGCACCCGCATCCTCGGCCTCGTCCTGACCACCAACGCGGTGACGGTCGTGCTCGTCCAGATGGTCGTGACCCGCTACATGGCCCGGCGGAACCCGATCCTCTCGATCGTCATCGGGGGCGGGCTGATGCTGGCCGGCATGGTCGGCTTCGCCGTCTCCGACAACGCGTGGCACTACGTTGCCGCGATGGTGGTGCTGTCGGTCGGTGAGACGTTCGTCGTCCCGGCCGAGTTCGCGGTGATCGACCGCATCGCCCCCGAGGGCAAGCGGGGCGCGTACTTCGGCGCACAGACGCTCACCTCCCTGGGCGCGTTCCTCGGTCCCGCCACGGGGGGGCTGGTCCTCGCCCAGGTGAGCGGGCAGGCGATGTTCCTCGTCGTCGGGGCCTTCGCCCTTCCCAGCATGCTGATCTACGGCCTCGCCGGCCGGCGGCTGCCCCCACCGGCCCCGGTGCGGGACGCGGCAGTTCCTGACGAGTCCGGACGATGAGTCCGCGGGAGCGGCTGCAGGAGACGACCGTCCGGCTCCTGGCGCTGCGGGCCGTCCTCGGCCGGCCGCGCCCGGGCACGCTGCGGCTGGCCGGGCCCCGCTCGCGGGTGGCGATCCGCCGGGACGGGCGCGGCGTGCCGTGGGTCGAGGCGGACGATCCGGTCGACGTGGCCTTCGGCACCGGCTTCGTCCAGGCCTGCGACCGGCTGTGGCAAATGGATGTGCTCCGGCGCCGGGCGTCGGGGACGCTGGCCGAGGTCGTCGGGCCGGGGGCCCTGCCCGGCGACGTGCGGGCGCACCGGCTCGCGCTGGACCGGACGGCCGGGCGCTCCCTGGAGTTGCTGGCCGGGCCCGACCTCGCCGCCCTGTCGGCGTTCGCGGCAGGGGTCCAGGAGGCCGCGGCGATGCTGCGGCGGCGAGGTGCCCTGCCCGTCGAGTTCGCCGTCCTGGGGTACCGGCCGCGGCCGTGGACGCCCCTGGACTCGGTGCTCATCATCAAGTACCTGGGGTTCGACCTGGCGACCAACCTGCGCCACGAGGTCTTCCGGGAGCGGCTCGCCGGCGAGCGGCCGCAGTTCGTCCCCGCGTTCGCCGCCCCGCGCTACCCGGCGGGCGCGCCCGTGACGGTGCGACGACCCGCGGGGCCCACGAGCGCGCCACCCGTCGATCGCCGCACCGCCGGATCGCACCCCGCGGGATCGCGCCCCGCGGGTTCCCACCCCGCAGGTTCCGACCCCCCAGGATCACGCCCCGTCGCGGCCGGGCACGGGTCGTGGCGGGAGTGGTCCGGGGGCGGGGACGCGCCCGGCTCCAACGCCTGGGCCCTGGCCGGCACGCGCACCGCCTCCGGGGCGCCGGTGCTCGCCAACGACCCCCACGTCCCCTTCACCACCCCGAGTCTCTGGTACCAGCTGGGACTGGTGAGCCGGGACGAGGACGCCACCGCCTACGGCGTGGCGGTCCCCGGCCTCCCGGGCCTCATCGCCGGCGCCAACCGGCACCTCGCTTGGGGGGTCACCAACGCCACCGTGGACACCCAGGACCTGTGCCTGCTGCACGGCGCCGGGGCGCGCCCGACGTGGACCCGCGAGACCGTCGTGGACGTCCGCGGCGCGCCCGCGGTGACCGTGCAGGCGGCGGGCGGCGAGCGGCACGTGGAGATCGACGACGGTGCGGCCGGGAAGCGCCACGGGTTGTTCTGGAGCGGCCTGGTGCCGTCGACGGAGATCGCGAGCTGCCTCGGCATGTGGCGCTCCCGCGACTGGGCCGGGCTGCGCGAGCAGCTGCGGGGATTCGGCGCGCCCGTCCTCAACGTCGTCGTCGCCGCCGCCGACGGGACCATCGCCCTCAAGACCGCCGGAGCCGTCCCCCGGCGGGAGCCGGGCAGCGGCGCCGCGCCCGCGCCGTTCGACGAGGTGGAGCGCTCGTGGCGCGCCACCATCGCCTTCGAGGACCTCCCCGAGATCGTGAACCCGGCCGGCGGCGTCATCGTCTCCGCCAACCACCGGCTGCTGCCGGCCGGGACGGCCCCGTTCCTCGGCGAGGACTGGGCGGCGCCCTACCGTGCCGAGCGGATCGAGGAGCTGGTGTCCGGCTCCGGCCCGGTGACGCCCGAGGACTGTGCCCGCTGGCAGTGCGACCTCGCCGACCGCCGTGCCGCCCGGGTGCTGCCGACCCTGCTGGCCGCGCTGGACCAGGCACCGCCCGCCGGCCCGGCTGCCGCCGGGTGCCATCGGTTGCTGCGGGAGTGGGACGGCACCAGCCGGGGGGAGGCCGCCGCCCCGCTCGTCTTCCTCTTCCTCATGCATGCGCTGGTCGACCGCTGGGTCGCCGGCCCTCTCGGGGCGGACCTCGCGGCCGCCATGCCCGACCTCACTCTCCAGGTCGACGCACTTGTCCTGGACGACGAGGCGAGGCGGGCCGTGGACCCCGACCCCCTGCCCGTGGCGGCGGCGGCGGCGCTCGCGGAGGCGGCGGACCGGTTGTGCCGGGAGCACGGTGCCGACGCCGCCCGGTGGCGCTACGACTCGGTGCACCGCATCGACGACGCCCACCCGCTCGCCGGGGTCGGGACGCTGGGACGGACGTTCGGCCGGCCCGCGACACCGGTCGGCGGCAGCGGGCACACCGTGTGCCTCATGACGCCGGACCGGACGGGCCGGGTGGTGGAGGGCGCCCCGTGGCGGTTCGTCGCCGAGCTGCGCCCGGACGGGCCGCTGATCCTGGACGTGCTCCGGCACGGGAGCTCGGGGCTGCCCGGGTCCCCCCACGCGGGCGACCAGACCGGGACCCACCGCCGGGGTCACGTCCGGCGGGTGAGCCTGTCGCCACCGCGCTCACGACCGCTGGTGCTCGCGCCACGGCGGGGCGGGCGGGGCCCAGGCGCGCCCGGCTGATGAAGGGTGCGCCACGCCAGCCCTCACAGCCCCTTGAAGAGGTGGGACGTGAGCAGGCAGACCGACAGCTCGCCGTCGGCGATCTCCCCCGAGGCCCGCAGGTCCGCCTCGGCCGCGTAGGCGACGGCGCCGGCGGCCTCGACCAGCAGCCCGTCGCCGCGGAGCGCCCCCGCCGCGCGGGAGGCCGCCTGCGGGCCGACGACGACGGCCCGGCCTCCGGTCGCACGCAGGGCGGCGACCGTCTGGTACGTGACGCCGTGGCCCCCGATCGACGGGGTCGCGGTGGCGTCGCCGGGGAAGTCGGCGGTGACGGGCGCGGCCCCGTCCAGGACGGCCGAGGCGCGGGCGAAGGGCTCCACGCAGTACACCCGCGGCACCCTGGCCGAGGGGCCCGCGGCCATTCCGGCGAAGCCCAGGGCGATACCCGAGAGCAGGTCCCCGCGGGAGGTGGGGACCAGGACGGCGTCCGGCACCCGGCCCAGGCGGTCGTGCAGCTCCCACGCGA
>JBHJOS010000138.1:0-12563 GCA_050329415.1 Kineosporiaceae bacterium
GGGGGCGGGGCAGGGGGGCGGGGGCTCGGGCACCGGGCGGTTGTCGTGCCAGGCTCGGGGGGTGGTGAGCGGGCTTGTCGTCCTTGCCGGGGCGGCCCTCGTGGGGCTGACTCTGCTGGGGGCTGCCTTCGCCGTCATCGGGCGGGGTCTGGACCTGGGACCCGTGGTGCTCGCGGCGGTGGCCGAGGTGGTGCTCGTGGTCCAGCTGATCGTCGCGGTCGTGCGCCTGGCCGGTGGCGATGGGCCAGAGTCCCCGGCGCTCGTCCTGTCCTACCTGGCGGCCGGGGTGCTCATTCTGCCGGTGGCGGTGTTCTGGGCGCTGGGGGAGCGGTCCCGGTGGAGCAACGCGATCATGGCGGTGGCCGGGGGCGGGGTCCTCGCGATGGTGGCGCGGCTGTGGGACCTGTGGCCGGCGTGACGCGTGCCCGGGCGGCCCGGGTCGCCGGGGCGGGGCGGGCCCTGGTCGCGGTCTACGCCGTCTTCGCTGTGGCTGCCACCAGCCGGGCGACGTACCAGCTCGCCACCAAGGCCGGCGAGGCACCGGTGGCCTACGTCCTCTCGGCGTTCGCCGCGGCGGTGTACGTCGTCGCGACCGTGGCCCTCGCCCGGTGGAGTCCCCTGTCGCGGGCGGTGGCCGCCGCCGCAGTCGGGACCGAGCTGGCCGGCGTCCTCGTCGTCGGGACGCTGAGCCTGCTGCGCCCGGACTGGTTCCCCGACGACACGGTGTGGTCGCGCTTCGGGCTCGGTTACGGGCTCGTGCCCCTCGTGCTGCCCCTGCTCGGCACGTGGTGGCTGGCCACGCGCCGGGCAGGGGCGGGACGGGGCTGAGTCAGGAGGCGGTGCTGCTCGGGACCGGGGGGACCTCCGGCTCGTCGTCCTCGATGTCCTCGTCGAGGTCGTTCTCCTCTTCGTCGTCCTCGTCCTCGTCCTCGTCGACCTCGGCGAGCGCCGTGAGGTCCACGACGCCCAGGACCGCGTCGCCGGCGAACTGGGCGACGACGGCGCCGCCGCGGTGGACCTCCACGCGGGCCCCCCAGTTCCACGAGTCGCACTCGACGACCCGGCTGTCGTAGTCGCCCTCGGACCCCGGTGTGCTGAAGATGATCTCGATGACCGTCACGCGTTCATGGTGGGCCACCCGAGGGACGGGATCACTCGCCGTCGGCGCGTCGGGCGTGTGCATCGCACCACGTCAACGACCGATGCGCGGCCCCCGACGCCTGGACCCGCCGGGTCCGCGCGTGCCGCGGTCGTCGCCGGGCGCCCTAGCCTGATCACGTGACGGGGTCGGGGAGCCCGGTTCGGGTCGTCGTCGGCGTGGACGGCAGTGGGCGCACGCATGCCCTCGGCCAGGTGGCGCGCCCCGCCGGGGACCGGGTGCTGTGGGTCCACGGCCGCCGGCCGTCGGGACACGCCGCCGAGATCATCGCTGAGCTCGCCGCCGTCGACTCCTCCTCACTGGTGGTCCTCGACGATGCCCACACCTGCCCGGCCACGGTTCTCGACGCCGTGGCTGACGCCGGGTGGCGAGGGGTGGACCTCGCCCTCTCGCGTCCGCCGGGGGTGCCCGACGCCCGGGTCGCCGCGGTGGAGGAACTGGCGCTGCGACGCGGCAGGGTCGTCACGCTGACGGGCCTGGACCCCACGGCCGCCCGGCAGCTCGCCGCCCGCCACGGGCGGGCCCTCGACGGTCTCGACGCCGTCCTGGCCGAGGCCGGGGGCGCAGCCTGGATCGTCGCCGAGCTGGCGGTCGGCGGGTCCGATCCCCGTGCTCTTCTCCCCTCGGTCGAGCGCCGCCTGAGCCGGCTGGACCCGCAGTGCGCGCACGCGGCGCGACTGTGGGCCGTGGCCGAGGAGGTGGGCGTCCCGCCGGCTCACGCCGTCGCTGCGGCCGTCGGGGACGGCAGGGTCGTACGGGTGCTGTGGCTCGCGGGACTGCTCGATCCGAGGGCCCGGGTCGACGGCCGGGACGCCCTGGTACCCGCCGTGGCCGCGGCGCTGCGTGTCGCCATGGCCGATGACGAGCGCACCCGGCACCACGTCGAGCTGCTCGCCGCTGTGGCCGCGACCGGCACGCCCGGCGCAGTGCCGAGCGCGGCCGTGGCCCGTGCCCTCACCGGCGCCCCCTCGGACCCGGCGGACCTCGCGGTCCCCGCGGTCGCCGCCCATCGAGCGGGCCTGGACGGACGCCCGGCGCGAGTGGTGGAACACCTCCTGCGGACCGACGACCGAGATCATCGCCTGCTGGCGGTGCCGGCACTGGTCGCCACAGGGCGTGCGCAGGACGCCCGCGATCTCGTGGCCGCCGCCGGTGAGTCGGGTGCCGCCCCGGCCGTGTCCCTGCTGGCCCAGGCGACCGTGGCCCTCCTCGACCGCCCGCCACAGGACGCAGCGCCCCATCTCGTCGAGGCCTGCGAGGCGGCCGCCGACCGGGGAGCCTCCGGCATCCTCTGGCCGCATTCACCCGCTGCCGTCGCGGCTCCCGTCCTGGTCGCCGCCGCCGACGCCCGAGGTGCGCAGCGGGTGCTGGCGGCGGCGGTCGACGCCCGGGTCGCCGGCTCACCTGGCGTCGCCCGCCATCGCCTGCTGGCCGAGTGGGTACGGCTGCGGGCCTACGGGCTCGGGCGCTCCGCTGTCGACCCCTCGGCCGTCACCGTCTCCGGCCACCGGGATCGCTCCCTCGCCACCGCCCTGCGGGTCGGTCTCGCCCGTCGCCGCGGCGACGTGGTCACCGTCCGGGACTGCGGTGACGAGGTGGACGCCGCGCTCGCTCGCCACACCGTGGACCTGTTCGACATCGAGGTGGTCGAGGAGCTCCTCGTGGCCGCGGCGTGGCTGGGGGAGCTGCGCCGGGTGCGTGCCGTCCTGTCCGACCTCGAGGACGCCGCGACGGCGGCGCCCGCCATGACGGGTGTCGGGCTGGCCTGGATCCGGTTGCAGGTCGCGATCGTTGGGGACGACGCGGCAGCAGCTGCGGCGGCAGCGACCGAGGTCGCCCGGGCGGCCCGGTCAGGGACTGCGGGGGAGCGGCAACGGGCCCAGGCCGTGGCGGCCGAGGCCTGGGCCCGCGCGCTCAGCGGCGATGTCGCCGACGAGGCGGTCCTCGACGCCGTCGACCGGCTGGCGGCCGTCGAGCTGCCGTGGGAGGCGGGACGGCTGGCGGGGCAGGCGGCCGTGCGAGTGGCGGACCCTCCCACCGCTCGCCGCCTGCTCGAGCGGGCCCGTGACCTCTCCGACCGGCCGGGACCGGGGGCCGCGGCCGAGTCGGCCGCCGGCGCCGGGCTCTCCGACCGTGAGGTGGCGGTCGCCCGCCTGGTCGTGGCGGGCAGCACGCACCGGGAGATCGGGGCCCAGCTGTACATCTCGCCCAAGACCGTCGAGCACCACGTGGCGCGGATCCGCGTCAAGGTGGGGGCGCGGACCCGGGCGGAGTTCCTGGCAGCCCTGCGCACCACCCTGGCGCTCGACCCGTAAGGATGTCGGGCCGCCCCTTGCCCACGGGGGCCGGAGGGCGATGGAATCCCCCATAACACCCCCGGAGGACGGGGGAGTACCCCGATGTCGGGGGTCGGCCGGCAGAGCAGCCTGGTCCCAGCCCGATCACGGGATCGGCATCGGATCAGAGAGGAACCGCCGCCATGGACGTCCAGGCAGCCAGCGCGCAGGTCGCCGAGTACATCCGCACCGCCATCGACTACATCACCAACGGCATGTCCCCGGACGAGGCCCTCGCCAGTGCCGAGGCGAGCACCGGCATCAGCCAGGACGCCCTCGACTCCGCCGACACCGGTCAGACCATCGACTTCCTGTGCGGGATGGAGGGCCTGCCCCCGCAGTACGACGCCTACTTCGGCTCGGTCTCCCAGAGCTACGCGTCCTCCGGCAGCGTCGCCGTCGGCGGCGGGGCCGCCGCCTCGTCGTCCGCAGCCGCGGCCTCCTCGTCGTCCGCCGCGGCGGCCAGCGCGTCCGCGAGCGCATCGGTGACGACGATCGTTCACGAGTACCCGCAGTACATCGAGAACAACTACTACGAGGAGACGAACCAGAACTTCGACTTCAACAACGTCAACGGTGACATCGACATCGACACCGGGGACGTCGATGTCAGTGGCGACGGCAACGTCGTCACGACCGGCGACGAGAACGACGTCAACGCCGCCACCGGCGACGGGGCCTCGGCGGCGCAGGCCGGCGAGGGCGGCATCGCCACGTCGAACACCGGTGACGAGGCCATCGTCGGCGGGGTCCAGGTCGGCCAGTTCAGCACCGGCGACGACTCGCCCAACGTGTACGGCGACGACAACCAGGTCCTCACCGGCGACATCAGCGGTGTCGTCGCCGGCGGCAACATCGACGGCCCGGTCAACACGGGCACGTTCACCGGCGTCCAGACGGAGGGGAACGTCCAGGACGTCTCGGCCGTCGGCGGCGACAACCTGGGCGCGTCCGTCGGCGACATGAACGACTCGTCCCTGGCGTTCGGCGGCGGCGAGTCCGCGAACGTGTCGAACAACCAGGACTCGACGATCGCCCAGGGCGACCAGACGGCCGCCACCGACAACTACAACACCGGCGACAACGTCCAGCAGACCGGGGTCGGAGACAACACCGGCGTGCAGATCGACGCCGGGTTCGACGTCCCCGAGCGGCCGCTCCTCCGCGAGGACTCCGGCCCCGACTACGCCGCCGAGGCCTCGCACGAGGGCAGCGAGGCGGCGTTCGCCCCCGTCGAGGTCCCCGCCGCCCCCGCCGCGGAGCCCCTGGACGACGCCGTCTGATCGGCGGCGCGACGGCAGGGGAGCGCATCATCGCGACACCGGCAGCCCAGAGTGGCGGGCACCCGGACCGAGAGGCCGGCGCCCGCCACTCGCCGCACGCCGCGGGCGTCTCCGGCGCCGACACCCTCGTCGGCCACGGCCTCCAGGCGTGCGCGGCCTACGGGCGGGAGGACCTCGCCCGGCGCCTCAATGCGGCCCGGGCACGCCTGGCCGACCCGGCGATCCACGTCGTCGTGGTGGGGGAGTTCAAGAAGGGCAAGAGCTCGCTCGTCAACGCCCTCGTCGGGGCACAGGTCTGCCCGGTCGACGACGACATCGCCACCGCCCTGCCCACCTACATCCGCCACGGCGAGCAGGCGGCGGCCCATCTTCTCCACCCAGGAGCCGACGGTGGGGAGGCCCGGCGGCAGCCGGTTCCGTTGTCGGAGATCCGCCGGCACATCACCGACCGGCGCGACGACGACGGTCCCGCGCCGCCCGGTCAGCCGTCCGGCGTCGAGGTCCTCCTCCCACGGTCGATGCTGGCCTCCGGCCTCGTCCTCGTCGACACCCCGGGCCTGGGCGGCCTGGGGAGCCGTCACGCGGCCGCCTCGCTCGCGGCCACCTCCCTGGCCGACGCGGTCGTGTTCGTCACCGACGCCTCGCAGGAGATCACGGCGGCCGAGCACGACTTCCTCAAGCGGGCTCGCGACATGTGCGACACGGTGCTCTGCGTCGTGACCAAGCGGGACTTCTACCCCGAGTGGCGACGGATCATCGATCTCGACCGCGGACACCTCGCCGGCCTCGGCGACATCGACGTCATGGCCGTGTCCTCGTCGTTGCGCACCCAGGCCGTCGCCGCCAACGACCGCGACCTCAGCGAGGAGTCGGGGTTCCCACCCCTGGTCCGCTTCGTCACCGGCCGGGTCGCCGGCGGCGCGGTCGAGGCGGTGGTGCGTGACGTGGCCGCGGAGGTCGAGGACGTCTGCGTCCAGCTCGCCCGGAAGTTCGAGGGGGAACGGGCCGCGCTCGCCGACCCCCGTGCCGCCCGGGCCGTGGTCGACGGCCTGCGCGACGCCAAGGACCGGGCCGAGCGGCTGAAGGACGCCGCGGCCCGCTGGAGCACGACGCTGGGGGACGGCATCGCCGACCTCACCGCCGACATCGACCACGACCTGCGAGCGCGGATCCGCCGAGTGCTCGCCGAGGCCGACGACACCGTCGAGGCCGGCGACCCGGCCGACACGTGGGCCCAGATGGAGCCCTGGCTGGAGTCGCGGATCTCCGCCGAGCTGGTCGAGAACTACGCCTTGCTGCGCGATCGGGCCGTCGAGCTCAGCGCCCTGGTGGCCGAGCACTTCCGGGAGGCCGCGGGGGAGATCCTGCAGAGCGTCGCCGTCCACGACCCCACCCCACGGCTGGCGTCCGCCGACGCCGCCGAGGTGGCCACCGCCGGCCTGACGCTGGAGAAGATGTCCGCCAGGAAGCAGGCCATGGTCGCGCTCAAGGGCAGCTACAGCGGCATCCTCATGTTCACGCTGCTCGGCGGGATGCTGGGGTTGTCCCTCACCGTCCTGGCGATCCCCATCGGGCTCATGATGGGTCGCTCCGGCCTGCGCGAGGAGAAGAAGCGCCAGCTCGCCCAGCGGCAGGCGCAGGCGAAGAACGCCGTCCGGAAGTACTGCGACGAGGTGTCCTTCGTCATGAGCAAGGACTCCCGGGACACCCTGCGGCGCATCCAGCGGCAGCTCCGGGACCACTACAGCGACCGCGCCACCGAGTTGCAGCGGTCGACCGCCCAGGCCCTGACTGCCGCCAACGAGGCGGCCAAGGCGACGGAGTCCGAGCGCACCTCCCGGCTGCGCGATCTCGACGCCGAGCTCAAACGCCTGGCGGCACTCCGTGAGCGCGCGGTCGCCTGCCGGACGAGCGCCTCGCCGGGGTCACCCGGGACGGCGGGACCCGGGTCGTGAGCGGCGACCTCCTCGACCGCGCCCGGCGCGTCGTCGCCACCGCGACCACGGTCTACCGCGGCACCCCGCACGAGCGCGCCGTCGCGGCGGTGGCCGAGCGGCTGGCCGCCCCCCTGCGCGTGGCCATCGCGGGCCGGGTGAAGTCCGGGAAGTCGACCCTGCTCAACGCCCTCGTCGGCGAACGGCTGGCCCCCACGGACGCCGGCGAGTGCACGCGGATCGTCACGTGGTACGCCGACGGCCCCACGTACCGGGTCCTGCTCCATCTCGGCGACGGCACGACCCGCCCGGCGCGGTTCCGCCGCGAGAACGGCACCCTCGACATCTCCCTCGACGGCACCCCGGTCGAGTCGGTGGACCGCATCAGCGTCGATTGGCCCTCCCGCTCACTGCGGACGGCCACGCTCATCGACACGCCGGGCGTCGGCTCCATGACCGTGGCCACGTCACGGCGCAGCTGGGAGCTGCTCGCCCCGGAGGACGAGTCCACCCCGGCCGACGCGGTCGTCTACCTCATGAAGCACTTGCACGCAGCCGATGTCGAGTTCCTCCGTGCCTTCCACGACCGGGAGGTCGCCCGGCCGAACCCGGTGAACTCCCTCGGGATCCTCTCCCGCGCCGACGAGATCGGCGTCGGCCGGCCCGACGCCATGGCGTCGGCGCGCCGGATCGCCCGCCGGCTGTCGACCGAACCCAAGATCCGCCAGGTGCTGCA
Source organism: Kineosporiaceae bacterium (assembly GCA_050329415.1). Classification (GTDB taxonomy): domain Bacteria; phylum Actinomycetota; class Actinomycetes; order Actinomycetales; family JBBAYJ01; genus JANNOG01. Next base: position 7,449 of record JBHJOS010000138.1, read on the forward strand.
GACGGTGGTCCCGGTGGCGGGCCTGCTGGCCGAGACGGCCACCACCCTCACCGAGCACGAGTACCGGCTGCTCCACCGGGTCGCCTCGAGGTCGCCGGACGACGTGGACGCGATGCTGCTCACGGCCGATCGGTTCGTCGTGACGGACCACGGCCCGGAGCTCGGCGAGGCCGAGCGCCGAGGGCTGATCGCCCGCCTCGGCCTGTTCGGGGTACGGCTGTCGGTGTCCGTGCTGCGGGACGCCCCCACGACCACCGCGTCACAGCTCGCCCGCACCTTGACGTCCCACAGCGGCCTGGACGACCTGGTCGACCTCCTCCGGACGCTGTTCTTCGAGCGCAGCGACGTGCTGAAGGCGCGCTCGGCGCTGCTGGCGGTGGACGCGCTGGTCCGCGACCACCCGGTGGCCGGGTCGGACCTGGCGGCCGCCGCCGTCGAGGAGGCGATCGCCGCCGCGCACCCGTTCCACGAACTGCGCGTCCTGTCAGCGCTGCGGGCAGGGTGGGTGACGGGCAAGGAGTCGGTCCTGGGCGATCTCGAGCGGGTGGTCGGCGGTGGGGGAGCCGCGCCGCACCTGCGCCTCGACCTGCCCCGGACGGCGTCGCCGGACGAGCTGCGGCGGGCCGCCGAGGACCGGCTGGCGACGTGGCAGCGGCGCGCGGCGAGCCCCCTGGCAAGTCGGCCGCTGGTGGTCGCCGCCGAGGTGGCCGTCCGCTCGTGCGAGGGGATCCTCGCCGAGTTGCCGCCCCCCGCGGCCGGCTCCCCCTGAGAGCACGCAGCGGTCCGCTCGTCAGCTGTCGAGGTCGCCGGGGGCCTCGCCGGGGGCCGGCGCATCGGTCCCGGGACCATGGTGGGACGGGGGGACGACGTCGAGGTCATCGTCGACGGGAAACACCTCGAGAGGCGCCGGCGGAGCCACGAGGGATCCGCCGATCGCCGGTTCCCAGGGCGGGCCGTCGTCCATGCCGTCGAACGGCTCCGGTCCGCTGCTCCCGACGGCGTCGAGGTCGTGGGGGTCTCCGAACCCGAAGTCGGTGTCGGAGTCGGCGACGGGGGAGACCTGGTCCAGCGTGGCGGTCGGGTCGCCGTCAGGGACGAGCTGACCCGTCTCCGGTCGCGGCAGCACGGTGTCGAGGTCGTGCTCCCGGACGTCCAGGCCGCTGCTCCCGGTGTCGCCGGTCCCGGCGGCACTCGCGAGCGCCTCCAGCGTCGCGAGGGGATCCGTCGCAGGCTCGCCGTCGATCCAGTCGCCCAAGAGCTGCGACAGCGCCTCCGCCACGGGCAGCGGTGCCGTCGACGCGTAGCCGACCAATGCCTCGGCCATCAGGTCGGGGGAGAGATCGCCGTGCCCGGAGGCCTGCAGCGACGTCTGCGCGTCGGAGCCCGAATCCGGGGCACGCGACGCGAGTTCGTCGAAGACATCACGCAGCGGGCGGGCCTCGTCCACCACACCACGGTAAGCGGGTCGGCCGATCGGGACGATCGGGGTTGTCCCCCTGCCGTCCCCCCCCGCGTGTCCCAGGGCTGCCGCGATCTCGCGCCCGAACCCTACGCTCGGGTCGGACCGGGACGAACCCGGCCTGACAGGCACAGCGGGACGGCCCAGCCGGCCCTCACGGCGGGAGACGACATGTTCGCGCTCGGCATCGACCTCGGGACGACCTTCACGGCAGCAGGAGTGTGGCGCGACGGTCGGCCCGAGATAGTCCCGCTCGGCAGCCGGCTCGCGGCCATGCCGTCGGTGGTGCATGTCGGCGAGGACGGCACCATCCTCACCGGGGAGGCGGCGGAACGCCGCGGGCCCAGCGAGCCGCACCGGGTGGCTCGGCAGTTCAAGCGACGCCTGGGGGACCCCACCCCCATCGTCCTGGGAGGCGCCCCGTTCTCGGCCGAGCAGCTCAGCGCGAAGCTGCTGCGCGCCGTCGTGGATGCGGTGGAGCGACGCGAGGGCGGGTCCGCCGAGGCCGTCGCGGTGTGCCACCCCGCGAACTGGGGTCCCTACAAGACCGACCTGCTGCAGCAGGCCGTCCGGCTGGCCGGAGTGCAGGCCCCCCGGGGCGTCAGCCTCGTCACCGAGCCGGAGGCGGCGGCGATCCTGTACTCCTCGAAGGAGGCCCTTCCGGTGGGCTCCGTCGTGGCCGTCTACGACCTCGGCGGGGGCACGTTCGACGCCGCGGTGATGCGCAAGGCGGACCGGGGGTTCCAGATCCTCGGTCGACCCGAGGGCATCGAGCGCCTCGGGGGCATCGACTTCGACGCCGCCGTGCTCGCCCACGTGACCTCGGCCGTCGGGCTCGCCTTCGACGACCTCGACGAGGACGACCCGGCGACCCTGGCCGCCGTCGCGCGGCTGCGCGAGGAGTGCACCAGGGCCAAGGAGGCGCTGTCGGAGGACACCGACGTGGCGATCCCCGTCCTGCTGCCGTCGCTCGCGACAGAGGTCAGGCTCACCCGCACCGAGTTCGAGGCGATGGTCCGCCCCGCCCTCGGGGACACCGTGGCGGCCCTGCAGCGAGCCCTCACCACCGCCGGCGTGGCGCCCGGCGACCTTCACTCGGTGCTCCTGGTCGGCGGCTCGTCACGGATCCCCCTCGTCGCCCAGATGGTCGGGGACGCGGTGGGACGTCCGGTGGCCGTCGACACCGACCCCAAGCACAGCGTCGCGCTGGGGGCGGCGTGCTGGTCGGCGGAGTTGGTGCCGGGCGGTGCCCGGCCGGCCCGGGCCGCGGCCCCCAGCACCCGTCGCACGAGCCCGGTGGCACCGGCCGCCGGCCTGGTGGCAGCGGCGTCTGGCCTTGGCCCGAGCGCAGCGGCCGCGGAGTCCGGCTCGGACCCGACGGCCCCCGATGGCCGTGAGCGGTCGGACCCGGGCGCCACCGGTCGCCTGCCTGTCGTCAGTCAGCGGTCCGCCGCCACGGCCGGACCTCGTCCGCCCGGTGCCGGGGACGCGGCCCGCCACGAACCGGACCGGGCGGCGGTCGCGGGCCGCCGGTCCTCCGCGGACCATGCCCGGGTCGGCGCCGGGAACGAGGACGAGGACTCGCCGTCCACCGCCCGCGGGACCCGCCGCTGGATCGTGCTGGGTGCCGTCGCCGTGCTCGTCCTCGCCGGGGGCGCGGCGGCAACCGCCGGCATCCTGCGCGGCGGTGGAGAGGACGGGCCGGCGGGTCCCCCGACGTCGGAGGCGACGGACGGCGACGGCTTGAGCGACTCGACGGAGCGGGACCTCGGGACCGACCCGCGTCGGCGCGACACCGACGACGACCGGATCCGCGACGGTCGCGAGCTCGAGAGCGGCACCGATCCCCTCGAACCGGACACCGACGGCGACGGCGTCCCGGACGGTTGGGAGCTCGACGCGGGGACCGACCCGCTCGTCCCCGATCACGACGGGGGTGTCACGCCCACGACGGGGACCACGACGTCGACCGGGAACCCCGGTGAGACCACGACGCCCCCGGCGCCCGACCCGGAGCCGACGGTCTGAGCGGTCGCCGGGGCGCGCGGACGTCGCGTGTCCTTGTCCCGGTCTCCTGGGTGACCTACCGTCCGGGCATGTCTCGTGTCGTGCGCGCGGCCGTCGTGCAAACCGCCTGGACCGGCGACAAGGCGTCCATGATCGATCTTCACGAGAAGCACGCCCGGGACGCCGCCTCGCAAGGTGCCCAGGTGATGTGCTTCCAGGAGCTGTTCTACGGGCCGTACTTCTGCCAGGTGCAGGACGCCGAGCACTACGCCTACGCCGAGGCGGTGCCGGACGGGCCCACGGTCCAGCGGTTCCGGTCCCTGGCGAAGGAGCTGGGCATGGTCCTGGTCCTGCCGCTGTACGAGCAGGCCGGTCCCGGCTTCCTCTACAACACCGCGGCCGTGGTCGATGCCGACGGCTCCTACCTCGGCCGCTACCGCAAGACCCACATCCCTCAGGTGCGCGGGTTCTGGGAGAAGTTCTAGTTCCGGCCCGGCAACACGGGGTGGCCGGTCTTCGACACCGCGATCGGCCGGGTCGGGGTGTACATCTGCTACGACCGGCACTTCCCCGAGGGCTGGCGGGCACTCGGGCTGGCCGGCGCCGAGATCGTCTTCAACCCCTCCGCGACCAGCCGGGGTCTGTCGAGCTACCTGTGGCAGCTGGAGCAGCCCGCCGCCGCCGTCGCGAACATGTACTACGTGGGCGCGATCAACCGGGTGGGCATCGAGCCACTCGGCGACAACGACTTCTACGGGCAGTCGTACTTCGTCGACCCCCGGGGGCAGTTCGTCGGTGAGGTCGCCTCCACCCACGACGCCGAGCTCGTCGTCCGTGACCTCGACCTCGACCGGATCGCCGAGGTCCGCAACCAGTGGGCCTTCTACCGTGACCGCCGGCCCGACTCCTACGGGCTGCTCACCGAGGGCTGACCCCGCCCCGTCCCGGGCTCGCCCGGACGGCCGCGATGTTTCACCCACTGTCCCACCCCGGCTACGGTGGGGTGCTACCGACTGGTAGCACCCGCTTCGGGTGAGATGTCCGAGGACTGTGGGGGTCACGTGGGACGGCAGGGCCGCACCGGCCGAGGCCCGGACTTCCGCCGCCTGCTGGCGGCGGTCACCGCCGCCAACCTGGCCGACGGCCTCTACATCGCCGCCGGGCCGCTGCTGGCTGCCCGGCTCACCACCGACCCGTTGCTCGTCGCGGGGGTCGTCGTCGTCCAGCGGGCGTCGGTCGTCGTCGCCGTCCTCGGCGCCGGGGTCCTCGTCGACCGGCTCCCGCGCCGCCGGCTCCTGGTGCTCGGCAACCTCCTGCGGGTGGGGGTGTTCGCCCCGCTGGCGGGGGCCGTCCTGCTCGGCGCCGAGGGGCAGCTCGGCCTGGTCCTGCTGTACGCGGGCGCGATGGCGCTGGGCCTCGCCGAGTCGCTCGTCGACACCGCGGCGGTGGCGGTGGTCCCGGATGTGGTCGACCGGGACCGGTTGGACACCGCGAACGGCCGCGTCGAGGCGGCCGCGTCCACGGGCAACGAGCTCGTCGGCCCGCCGGTCGGCGGCCTGCTCTTCGCGGTGGCGGCCTGGGCGCCCTTCGTCGGGGCGGCCGCCGCGTTCGCCCTGGCCGGCGCGGCGGCGCACCGGCTGGGCGCGCCC
>JBHJOS010000027.1:0-12552 GCA_050329415.1 Kineosporiaceae bacterium
ACGGCGATGCCGAGCACGGTGCGGGGGATCCGCAGGGTCTGGACGATGAGGTGCTCGTCCGACGCGGGGTCGTAGGCGGTGAGGGCGTCGAGCACCGTTCCGACCGGGATCGGCCGGGCCCCGACCGCGACCCCGAGCACGCCCACCAGGACGAGGACCCCCAACAGCACGAGGAGCCCGGCGAGGCGGGCGGACCGGGCGACGACGAAACCCTGCCGGCGGGTGGCGACGGGCGCGGACGGCAGCGTCGCGGTGGTCGCCACCCATCACCTCCTCCGACTACAGGTAAGCCTGACCTTACTGACAGCAGAGTCGTGGCTGAGATCGGCCCGTGTCAACGCGGCCATCCGTCGCCGTCATGGGGGTGCGCGTCCATCAGGTCCACAAGCTGGAAATAGGCACTGCCGAGATCCGCTCGTCGAGGCGGAAGGCGCGGGGGCCTGTGTGAACGACCAGTCCCGCGGTGAAGCGGTCGCCGAGCCGGTCGCGGAGCCACGCCAGGTGGCGGGCGTCTGCCGGTGACGGCGCCGCTCCCGCCTTGACCTCGACGCCCAGGACCCGGCCGTCGCGGGCCTCGAGCACGAGGTCGACCTCGCGGCGACCGTTGGCGTCGCGCAGGTGGAACAGGTCCGCGCCGACGGTGCTGATGGCGCACTCGGCGCGCAGGTGGGCAGCGACGTAGGTGTCGATGACACGGCCCAGCAGGTTCCCGTCACGAAGGACGCGGCGGGAGTCGGTTCGCAGCTGAGCGACCATGAGCCCGGGGTCGACCACGTAGCGCTTCGGCAGGCGGACCCCTCGGTCGAGAGCACGGCCTGTCCATGCGGGTACCCGGTGCGTGACAAACAACATGTCGAGAAGGTCGTCGTAGGCGACAGCGGTAGCCCGCTCGATGCCTGCCGTGTCGTAGAGCAGCTTGTGCACGGGCGCTCCCGCGCTGTTCGCAGCCAGAGTGTGGACGTACCGTCGAAGCCGTACCGGATCGCGATGCAGGCCGAGGGCCGGCACCTCCCTGGTGACGAGGTGATCGAGGTAGCCGCTGAGCCAGCGGTCGCGAGCACGGTCGCCGGCCAACTGCGTCGCCTCCGGGTAGCCGCCGATCAGCGCGTCAGCGACGTAACTGCGGATGTCCCAGCCATTGGCGGGCCTTCCCAGCGCGCCGAGTCCCTCGTCGAGCAGGCGGTCGACGAGGGACGCCACATGCGCCTCGCCGTGGCGCTCGCGACCGACGAGAGGAAACATGACGAGTCGCACGATCCGCCCCGTCGCGGGCCAGCCGCTCGCCGTCAGGTCGGCCTGAGACGAACCCGTAAGCACGAACCTGCCGGCTCGCGGATCCTCGTCGACGGTCCGCTTGACGGCTCCCATGATCTCGGGGACGAGCTGCCACTCGTCGATGAGCAACGGCTCGGGCAGATCACGTAGAGCCGCGTCCGGATCGGCCCTGACCGCTGCGGCCTGGGCTGGGACGTCCAGGCGGAGCGCTGACCGGCAGAGCCGGCGAGCTGTCGTCGTCTTGCCGCAGGCACGTGGGCCGACGACGAGGACCGCCGGATGTGAGCCGACAGCGTCGGCCAGTTCCTGGTCGAGGAGTCGCGGCACGTACGTGGAGGTCGGCATGGCGACCTCCTCACCACGAGTCCCGGTCGAGTAGGGCACGCGCCCTCGACAGCTACTGAATAAGCATCCAGCACGTCTGCGAATCACTTTCTAGCACATCCACTGGTGCCGCTTCAGCACGCCACGGCCGGCGACCGACCCCTTCCCCCGTCCGGTCGCCGGAGGGCTGCTGCATGAGCTCATCACCCCTACGACACCCATTCGCTAAGGTGAGCCTCACCTGCACGTGACGTCATCCACGTGCCGCGGCGGTCCGCCGCCTCCCCTGCTGCCCGACCCTCCGTCACGACCGACCCTCGGGAGCCCCTTATGACCGCCTCCGGCCTCACCCGACGCCACGTCCTCGCCGACAGTGCCGCCCTCGCCGGGACGGCCCTCACCGGCTGCGGCACCGACGGGGACGCATCGGCCGGCACCTCCGCCACCGCCGCGTCAGGCGGGACTCGTTCGATCGAGGGTGTCCAGGGGCGGACGTACGAGCTGACCGAGCCGCCCCGTCGCCCCCACGTCTCCGGCGGGGCTGATCTGAACAAACACCTCGACGCGCTGACCCTCCCCCGGTTCGTCGACGCCCTGGACGACCTGCTGACCGGTGGGGGGGCGCGATGAGCAGCCTGACCGCACGCGTCGAGGAGACGCGACGGCTGACTCGGCACCTGGTGCGGGTGGTGCTCGGCGGGGACGACCTCGCCGACCATCCGGAGCCGGAGTTCACCGACGCCTATCTGAAGATGACCTTCCCCGGGCCTGACGGGCCGGTGGCCCGCCGGTACAGCGTCCGGCGCTGGGACGCGGGAGCACGGCTCCTCACCGTCGACTTCGTCGTCCACGGCGACGAGGGGGTCGCGGGGCCATGGGCGGCCGCCGCGCGGCCCGGGGACGAGGTGGGGGTCTCGCTGCCGGGAGGTTCGTACCGGCCGGACCTCGCGGCGGCCTGGCATCTCATGGTCGGTGACGAGTCGGCACTGCCGGCGATCGCGGCGTCGCTGGAGCAGGTGCCCGCCGGGGCGCCGACGGTGGTCCGGCTGGTGTGCGACGGCCCGGAGGACGAGCTGGCACTGGCGAGCCCCGGGGCGCTCGACGTCGTGTGGCTGCACCGCAGGGGCGCCGACGACCCCGTCGGCCTGCTGCCGCAGGCGGTCCGCGACATGCCCTTCCTCCGCGGCCCGGTCCACGCCTTCGTCCACGGCGAGGCCGGCGAGGTCCGGGACGTCCGTCGTCACCTCCTCGGGGAGCGCGGCGTCGACCGGGCGCTGCTGTCGGCGTCCGGCTACTGGCGCCGGACCATGACCGACGAGGCGTGGCGGCGCGTCAAGGCCGCGTGGAACGCCGAGGTCGAGCGGGACGTGCCGGCAGCATGAGCGGACCCGTGACCCGCGGCCTCCCGGCCGTCGCGGACGGTTTCGCCACCGAGGACGCCGTGGCGCTGGCCGAAGGTCTGGACCACGTGAACGACGCCCACCCCGACACGGTGCTCCTGGTCGTGCAGGCCCTCGCCGGCCGGCCCGACGCGCACTCGGCCGAGGTCGTCGCCGTGGCCACCGACTCGCTGACGGTCCGGGTCGGCGCGCCGGACGGGTCCGCCGCCGAGGTGCCGGTGCCGTTCGCTCCGGCGGAGACCTCGCAGGAAGTCTTCGCCGCGCTCATGGGCCTGGTGGGGACCGCCCGCGCCGCGGTCGGGGAGACCCGGCCGCTCACCTCGCTCGAGACGGACGCGGCGGACACCCTCACCATGACGACCGTGCCGGTGACGGTCCGCGGAGTCCGCCGCCTGTCACCCAACCTCCTGGAGGTCACGCTGACGGGCCTGGCGCCGCTGCGACGGCGCGGCGGCGACGAGTACTGCGTCCTCATGCCGGACCCGCCGGCGGAGGTGTTGCGCCCGGGCTTCACGGCCGGCGATCTCGGCGGCCTGACGCTGGCGGAGGCGCCGCGCGCCGCCTACACCCTGCGAGCCCGGCGCCCGGACACCGGGGAGGGCGATCTCTGGGTGGTCCTCCACGGCGACGAGGGCCGGGTGAGCAGCCGGATCGCGGTCGCGGAGCCCGGCTCGACGGTGGCGGCCTGGGGCACCCGGCGCAGCCATCGCCCCCCGGACGGGGTCCTGGTGCACCTGCTGGTGTGCGACGAGACGGCGCTGGGGGCGGTGGCCTCGGTGCTCGACGGGCTCCCGCCGGGGCGCCGGGCCGTCGTCGTCGCCGAGACCGTCGACCGCGACCACGAGATCGCGCTGCCCGCCCGACCCGAGGTGGACGTGCGCTGGGTGCACCGGGGCCCGGTCGCCCCCGGCACCGGCGGGGCCCTGCTGGACGGGGTGCGGTCCGTCGTCGAGTCGGACGTCCTGGGCGACCGGGACGGGCTGTTCGTGTTCGGTGCCGGCGAGGCCGCCCGGATGCGCGAACTGCGCACGTACCTGCGCCGCGACGTCGGCCTGGACAGGGGCCGGGTGCGCCTGACCGGCTACTGGAGCAGGTCCGGGCACTGACACCCCGTGCCGTGTCCGACCCTCCGCCTATGGTCCGCGCTCGTCGACGACCGAGCGGTGACGAGGGGGAACGGATGGGGACCGGGAAATCGGAGCGGCGGGCATGGGACCTCCACTCCAAGCGCGTGCTGTCGGCGGCGATCACGGCCGTCTTCGGCCGGCTCGGGTTGCCGGAGCTCGCGTCGCTGGCGGCACGGTCGGTCGAGCTGCCGGCGAACGCCCATCGCGCCGACCTCGTGTACACGACGCCGGACGGGGTGGTCGTCCACCTGGAGGTGCAGCGCGATCCCGACCCGGACATGGGACGGCGGATGGCCGAGTACGCCGTGCGGATCGCGGGATCGCTGGGTGAACCCGTCCGCGACCTCGTCCAGGTCGTCGTGCAGATCAGCGGGCCGGCGATGCCGACCGGCTACTCGCTCGGCCGGCTGACGAACCGCGTGCACCTGCTCCACGTTCCCTCCACGCCGGCGGAGGAGTTCCTGTCGTCACCGCCGCTGGCGCCATTCGCGCTGGTGAATGGCGGCACTCGCCTCGTCGAGCCGGTCGTGGGGGCGATCTCCACGGTGAACGACCGGGACCTGCGGTCCTCCATGGTCGCCCTCTCCCTCTACCTGGCACCCGAACACGTCGATACCATCATCGAGAACCTGAGGAGGGCCGGCATGACCGACGTCATCGACACCCTGCGCCACACCGACTTCGGCCGCGACCTGCTGACGCAGGGCCGTCAGGAGGGCCGTCAGGAGGGCCGTCAGGAGGGCCGTCAGGAGGGCCGTGAAGAGATTCTCGTCCGCGTCCTGTCGGCCCGTTTCCCCGACGCCCCCGGCGAGTGGGTGGCCGCCGTCGTCGCGCGCGTGCTCGCGGAGGGACGGGAGGATCCCGTTCTCGCCGTCATGACGCTGCCCGGACCCCGGGCCGGATCGGGTTCCTGAGTGCTCGCGCCGGGACCGCCTCGGCCGGGCCGCTGGGCCGTCGCGCCACCCGCAGCGCGCTCCTGGCTACCGCCGACGAGTTGCCCGCGGCTCACCGCGGTACGTGACCTCCACATGTCGACGTAGCGACCGCCCCGTCGCACCGGTTCGCCGGCACCTCCACTCGGGAGGCATGCATCTGCTCGTCGGTGGCCCTGGGACGCTGCTGGCGCACGTTCTCGATCGACTCGGTGCCGAGGACGCAGCCGTGCCGCAGGACCAGAGCCCGTCGCCTCAGGTTGGACAGCAGGGAGCACGGCAGCAGGTCAACCTCTGTCGGTCTGACGGAGCAGCCATCGCGACACGTGACCGATGTACTCGCGGAAGTCACGACACGCCTGAGGCACGGCTGCTGCGACGATGTCGAGGTCGATCTCGCCGTACCCGTGCGCGAGGCGGTTGCGGAGCCCGGCCGACGGCGCGAGCCGTTGCGCGAGGTCGTGCGGGACAGCGCCCACCGCGGCTGCCGCGCCGAAGGAGCTGCGGTAGTCCTGCGGTACAGGGTTCCCCGTCGAGCCGACGACGTGACCGTTGACTGCCACCGCCGTCTCGACGAGCACGGTGAGGATGCGCTCCACCACGAGTCGTCGGTCGAGGTCCTGCCGCAGCTCATCGCCCGTGACCCCGTCCAGGTCGGCGAGGCGGTCGATCAGCGGCTCCATGAGCCGCAACTTCCCGGCCACGGAGTCCGGGTCCAGGCGTCGTGGGCTCACTGGTGCACCCTCATCGGGCCGCCATGCGTTCGAGGTCGAGCCGACGGAGCCAGGCGGTGTCCATCGCCTCGAGGTTCGCCGCCACCGCCGTGTTGATCCACAGACCGGGAACGGCCTCCCACACCGGCACCGCGTGCATGAGGGCATGCGCCCGCAGCAGCGGGGACGCCCGGTCCACGACCGCGAGGTCGACCTCCCGGCCCGCCACGGCGTGCAGGTCCGAGAGCAGGGCGAGCACGTCGGGGACGGTGCCCGGCTCGAAGGACACCCCGACGTCGAGGTCGGCGGGATCCGGGTCACCCCGGCCGGTACTGCCGAACACCGTGAGGATGCGGATCCGCTGCCGCCGGCACACCTCGTCGAGACGACCGGACTCACTCGCCGCGACGAGACGCTGCAGCCCCTCCTGGGGTGTCACCACCTGCCCCATGGTGTCACTTCGGCGCGGCCCGGGGACCTCGACATCGCGTCATGAGCTGTCTGCGGAGGATTGCACATGATCGACGAGATCCCGACCATGCTCAACCCTCCGCACACCGTGATCGTCGACGGGCGAGCCGGTCAGCCGACCTGGAAGGTGTACGTGACCAGGCCGGTGTCCTTGGCGAAGCCGCCGGACGTCGTCGCCGTCGCCTTGAACGTCAAGGAGTACGTGCCGGCCTGGGTGAAGGCCCAGAACCCGTGCCCGTGGGTGTTCCGCGGCAGCGTCCAGTCCTCCTTCTGACAGGTCGACGGGCTGGCGAGCCAGCGCTCCACATGGTCCCTCTGAGATGTGAGTACAGTTCACTGAACTGTACTCACACATGGGGGTCGTGTGCTGGTGAAGCCGGGCGACATCTTCGACCGCGACCGGGAGTGGGCCGCGCTGGCACGCTTCGCGACGGACGACTCGCCGGGCGCGTCCCTGGCCGTCGTGTCGGGACGCCGCCGTCAGGGCAAGACGTTCCTGCTCGACGCCCTGACCAGCGAGGCGCGTGGCTTCTATTTCGCGGCCACGGAGGCGACGTCAGACGAGTCGCTCCGCCTCCTCGGCGAGGCACTCGCCCAGCACCTCGGGCTGCCGGCGTCGCTGCGACTCGACACGTGGGAGGCGGCGATCGACGCGCTGCTTGGACTCGGGCGGGACCGGCCGGTCCCGGTTGTGCTCGACGAGTTCCCCTACCTGGTGCGGAGCTCGCCGGAGCTACCGTCGGTCGTCCAGAAGGCCCTGGGGCCTCGCCGGGCGGCGAGAACGGCGTCCCGGGCCAGGCTCGTCCTGTGCGGCTCGGCCATGACCTTCATGGGCAAGCTGTTGTCGGGCAGTGCGCCGCTGCGGGGGCGGGCGAGCCTCGAGCTGGTCGTGCCGACACTGGACTTCCGTCAGGCGGCGCGGTTCTGGGAGATCGACGACCCCAGGCTCGCCGCGCTCCTGCACGCGGTCGTGGGTGGTACCCCCGCCTACAAGACCGAGTACGCCCGCGGCGACCGCCCGACATCGATCGACGACTTCGACGACTGGGTCGTGCGAACAGTGCTCGACGCCACCAGCCCGCTGTTCCGGGAGGCGCGGTATCTGCTGGCGGAAGAGCCGGGGCTGCGGGAGCCGTCCCTCTACCACTCCGTCCTCGCCGCCGTCGCGGAGGGGAACACGACTCGGGGCGGGATCGCCAACTACGTGGGCCGGTCGTCGAGCGATCTGGCTCACCCGCTGAACGTCCTGGAGGACGCCGGGCTGCTCGTGCGGGAGAGCGACGCCTTTCGACCCGCACGGCCCCGATTCCGGATCGCCGAGCCTCTGATGGCGTTCTACCACGCGGTCATGCGTCCGTCCTGGTCCCTGCTCGGGCGGCCGGGACGGGCGCGCGACGTGTGGCGATCGAGCCGGGCGCGCTTCTCGACGCAGGTCGTCGGTCCCCACTTCGAGCGGATGTGTCGGGAGTGGACCGCGACGGCCGCCGCGCCCGACACGATGGGAGCCCTGCCGCACCTGGTGACTTGGGGTCTCGTCCCTGACCCCGGCGGGCGGACCCATCACGAGGTCGACGTCGTCGCATTCGGTGACGAGATGGGTCGCAAGGTGCTCGCTCTCGGTGAGGCGAAGTGGGGCCACGCCATGACGGCGCGGGACCTCGATCGTCTCGTCCACGTCCGAGAACTTGTGGCAGCGCGACCCGGACTCGACACGACAGACGCCAGGCTGCTCCTGTTCAGCGGCGCCGGCTTCCACGCCGATCTGCACTCGGCCGCGCGGGACGGCGACGTCGTGCTCGTCGACCTCGACCGGCTGTACGCAGGTGGGACCGATCACGTCTGACGTCGCGGATGCCCGCCTCCATGACGCCCCGACCTTCTCGGTGAACGCGCTCGGGGACTTCTTGTGGCCGGTCGGGTCACGGACGTCGCCCCGCCCGGCCACAGCCGTCGGATCACGCCCGGACCTTAGTGAAGCGGCGACGGCGAAGTCCCCGTCGAAGGCGAGTGCCTCGGTCGAGGCGACGGGGTCACGACGGCGAGTCGATCTCAGCGGATCCGCGAGTCGATCTCAGCGACAGCCTCGCCGGGCGCGGCCCCGAGGTCGACCTCGTGCAGGAGGACGATGCCCGTCGGGTGGTCGCCGTCGAGGTCAAGGCGACGACCCGGATCCAGCCCGGCGACCAGAAGGGGCTGGAGTTCCTCCGGGACTCCCTCGGGGAGAGGTTCGTGATCGGTGTGGCCCTCCACACCGGCCCCGACGCCGTGCGGATCGGGGATCGGCTCTGGGCGCTGCCGATCGAGGCGTTCTGTCGCTGTGAGGCGATCCGCCCGGTGCCCGGCACCCGGCTAGCCTGCTCCGGTGGCGGACTGGGTCGACGCCCTCGACGAGGCCGCGATCCGCGCCACCGTCGACTCGGGCACCCTCGCCCGGGGCCGGGACTACGCCCGCCGCGGCCGGGTCCGCGACCTGCGGCGGCTGCCGGGGGAGCTGCGGGCAGAGGTGCTCGGCAGCGGGCACGTCTACCGCACCCACGTCACCCCGTACGCCGGTCGGTCCCGCCGCCGGACGTTCGTCGGGACCTGCTCCTGCCCGGTCGGTGAGGACTGCAAGCACGTCGTCGCCGTGCTGCTGACGGCCCGGAACGGCGCGGGGCCGCGGGCGACGGGCAGCCGCTCCGCGAGCAGCCCGGCCGCGAGCCGCCCGGCCGCGAGCCGCCCGGCCGCCTGGGAGGACGTGGTCTCCCGGCTCCTCGCGAGGCCCGACCCACCAGGCCCGTCGGTCCCGGTGGCGGCACCGCCCCAGCCCCTGCTCCTGCTCGTGCAGGTCACGCGGACACCGGCGAGCGCACGGACGCCCTGGTCGGCCTGGCGACCGGTCCCCCCGGTCCGGGTCGTGGTCCGGGCGGCCGTCCAGGACGGCGCCGACGCCTCGCGGACCAGCGTCGTGCAATGGCCGCTCGTCGCCGCGCGGAGCGGGGTCGTCGAGGAACACCGGGACGCCGTCGTCGCCCTCTACGGGCTCTTCGAGGGCAGCCGGCCACGCGAACGGCACCACCAGCCCGGCCAACCGATCCCCCTCGACGAGTGCGGCCCCGGGGTGTGGGCCGCCCTGCAACGGATCGTGGCGGCCGGGGTCGCGCTCACCCCGCCGCGCGACACCCACCGCGCCGTGGTCCTCGCCGAGGGACCGGCGTCGGTGGCCCTCGCCGCCCACCGGACGAGCGACGGCGGCGCCCGCCTGTCACCCGGGCTCTCGCTCGACGGCCTGGTGCTGCGGGCCGACACCGTGGTGCCGGTGGGCGAACCGGCGCACGGGGTCGGGGTCGTCACCGGCGGCGACGGCACCGGCACCGGCACCGGCACCGGCGAGCACCCGCCCGGCACGCTCGTCCTCGCCCGCCTGGCGGAACCGATGCCGGACGCGCTGGCGGACCTCGCCCGCACCGGGGAGGTGATCCGCATCCCGGCCGCGGACGTCGACCGGTTCGCCGTGGACTGGTCCCCCGCCCTGCGCCGCGCGATGCCCGTGGCCACGGACGGGTCGCTCGACCTGCCCGAGGTGAGCCCGCCGCGCCTGGCCCTGGACCTGGCCTGGGAGGGGCCTGTCACCATGGCCGTCCGCTGGGGTTTCGCCTACCGGGTGGGCGAGCGGGACGTCCGGGTCCCCCTGTCCCCCGTCGACGACGGCTGGGGGGCCGGCCACCGCGACGCCGCCGCCGAGCGGCAGCTGCTGACGCGGCTTCCGATGCCTCCGGAGGGGCCACCCCGCGCCCGGGAGATGCAGCGGCTCGGCATGCTCGACGGCGCCCGGTTCACCGGGGCCGCGGCGATGCGCTTCGTCCGCGACGACCTGCCGCGGTTCCAGGCGGTCGACGGCCTCGAGGTGACCGTCACCGGGACCCCGGCGGACTTCCGGGAGGCGAGCGAGCCGCCCGTCGTCACCCTCGCCGTCACCGACCGGCCGGACGAGCGCGACTGGTTCGACCTCGACGTCACGGTGACGGTGGAAGGGGAGCCGGTCCGCTTCGCCGACCTGTTCGGCGCACTCGCCCGGGACGAGGATCACCTCGTGCTCGACACCGGCGTCTACATCTCGCTGGACCACCCCGAGCTGCACCGGCTGCGCGAGCTCATCCACGAGGCCAGAGCCCTGCAGGACCGCCCGCCGACCGGCGACGGGCTGCGGATCAACCGGTACCAGGCGGACCTGTGGGCCGAGCTGGCCGCGCTCGGGACGGTCCGTGAGCAGAGCGAGCGGTGGTCGGCGTCGGTCCGGGCGCTGCTCGACGCCGACCTCGTCCCACCCCCGGTGCCGGCCGGGGTGCACGCCGAGCTGCGCCCGTACCAGCTCGCGGGCTACCGCTGGCTGGCGACGCTGCACGACCACGGACTCGGCGGGATCCTCGCCGACGACATGGGGCTGGGAAAGACGCTGCAGGTGCTGTCACTGGTGGCGCACGCTGTCGACCAGGGCGAGCGGCGGCCCTTCCTCGTCGTGGCCCCCACCAGCGTCGTGCCCGCCTGGGCCCAGGAGGCGGCCCGCTTCACACCGGGCCTGGCGGTGGCGGCCGTGCGGCGAACCCAGGGGAAGAGCGGCGTCCCCGTTGCGGACAGTGCGGCCGGGGCGGCGGTGGTCGTCACGTCATACTCCCTGTTCCGGCTCGACGTCGAGGCCTACGAGGGGGTCGAGTGGGCCGGGCTGGTGCTGGACGAGGCACAGACCGTGAAGAACCACCGGGCCCGCACCCACCAGCTCGTGCGGAAGCTGAAGGTGCCGGTCAAGCTCGCCGTCACGGGCACCCCGCTGGAGAACGGGCTCATGGAGTTCTGGGCCCTGCTGTCGATCGTGGCGCCCGGCCTGTACCCGAGCCCCGAGCGCTTCGCCGACCACGTCGTCAAGCCGGTCGAGAGCGGCACCGACCCGGGCCGGCTGGCGACCCTGCGCCGCCGGGTCCGCCCGCTCATGCTGCGCCGGACCAAGGAGCAGGTGGCCGCCGACCTGCCACCCAAGCAGGAGCAGGTCCTCGAGGTCGAGCTGGCCCCGGCGCACCGCCGCGTCTACCAGACCCACCTCCAGCGGGAGCGGCAGAAGGTGCTGCGCCTCATCGAGGACCCGCAGCGCAACCGGTTCGAGATCCTCCGCTCGCTCATGCTGCTGCGTCGCCTCGCCCTGGACCCGGCACTGGTCGACGACGCCTACGACCGGGTCCCCGCCACCAAGGTCGACGTGCTGCTGGAGCGGGTCCGCGAGGTCGTCGACGAGGGGCACCGGGCGCTCGTGTTCAGCCAGTTCACGGGTTTCCTGCGGACTGTGCGCACCCGCCTCGACGCCGCGGGTGTGCCGTACGCCTACCTCGACGGCGCCACCCGCGACCGGGCCCGGCGGATCGCGGAGTTCCGCGAGGGCGACGCCCCGCTGTTCCTCATCAGCCTCAAGGCCGGCGGGTCCGGCCTCACCCTCACCGAGGCCGACTACGTCTTCCTGCTCGACCCGTGGTGGAACCCGGCGGTCGAGGCCCAGGCCGTCGACCGCACCCACCGGATCGGCCAGACCCGGGCCGTCATGGTCTACCGGCTGGTGGCCACGGACACCATCGAGGACAAGGTGATGGCGCTCAAGGCCCGCAAGAGCGAGCTCTTCCGGCAGGTGATGAGCGAGGACGGCGCGCTGCCGGCGGGGCCGCTCACCGCCGACGACGTCCGTGAGCTGCTGGGGCTGCCGGCCGGCGCCGGGCCGTGACGAGCGGCCTCAGCCGTAGATCGTCTCGAGATCCACCGTCATGACCCGGCCGGCCGCCACCTCGTGACCCAGGTCGTCACGGAACCCCGCGGCACCGAAGCACACCAGGCGGGTGTCACGGATGTCGTACCCCCGCAGCGCCAGCAGGTCGCGGGCCCGGCGCAGCCGTTCGACGTGCACCATGCCCATGACCTCGCCCCACTTCGCCTCTCCCAGGGCGAGGATCCGGCGCGGTTCCCGTGTCGAGGCGGGCGCCAGCACGACGACGTCGACGTCTATCTGCGTCCGGCTCGCAGGATCGTTCACGACGCCGGCGCTGACCTCGCCGGGCAGCCCACCGACGTGATCGCCCGTCATCACCCATTCGCGGCAGAGGTGCTCGAAATGCGGACCGAGCACCTGGGCGGTGAAGCGCGGCGCGGCGTCGCGCCACACCTGCTCCGCCCGACCGCTCTCCAGCAGCGCCCAGCGCGGCCGCATGACGGAGTGGTAGAAGGCGACGATGGGCTCGGCCACGTGATACGTGGACCGACCCGCACGGAAGGCGTCCGGTTGCCGCCGGACCAG
>JBHJOS010000129.1:0-2015 GCA_050329415.1 Kineosporiaceae bacterium
ACACGAGCATCGCCGGGGTCGAGGTCGGCGGACTGACGTCGGCCGATGCGGTGTCCCGGGTCACCGACGCCGTGGCGGAGGAGGCGGTCGAGCCGTTGGCCGTCTCGGTCGGGGCGGCCACGGCCACGCTCGACCCGGCCGAGGCCGGCTTCGCACCGGACCCGGCCGCCACTGTGGCCTCCGTCACCGGGTTCTCGCTGGCTCCGTCCGACATGTGGCGTCATGTTGTGGGGGCCGGGCGACTGCCGGTCGACGTCTCGGTCGACGACGAGGCGCTGGAGGCCGCCCTGTCCGGCCTCGCCGCCGAGGTCGACGCGGAACCGATCGAGGGGGACGTGGTCCTGTCCGGCGGCGTGCCGTCGCCGGTGACGCCGGCTCCCGGACGTCGGCTCGACACCGCGGCCGCCGCGGCCGCGCTGCGCGAGCAGTGGCTGCGGGCCGACCCACCGCTCGAACTGCCCAGCCAGGAACTGGCCCCCGAGGTGGGGCAGGCCGCGGTGGACGCTGCCCTGGCCGAGGCCGCCGAGGTGCTCGGCCAGGACCTCACCGTCGTCGTCGCCGACCGTCGGGTGCTCCTGCCGCCGCAGCTCGTCGGCGACGGGCTCGGCTACGCGCCGGACGGCGAGGGCGGGTTGCGGCTGGAAGGGGACGGGACCGCGCTGCGGCAGATCGTCCTGTCCCGGGACCCGGACGCCGAGCGGGCCCCCGTCGACGCGACCGTGACCCTGCGCAACGGCGCCCCGGAGGTCGTGCCCGGGTCGCCGGGCATCGTCCTCGACGAGGCGGAGCTCGCCGAACAGGTGGTGGCCGCCGCGCTCGGGGACCGGATCGCCGAGCTCGAGGCCGCCGTCGCCGAGCCCGCGGTCACCACCGAGCAGGCGCAGGGCCTGGGGATCCGCGAGGTCGTGGCGGAGTTCGCGACGCCCTACCCGAGCAACGCGCCGCGCACCGAGAACCTGCGCGTGGCCACCGCGACGATCAACGGCATGATCGTGCAGCCCGGGGACACCTTCAGCCTCAACGACGCACTCGGGGAACGGACGATCGACAAGGGGTACCGGGCCGCCGGCGTGATCTCCAACGGCCGGTACTCCGAGGGTGTCGGGGGCGGGGTGTCGCAGGTGTCGACGACCCTGTACAACGCGGCCTTCTTCGCCGGCCTCGAGGACGTCGAGCACAAGCCGCACTCCTTTTACATCTCCCGGTACCCGGAGGGCCGCGAAGCGACGCTCAACTGGGACCCCCGGGTCGAGATGATCTTCCGCAACACGACCCCCCACGGCGTCCTCATCGAGGCGTTCCTCGCGGGTGGCCAGGTGCAGGTGCGGATGTGGTCGACGCCGTACTGGGACGTGGAGAGCTCGACCAGCGCGCGGTCGAACTTCCGCGAGCCGGAGACGGTCTACGACCCCGACCCGGACTGCGAGCCGCAGGCCCCGGCCTCCGGCTTCGACGTCACCGTCACCCGGGTGCTCCGGCGGGACGGCCAGGAGGTCGACCGCGAGAGCGACACCTGGTCGTACTCGGCGGCCGACCGGATCATCTGTGCTCCGCAGCCGGCGGCGGCTCCGGGGGACGACGAAGGGGACGACTGACCCGCGGCGGCACCGGCTTGCCGGTCACGACCGACGCCGCCGGCACCTCGACGAGTCGGCCGTCGCGGTCCGCCCGGACCCGCAGCAGCCCGCCCGGGCCCTCCTCGATCCCCTCGAGCACGCCGAGCACGTCCACCATCGCCCGCTTCCGCGGATCGGGCCGGTACCGGACCACCACCCGGTGGCCCGTACGTCCCCGGAGGCGGCCCAACGGGTCGGGCATGCTGTCCTTGGGTACCGGGAGCATCGCCGGGGCCGTCACTCGTCAGGACCGGAGGAGGACCACATGACGTACGTCATCGCGCAGCCGTGCGTGGATGTCAAGGACAAGGCCTGCATCGAGGAGTGCCCCGTCGACTGCATCTACGAGGGCAAGCGGATGCTGTACATCCAGCCCGACGAGTGCGTCGACTGCGGCGC